>NZ_LMCH01000058.1:0-3061 GCF_001623095.1 Pseudovibrio sp. Ad5 | reverse complement strand
GTTATACTCAATGCTAAACTGTCTATCCTCTGCAAACTAAAAATGTCACAGTGCTCTTACGTTGGGTTATGCTGGGGAGCGTGGCATGGGATGGGTGGTTATGAGTGAACGGGAGTTAAATCGGGTTGAAGTAATTGCGCAGGTTGTACGCGGCGAGCTGAGTAATGCTGGTGCCGGCAGTCTGCTGGACCTGTCGGTGCGGCAGATATCGCGGCTGGTGAAGCGCTATCGAGATGAAGGTGCTGGCGGTCTGCGCCACCGTGCCCGTGGCAAGCGGCCCAACAATCAGATCAGTGACGCCAAGCGCGAGTACGCGCAAGTGATCATCAGCGAATGCTATTCTGACTTCGGGCCAACACTGGCGGCAGAAAAGCTTGAGGAACATCATGGCCTGAAGGTCTCACGCGAGACGGTGCGCAAATGGATGATTGAGGCCGGGATCTGGCTCAATAAGGCGCAGCGGCGCACGTTTCATCAGCCACGTCATCGCCGCGAAGCCTATGGCGAGCTCATCCAAATTGACGGCAGCGACCATCGCTGGTTTGAGGAGCGCGGTGATCCATGCACCCTGCTCGTCTTTGTCGATGATGCCACATCGACTCTAATGCACCTGCAGTTTGTGCCGTCCGAGAGTGCGTTTTCCTATTTTTCCGCGCTGGAGCACTATTTAGGTAAACATGGCCGTCCGGTGGCGTTTTATTCTGACAAGCACAGCGTGTTTAAGGTGGCCAACACGGAGGCCAGAGGTGGAGCTGGCATGACCCAGTTTGGCCGCGCCCTATCAGAGCTTAACATTGAGATCCTGTGCGCCAATTCTTCCCAGGCCAAGGGCCGTGTGGAGCGCGCCAACCGGACGCTACAGGATCGTCTGGTCAAGGAACTGCGCCTTGCCGGGATCTGTGACGTGGAAGCTGGTAATGCTTTTCTGGAAGGCTTCAGGGAGCAGTTTAACGCCAGATTTGCCAAGGTCCCTGCTCGTCCAGACAATCTGCACCGGGCGCTTAATGTGGAGCCGGACCGGCTGGCTGACATCCTGTGCTGGCGCGAGAAGCGTTATGTGACCCAGCAGCTTACGGTTTCTTATAATCGCAAGATGTTCATTCTGGAGCCCAATGATCTGAGTAAGAAGCTGCCAGGCAAATACGTTGATACCTACCAGTTTGCTGATGGCCGTGTGCAACTGCGCTGGCAAGGCATGGTGCTGCCGCACAAGGTGTTTGACAAGGAACAGCGTGTTACCCACGCGGCGGTCACCGACAATAAGCGCCTGGGTGAGGTGCTGGCCTTTGTGAAGAAAGAGCAGGAGGCCAGCCCTCCCCGCGTCAAGGTCAAAAGCGCTTCTGACAAAGGCGGTTACCAGAAGCGTGTACGCAGGCCCCGGCGAGTACGGCGCTCTGAAGGTGCCAGTCGAAGCCGTGCAGAGTCTCTGGCCATTCTGGAGGAATTCAGGAAAAAGCATGCCAAACTAAAGACGTAAGCTTGCTAGCTCTCCCATACTCATGACTTAAGCCCCCTAAGAGGAGTAGTTCTTCAATGACCCACAACGCTGATGATAATTTTACCCAACTCAAGAAGCTGTCAGACCAGTATTTGCAACCAATCGGCGTAAGTTCTGACGTAATTCTTGAACTCTTTAATGAACAATCAGATTGGGCTTTTATTGTGCAGCTGGATGCTTTGCTGGATACGGTTGCACGACAAACATTACGACAAGCTCTGTTCTTTCAGAAATGTGACAAGTCTTTCAGCGAGAAGGGCGCTTTGGGTGATTTTGTAGATAAATTGCCGTACACGGGTGGAGCCTCTGTACTGAAGCTTTTAGAGTTAATGGGCAGTCCCAAAGAAGAATACAAGTTTGTCAAGTATGTCAGGGTAATCCGCAATAAGTATGCGCATGATATCCGGAGAAGAGACTGCAGTATTCTTGAGTTAATTCATGAAGCTAATGAAACGCGGCAACTCTTTTATTCTTTTGCTCTCGCTGACCCTGAATTTGATTACGAAGAACTTCGTGGAATGGTGGAAGGAAACCCAAATATTCTTCGTATGACAATGCTTCAGGCTGCGATGGTTTTCCTATACCTAATGCATAATGCCCTTACAGTATCGAAGCCGAATAACGAGAGTTGAACGAGTTCAGAGTGAATATTTATTGATGAAAGGGGTGCTATGAGTAAAGGTAGATGGCTTAAGAAATATACGAAAATTGAGTATCTAACTGACATCCTGAAGGACAAAGAACTACATCTCGGACATCCGTCTTCTTGGGATGATAAAAATGACTCAGAAGTTATTCAACTGTATGCTACTGGGCGGCGGGATGACTTTGACATAAGGGCGACTTGCTTAACACAGGCAAGCGATCGATTTCATTTCTGGCACATCTTTGGTGAACGAGAGAATGGTGTATGTCTGTGGTTTGAGAAAGACGCCTTCATCAAGGACATAGAGGAAGACCCTTCTTTGATTGCAAGTCCGATCCAGTATCCCAATAAGCGTGACCTTCCACAAACCAAGCCTGATGAAGTACCATTTACGAAAAGAGAGCAATATGCCGACGAGAAAGAATTCAGAATCTTGCGGGTTTCATCACCAGACGGCATAGCACATGACAAATTCCGGTTTTCAGCGTCTAGTCTAAGAAGGATCTACTTTAATCCTTGGCTCTCAAGAGAGAGGCTAGATTCACATAAACGTTTTTTAAAGCGGCATCTTAGAGGAGATCTCTCTGATGTAATGCTTAAGCAAAATCGGTCACTCAAACACCAGAAGTGGATCAACAAGCTATCAGCCTCATCATGTGACTAATGTTAGAGTTTGACGCTCTTTCCATCCAATTTGGCTGCCGTCGGCATAGTGCTAAAGCGTGATCTGCACACCTGGCTGGTTCATCCTCCTCAGAAACTCCTTCAGCAGTGCCCTTCACCTTCTGGCCCTGTCGTCCTGCGATATTTGGGGTCTCCGTCCGTCAGGGCCAGAGCGCTTCAGCAAGGTGTAAAGCCCTACCCATTATGACATTCCTGCATTGCGCCCCACCCGCCACTTCTGCTTGGTTGCAACA
>NZ_LMCH01000057.1:0-334789 GCF_001623095.1 Pseudovibrio sp. Ad5 | reverse complement strand
ATGTTGATGTGAACGACACGCACATCATCACGATCGACAACAGCACCACAGTTGGTGTTGTGATCAACAATGGCGATGGCACGTTCTCCTATGATTGCGGTGATGCGTTCATCCATCTGAGCGTTGGTGAGACAGCGACTGACACGTTCACCTACACGATCGATGATGGCAATGGCGGTGTGATCACCAAGACAGTGACGGTGACGATCAACGGCACCAATAAAGTTGGAGGAGGAAAACTCGTCGCTTCTGATGGATTTGAGGATGACAATTTTGGTTCTGATGCGCAGATGAATGACCATGGTGTTGTTGTTGTCGGATCTCGCTATGATGATGACAAAGGTCAGAACTCTGGCTCAGTCTATATCTACACACCTGATGGTGATGGTTATATTGAGACCAAGTTGGTGGCTTCCGATGGGGCAAATTCTGATTTTTATGGGGTGAGAACAGCCATTAATAATTCTGGTGTGATTGCAGTTGCTGCAATCCGAGATTCCGACAAGGGCGCACAGTCTGGCTCGATCTACGTGTACACACCGACAGAAGGCGGGGGGTATTCGGAAGTCAAGCTGACTGCCTCTGACGGTGCTGCCAGCGACTACCTCGGTAACCATGGCTTTGCCATGAATGAGGCGGGCGTGATTGTCGCTTCTGCTTACGGCACAACTACCGACAAGATCTATATCTTTGCTCCTGATGGTTCTGGTGGTTACACGGAAACGAAGCTGGTTGCCTCTGGTAAAGATGGTTTTGGCGGCACCCTCAGCATCAATGAGGCTGGTGTTGTGTTTGCGGACGGTCCGGGTGCTCTGGCCCGTGTGTTCACTCCAGATGGATCTGGTGGTTATACGGAACTGCAGTTGATTGCCCCTGATTCCACTGCGACCTTCGGCATCAGTGGTGCTGTTAAGGGTGATGGTACCGTTGTTGTTGGAGCCACAGGTGTCCTATACATCCATGAACCTGATGGCAGTGGCAATTATGTGATCTCCAAGCTGATTACCGGACACAGTGGGACAGGCTCAACGCTTGCCATGAATGAGGCTGGTGTCATCGTCACAGGGACGACAGGTGGCAACAATTTAAAAGGGGCTGCCTATGTTTATGTGCCGGATGGATCTGGTGGTTATCAGGAAATCGTTCTGACGGCTCATGATGGGGCAGCCAGTGATTACTTCGGGCAATCCGTCTCGATCAATGAAGATGGTGTCATCACTGTCGGGGCTTATGGGGATGACGACAAGGGTGAGCGGTCAGGTTCGGTTTACGTGTTCACGCCTGATGAAGATGGCAACTATGTCGGGGCTGATGGCACTGTATATGAGCCAACAGGAACGCCGGTAATCTATTCCTATGGTGAACACCATGCTGTTGAGGGAGACGGGTCAGCGTTCAAACTCGTCGCTTCTGATGGATTTGAGGATGACAATTTTGGTTCTGATGCGCAGATGAATGACCATGGTGTTGTTGTTGTCGGATCTCGCTATGATGATGACAAAGGTCAGAACTCTGGCTCAGTCTATATCTACACACCTGATGGTGATGGTTATATTGAGACCAAGTTGGTGGCTTCCGATGGGGCAAATTCTGATTTTTATGGGGTGAGAACAGCCATTAATAATTCTGGTGTGATTGCAGTTGCTGCAATCCGAGATTCCGACAAGGGCGCACAGTCTGGCTCGATCTACGTGTACACACCGACAGAAGGCGGGGGGTATTCGGAAGTCAAGCTGACTGCCTCTGACGGTGCTGCCAGCGACTACCTCGGTAACCATGGCTTTGCCATGAATGAGGCGGGCGTGATTGTCGCTTCTGCTTACGGCACAACTACCGACAAGATCTATATCTTTGCTCCTGATGGTTCTGGTGGTTACACGGAAACGAAGCTGGTTGCCTCTGGTAAAGATGGTTTTGGCGGCACCCTCAGCATCAATGAGGCTGGTGTTGTGTTTGCGGACGGTCCGGGTGCTCTGGCCCGTGTGTTCACTCCAGATGGATCTGGTGGTTATACGGAACTGCAGTTGATTGCCCCTGATTCCACTGCGACCTTCGGCATCAGTGGTGCTGTTAAGGGTGATGGTACCGTTGTTGTTGGAGCCACAGGTGTCCTATACATCCATGAACCTGATGGCAGTGGCAATTATGTGATCTCCAAGCTGATTACCGGACACAGTGGGACAGGCTCAACGCTTGCCATGAATGAGGCTGGTGTCATCGTCACAGGGACGACAGGTGGCAACAATTTAAAAGGGGCTGCCTATGTTTATGTGCCGGATGGATCTGGTGGTTATCAGGAAATCGTTCTGACGGCTCATGATGGGGCAGCCAGTGATTACTTCGGGCAATCCGTCTCGATCAATGAAGATGGTGTCATCACTGTCGGGGCTTATGGGGATGACGACAAGGGTGAGCGGTCAGGTTCGGTTTACGTGTTCACGCCTGATGAAGATGGCAACTATGTCGGGGCTGATGGCACTGTATATGAGCCAACAGGAACGCCGGTAATTGAAACCTTCGAGATGGCCCCAGTTAAGTTGATTGGTAGTGCTGTTGCTGAAATTCTTAAAGGTGGTGTCGGAGCTGATGTAATTGCCGGGAATGGCGGGGATGATCGGATCTCCGGTGGAGCTGGTGATGATATCCTTAATGGTGGTGAAGGCGATGACACATTTGTGTTCATGGCTGTTACTACTGGCCACGATGTCATCCAGGATTTTGCTAGTGGAGCAGAAGGTTCGGATGTTATCGAGTTTACAACATCTGTCTTTGCCGATTTTGAAGCAGTACTTGCAGCCGCTGAGCAGGATGGTGCTAATACGGTGATCACACTCGACGCCGATACTTCGATTACTCTTGAGGGCGTCACCCTATCCAGTCTGAAACAGGATGACTTTACATTCCTTGGATAATTAGATGTGACTTCAAAAGAAAAACCCGGCGACTTATTTCGCCGGGTTTTTTTGCGTCGTAGGGCCAATAAGCCGTGTTGCTTTTCGGGATTTGTTGTTTGAGCGTTCTATTGCGGCGTTTGATCGGGGAGGGGTGCGGTCAGGTGAGACTGTGTTCCATGATCGCAGTTTTCTGGAAGCGATTGCGTATAGTGCAATTATTGGGGCTTCTGTTCCTGAGAGTATGGTGCGTGCTGCGCATCTGAGGTGGTTTGCGTCGCCAGTGTTTGTGTGTGCGCCGTGGAGAGAGATTTTTGAACATGATGCGGAGCGAACGCATGGCTTTGACTTTGCGTGCCAGGATTATGCCGCGAATGTTTCGGTCTATCGTGCTTATGGATATGAGTTGGTTGACGTGCCGCAAGTGTGCGTTGAAGAGCGTGCGCGGTTTGTGATTGAGCACCTGGAAAAACAATCTCTCCTTTAATTTGTAGAATCGCTTATGTCACAAAACGTCGGGTGGGCTGTCTATTAAGGGCAGGGTGGATGGCGCTCTATGAGATTGGGCTTATGCATTTTTCGGGTTGTATCAATCTCAAGCATACACCTTATAGGTTGTTAACAGGTCGTCGTCGTGTTTCTGGTTGTGTTGTAATTCTGCAAGGTTGATTACTCGAAGGTCGTTAAGTGACTGGAACCTCTTAAAATTTCTAATCTGGTTCGCGTTCTATTATCAAGGGTTGTAAGCATGAATTTATACAACCCATAAAATTGTGTTGGTTTTCCGTAAACAAGAATATCCGTAGCTTCATCTCTATCGAAGCGGACGAATTCTCTAGAAATAAAGTTGATATCTGTTCTCCATGCCAGTGCTGGTGTGTGTTTCGTGATGTCTCTTTGTGGTGTTCAGGGATTTAGTCTGTAATACATTGAGGTGTGGCGGATGTATTACAAGAATACACGATTAGAACATCTTGATGGGCGTCAGGATTTGACGCCTGTTTGGGAATACTGGAACGAGTATAGAAAAAAGATATTCGGAAGAGCGTTTCATCTTACGGGTGGTGACATGGATGCGGCTGAAGAGTTGATGTCAGCAACGATCATTAAGGTTGCATCGCACTTTGAACAGCGTCCCTTGAATATGAGGGAGCCAATCGCCTTTTTTATGTATGCGCTTAAAAACGAGTTCATCAGTCAGTACCGGAAGAAGCGTTATGAATATCAGTTTCGTGATGGCGATAAGGATGTTTACGACGAACATCTGGCCAATACAGAGATTGAAAGCGCACCGCAGGAAGTGCTGCTGGCACAGAAGGAAGAGCTGATGTTGATCAGCAAGACGCTGGAGCGGCTTCCTCTTATCTATCAGCAGATTTTTTCCATGAAGTTTGCCGAGGATCGCAGTTACAGCGAGATTTCGGAGGAGCTGAATATTTCTCAGGCTTTGGCCCGCAAGCGGGTGCAGTTTTTGCGCGAGAAGCTGAGAGATGCCCGCTCCAAGAAGCGTAAGCGGCTCAATTGAGCAGATTGAATGTTCACAGGAGGGTTGGGAGTGCGTCTCTCCGAATAGTTAACGAATTTAGACTGCGAGGGCGAAAGCATGGCGGAAGATACTGTAAATGCTCAGGTGACGGATGCCGTTACCCAGACAAATGTGAAGGTGGTGGGTGAAGCGCCCTCTCAGGCAATTGCCAATCTGTATCAGGTGGTAAGCAATGCGACGGGACTGTCGGTTCAAAATGCGACCCATGCGCAGCAATCCATGAACCAGATATCGACGGCTGTGGTGTCCAAGGGCGTTCAGCTGATTATGGAAATAGGCCCGACCTCTGGAGCGGAGTCTAAACCTTCAGGTGGCTAATTTGAGGGAATTTGATGGTGAGGGAGAGAGGTGAGAGTTCAGCTTCTCAAGAGTATGAGAATGCGATTACGCGTCGGCGGCGCCTGATCTCTCTGCTCCACGGACCTTTGAGCGATAATAGTTTGCGTTCCTCAACTCAGTCCGGTGCTGAGGCATCCAGAACACAGGGTGCTCAGCGATCTTCTCCAGCGGTCAAAATGTCCTCACAGGCGGCAACGGAAACCGTCAACACAGCAAGTGAGAGCAACAGTCAATCCGGAGCGCAACAAACCATGGTGATGGATAGTGAAAAGGGATCTGCTGGCGGTGCAGACTTTGAGGATACTACCGGTTCTGACGGGACGGGTGGGCAGTCGCAGGGCACATCCACGGATACCGGGAAGGAGCAGTCCTCCGGGCCATCCTATCCACCATTGCCAACCTCTGCGCCTTCAACCTCTGCTTTAAACGAACAGATTACTCAGGCCGTGCAGTTTACCAACTTTCAAAATTACCAAGGATTGGAGTCGATGATCTCCATTCCTGACGATGTGATGACCAAGCAGTCCAGCGGGCATGCGTCGCAAAATGCAGAAACTTACATGAACGGTGTCATGCAAATCTCTATGGCTGCACAGGCGATTGTGGCCGCGAAGATCGCACAGGATCCGGCGCTGGCAGCGACACCTGCGCTGACGGAGCTGAACGTCATGGTGACCAATGCCATCTCGGCGTTTCAGGATGTGAGTGAGTGATCTGCCGGAAGCGGGTCAGCTGATGGATCTGTTTCAGGAAATTACGCTGTTGTTTCAATAGGACTACATTTTGCTTGCGACTTTTCTTCGGGCTCTGACGCGATAGGCAGATCCCCGGTCAGCTCTAAAGGTGAGATATGGAACGGGACGTTACATACATTCGAGAGGAATTGGAGGAGGTGATCCTCAATCAGTTGCGCCGCTGGGAAGGGGTTATCGAGCAGGAAGAGACGCTTACGCTGTCGCGGTCTGGTGTTGAGACGCTGCCAGGGCTTCTGTGTCATCTGAGTCTGGCGCGGGATGCGCTGGTGAAGGCGGAAGGGATGCTGGTGTGTGAAGATGGCATTACTGCAGCGGATGTGGTTCTCGGGTTTCGCGATGAGCGATTGCAGGAAGAGGCCGACCGGTATGAGGACCGTGAAGACGAGGACCGGTTGATCCAGGATGGGGTGGAAGAGGAGCTTCTTGCGCGGTTTACCTCCACTGGCGACATTGAGTTTGACGCGCGGGGAGAGGACCGCAGTTCCGAGCGAAATTCAGATCACAACTGGTAAGACTGGACTTGAGGAGTGAGGCGATGAGTACAGCCGCGAACGGAACGTCAGGGGCCGCAGATGCTGGTCCTCAAAAGGTCACGGTGACGCCGGGCCCGGAATTCAACTCTGCGCTGGATGATGCTGTCGTGCAGCTGACCAAGGTGAAGCAGAATGTGGATCAGGCGGCCAGTGAATTTGCGCAGCTGAGGCAGGGCATTCCAAACTACAATGAGGTGGTTGCTGAAATCCGTCAGCAGCAGGCGCAGATCAATCGGGCTTGTGATGATGCAACATCCTCTGCGCAGACGATTGTGTCTGAGGTGGAGCAGGCGGCAGCCAAGCTGTGCACCTCCATTGATGAAGAGATTACGACGATTAAGAGCGTGATTGGTACGGGGGATGAGGAGAAGGAGCCGCAATCACCACCAGCACCGCCGCCCGCGCAGCCGCAGCCGCAAATGGTGACTGGGCAAGGTGGGCCGCAAGCTGGTCCCGGCATGGCGCAGTTTCCGGGCTCTGGCCTGCCCGGTCAGGGCGGGGTTCCCAATCAGGAAGCGATGGCGGTACAGGCTGCTGAAGCCATGCGGGATTTTCTGAAGAAGGAAATCAAGTCGGAGCTTTCAAGGCAGATTGCACCGCTCAATGAGAAGCTCTCCGAGCTTTTGATTAGTTATCTGCAACAGAGAACTCGCGATAGATGAGTGATGTGTGAACCAATTCTTACGAAGGGCACTGGCTCTTAGGAAAGAGTTCACAAATAGAGAGGAGCGGCGTCAATAGTCTGTAAATGGCAATAATAACAAGCATATTGGAGAAAAAATGCCAAAGACTATTGAGGAACAATGTGGCGCAACAAAACCCTCCGATGGCGGAACTGTTGATGCTGACGTGATTGCAATTCTTGGGGTGGCTCCTGCGTTCGCGCTGGCGCTGACCTTCCTGACAGCGGCGCAATCGACAGGGGTGCTTTTTGAGAATTCCGTCTCGAATGCACAGCGCCAGAACATCATTGCGCAGACCGCTTTGAATCAGGGAATTTTGCATACTTATTCTGTTGGTTCCATGGCTGCTGCAAACAGCATTTCACATATGGACCCGAAGGAAGCCGAGCAGGTGAACGAGAGTTTGCTCGGAACATTGTGTCGGTACTTTTCGCGTTAAGTCGCGGTGTTTGGTCAGTCTGCAACGGCCATTGAGTTTTCTAAATAATTGAGAGTTTGCCTCTGGTCAGTGCAGTGCTTGCGCTTGATCAGAGGTGAAGTAGGGCTGCGTTTTTACCGAACTGCTCATGAGTTCGATTGATCAGGTGGGAGTGATTTATGGCGGATCTACCGGGGATTGGCCCCGTAATACCAGAGGGTGGCATGGTGACGGATGCTGTCACGCAATCCAATGTAACGGTGCTTGGGCAAGCGCCTGCAATTGCGATGGGAAACCTCTATGCATCCCTTGCACATTCAACGGGCATTTTGTTGCAGAACTCAGTCGCATCCGCGTCTCAATCTACCATTCTTGCACAGGCGACGACCAACATGGGCGTCATGCAAATCTATTCCGCGAATACAACGGCCGGGGCATCGGCCACAGAAAAAGTTGCTCAGGCTGGGACAGCTGACCAACTCAGCACGCTGCTGACTACCTTGCGTAGTTTCAACCCATAACCGGAACTTTCGAGCTTCGCTTTCTGGTGCAAAGGCCAGAGCGATGAGAATGGTTCTGATGCATCCTTTAAGTTGTAGTAGCGCGTACTCCTTTGGAGCCAGTTCAAGGAAATGCAGAACCGGATTTTGACCAGAACTGTATGAAAGAGGACTATTAGAATGCCAACAACTGTTAGCCCTATGATCACTGACGCGGTTACCCAGTCCAACGTAAAGGTCGTGGGTGAAGCCCCTGCGATGGCAATGGGCAGTGTCTTTCAGACAATGGCTCATTCCACCGGAATTCTCTTTGAGAACTATGTCTCTGCCGCTCAGCAGCAGAACATCCTTTCTCAGGCAGCAGCTAACCAGGGAGTCATGCAGATTTACTCCATGGATACGATGGCTGGCGCTGGTGCTACCGAAAAAGTTGCTCAGAGCGGCACACCAGACCAGTTGAACACGCTGCTGACAATCATGCGCGTTTTCAACCCAACCTAACGGGTTTAGGCGTCGCCCTCCGGCGGCGTTGGTTCAACTTGCAGTTACTGGTGTCCGGTTGGTTTTCAGGTGGGCATGCCCCTGGTGGTTCTCTGTGAAATCACCGGACACGACTTCTTTTATTCATGGCAGTTCATATTCTGCTGAGCTGCTTTTGTTTCTGTCTCCCGCGTATCGGTATTCGAAAGGCGGTTTCGTCTCTTCGAAAGATATGCTGCATTTTTAAGGATGACGACTATGCCGGATACGGTAAATCCAATGATTACTGATGCCGTCACACAAACCAATGTGAAGGTTGTTGGTGAAGCACCCGCCATGGCTATGGGTTCGCTTTTCCAGACGATGGCGCACTCAACCGGTATTCTCTTTGAGAATAACGTGGCTGCTTCTCAGCAGCAGAACATTCTGGCTCAGGCTGCAACCAACCAGGGCGTTATGCAGATCTACTCCATGGATACCATGGCAGCTGCTGGTGCTACGGAAAAGGTTGCTCAGTCTGGCACGCCGGATCAGCTTCAGACGCTTCTTACCATTATGGAAACCTTCCGTCCGGGCCGGTAAATGAACCTGTGACGACCTCTCGTGCGAGTTACATTTCAACCTTCCCTGCTTCGGCAGGGGAGGTTTGCAGTTTTGGTATGGTCTCTTTTGCTGACAGACCCGATGGAAATGGGTATAGGTACTGCTACGAATAAGCCCACAAAGGCAAAGAATGACACATACGCTAACCCCCATTTTAGTCTGTGCGCTCTACAAGTTTGTTGAGTTTGCGGACTTTGAAGACATGCGCGAACCTCTGCTTGACTACTGCAAAAGCCGTGGTATTCGCGGCAGTCTTCTTATTGCTCGTGAGGGCATTAACGGCACTATTGCTGGTGAAGAACCGCAGATGCGGGACGTGATTGCCTACTTGCGCAAAGACCCGCGTTTTCATGACATCACCGTCAAGGAAAGCTGGGCGAAGCAAGTTCCATTCAAACGCATGAAGGTGCGTTTGAAACAGGCGATCGTGAATATGGGCGTGAACCATATCGATCCGAATGATCTGGTCGGCACCTATGTGAAGCCAGAGGACTGGAATGCGCTGATCTCTGACCCGGATACGGTCGTGATTGATACGCGCAATGACTATGAGTTTGCTCTGGGCACGTTTGAAGGTGCATTGGACCCTGACACGGAGACCTTTAATGAGTTTCCTGAGTGGGTCAAACGCAATGACAATGCTCTGCGTGCCAAGAAGAAGGTTGCCATGTTCTGCACCGGCGGTATCCGCTGTGAGCGGGCTACCGGCTTGATGCTGGAGCAGGGCTATGATGAGGTTTACCACCTTGAGGGCGGTATTCTGAACTATCTGGAAAACGTACCAGAGGATGAGAGCCTCTGGAAGGGCGAGTGCTTTGTGTTTGATGACCGCGTGTCTGTTGACCACAAGCTTGATGCCGGCTGGGGGAAGAACCTGCCGGAGAAAACCAAGAAGGTACTCGCGCCCTACCAGATTGATGACAAGCCTTCTGAGGCTGGTGAAAGCTGAAGCAGAGTTGATTGAGGGGCGGTTTGACTGCCCCTTATTTTTGCTTGGATCCGGAAAATCTTATCCCCGTTCGCTCAGGCTAGCTTATTGTTGATCTCATGTTCACGTAAACGGGCAGCTGGCGGAGCGACCGTCAGTGCAGCGTGAGCTGGGCGGGGCTACCGGGAGACATAACGCATCCTCCGGCGGGTCCGTTGAAACACCCCTTGAAAGTCTTTAGTGCAGGGACCAAGCGGAAGCTGGTCACCCGATGGGCGTCTACACTGGCAGGCGTTTAGCTATCACTGACACTCACATTTGCCTCTGGCTGATGTGCTTGTTGCTGATGGTGCCTGCTCCCAATGCCTTTCGGTGGAGATCTTGTTTCATACAAAAACGCCCGGGCGAGGCGAGCAGCCAATGCCGAAGAAACTAATTTACTTACAATGCGCAGGCACTGCCTGCTCGCCTTGCTCACTCCCGTATTCCGGGGCCCAAACGACAACACCGCCGGACAGGAGCCAGCGGTGCTAAATCTGTTTGTTTTTCAGGAGGCAGGGCAGAGCTTAGCCAAAGCGGCAGGCTGGCAGGCCTTTGTGCTCCACATCCATTGCGAAGAGACCGCCTGATTTTGGGAACTCCTTGAGAAGCTCGTCATCTCCATGAGGGCGCAGGCTTGCCACGACCAGTGTGCCCAGGTTTGGACCTGCAAAGCACGGAATGGTCGGGCGAGGAACAGGCATGGCGATGGACTGCAGCAGCTGTCCATCCGGATCAAAGCAGTTGACGTTGCCTGCTGAGACGCCTGCGGACCAGTAGTTGCCATCGGTGTCTGTTGTAGCGCCGTCGGGTCTGCCCACTGTGTTGTCCAGCTGCAGGAACTTGCGCTGGTTGGTGACTGCACCGAAGTCGCGGTCGAAATCATAGGCGAAGACTTCACCGGAGCCGGTGTCAGAGTGGTACATGGTCTTGTTGTCCGGAGACCATGCCAAGCCGTTGGAGGTTCTGATTTCTGTGGCGATCTGCGTGACGTTGCCATCTGGCGTGACGCGATAGAGGCTGGCGATAGGGGTTCTTGGACTGATGTCGTCCATGGTGCCCACCCAGAATGCGCCGTCAGGTCCAACCTTGCCGTCGTTCAGACGAGTGCGTGGATTATCCGGCTCAATCTTTGCGATGACCTCGTACATTTTGGTGCCTGTATCGAACAGGATGATTTCGTCTTTCATCGCCACGATGAGGCGACCGTCCTTACAAAGACCGAAGGAGCCAACGACTTTCGGGAAGTCCCATGTGGTGACTTCTTTGCTATCCCAATGCATCGCGTGGATCTGTTTTCCGAGAATGTCACAGAAGAACAGGTGTTTTGTCAGCTCATCCCAGAGGAGACCTTCGGCCAGCTCGTAGCGACCGTCCAGCAAGCAAGTGATAATTGGGGTCAAAGTCGTGCTCCATACTCATGCAGCCCGGGAGAGCTGCAGCAATATACAATTGAGCGTTGTTATAGAGAGGTTTGGCAGAAGCGTCGAGTATGCCTGTGAGAAAACCGCAAGGTTTCCGAGGTGAATTAGCTCTCGGAAATTGGCAGGGCGCTGCCTTGTTTGGTGGAGCGGATCGCGAAGGAGGAACGCATGCGCACAACGCCGGGAAGGCGGGTGAGGTGGTCACGGTGGATGCGCTCAAAATCAACCGGATCATCGGCCATCACACGCAGGATGTAATCCGCATCGCCGCCCATGAGGTGGCACTCCATAATCTCGGTGGAGCGATCAACGGCTTTCTCGAATGTTGAAAGGGCTTCCTCTGACTGAGAACCGAGTGAGATCTCGACAAAGACACTCATACGCTTGCCCAGCTTTTTCGGATTGAGCAGTGCGACGTATTTCTCGATGACGCCTTCACCCTCCAGAGTCCGGACACGACGCAAGCAGGCAGAGGCGGACAGACCCACATGATCTGCAAGATCAGAATTGGAGATACGGCCATTGTCCTGCAGCGCGCGGAGGATCTTTTTATCAAGCTTGTCGAGTTTCATAGCTTTGCCGTTTTCGCAGATTATTGTGTCTGAACGATGTTTATTCGTAGATGTTTGCTAAAATGTACCGTGTCGTGCGCACATTGCAAGCATCTGCAACTGAGATTTCCATAAGCTATGTAGAAACACAAAGCCGAAGCTGATTGGGAGATTGTGATGCTTGTTGGTGTTCCTAAGGAAATAAAAAATCACGAATATCGCGTTGGTCTGACGCCAGACAGCGTGCGTGAAGTTGTTGCTCATGGCCACGACGTGGTTGTTGAAACCAATGCCGGTGTTGGCATTGGCGCGAGCGATGCTGACTATATTGCAGCTGGCGCATCCATCCTGCCGACTGCTGCAGACGTCTTCGCGAAAGCAGAAATGATTGTGAAGGTGAAAGAACCTCAGGCTGTTGAGCGCAAGATGCTCCGCCCTGATCACCTGCTGTTCACCTACCTGCACCTGGCTCCGGATCCAGAGCAGACTGCTGACCTTGTCGCCTCTGGCGCGGTTTGCATCGCTTATGAAACAGTAACGGATGAGAAAGGCCGTCTTCCACTGCTGGCGCCTATGTCTCAGGTTGCTGGTCGTCTTTCCATTCAGGCAGGTGCAACTGCACTGCAGAAAGCCAATGGCGGCGCTGGCGTTCTGCTTGGCGGTGTGCCGGGTGTTGCTCCTGCGAAAACCGTTGTGATTGGCGGCGGTGTTGTTGGCGCCCACGCAATTGAAATGGCAATCGGCCTTGGCTCCGATGTTACCGTTCTGGACAGAAACGTTGATGTTCTCGACGCTCTTTCCGCTCGCTTTGGTTCCCGTTTGAAGACAGTGTTCTCCAACCGTGCCGCGCTTGAGAAAGAAGTTCTGGCTGCTGATCTGGTTGTTGGTGCTGTTCTGGTGGCCGGTGCTGCTGCGCCGAAACTGGTGACCAAAGAGCACATCAAGGCGATGAAGCCGGGTTCTGTTGTGGTTGACGTTGCTATCGACCAAGGTGGCTGTTTTGAAACCTCCCGTGCAACAACTCACCAGGATCCAACCTACATCGTGGATGAAGTGGTTCACTACTGCGTGGCAAACATGCCGGGTGCTGTGGCTCGCACCTCTACCTACGCGCTGAACAATGCGACCTTGCCATACGTTCTGGCGCTGGCTGACAAAGGCTACGCAGCTGCTCTTCGCGACATCCCGGGCTTCCTGCCGGGTCTGAACGTTTATAAGGGTCAGGTGACTGTTGCTGAAGTTGCTGAAAACCTGGGCTACACTTACGTAGCTCCGGAAGCTGCTCTGGTTCAGGAAACCGAAGCAGCCTGAAAGTCTAAGCGGACTTAGAGCACGTCGCGTTCATTAGCATTCACGCACCGTGCTCTAACATCTTTGGCGGAGCGAATTCTTGTCGTTTGATTGAATCCAATCAAACGGAACGCGCTCTAGAGATTAGAAGCGGGGGCCACTGGCTCCCGTTTTGCGTTGGTAAAGGTTCTGTTTACCCTGTCACCGGTTTGCTGCGGCGTTAATGAGTTTGCAGGTGCGGTTTCGATATACTGGTCAAAATTTACTAGTATTTTTCTGATTGGGCGGCGTCATGTATCATGATTTGGAATTGGTTCTTCAGCATGATTTGATTGTTGAATGGAAAGAGCATTACAAAGAGGTGTTCGGCAAGCACACGCTCCTGCTGAACAACCGCCTGCATGAGTTACCTGTGTTTCTGCCAGAAAACCTAGCGCGGTTGATTGAGACCACTCCCTCTGAGCACTATGATTTTGTTCGTCCTGGTGCGATTGGCACCAAGAAGTCCCAGTGGCTACAGGGCAGCATTGAAGGTGCCAAAGGCGAGGATGTGCTTCGTGCTGTAGAAGAAGGACGTTTCTGGCTTTCTCTTCGTGCACTTCAGGACTGGGATGAAGGCTTCAAGCAGGTCACATCGAAGATATTTGATGAGCTTGAGGTGAAGGTTCCAGGCTTTGAGACCTTTAAGCACAAGACCGGGATGTTGATTTCTTCCCCCGGTGCTCAAGTGTACTATCATGCAGATGTACCCGGACAATCCTTATGGCAAGTGAAGGGCCATAAGGACGTTTATATTTATGAGAATTCAGCGCCGTTTCTTTCTGATGAGCAGTTGGAAGGTATCTTCCTTGGAACGACCGAAGAAGAGATCCGCTTTGAGCCCTGGTATGATGAGTTCGCTACAAAGGTGACGCTGAGCCCAGGTGAGATGGCGCACTGGCCGCTCAACAACCCGCATCGGGTTGAGAACCATGATGAGGTGAACATCTCGGTGACCACTGAGCACTTCACCACTGAGATCAGGGATTTTTATGCGATCATCTATGCCAATGGTTTGCTGCGTAGAGCAGGTATCTCTGGCAACCGGCATAGCGTAGGTGCGATGAAATACGCCAAGATGGCTTTGGCGGCTGCACATAAGATCATCTACAAGAAGATAGTGCAGCAGAGTGCGAGTGCCAAAAGCCCGCGCAGCTTCAAGCTGGACATGACTGCTCCGGACTTTATGGCTGATCTGTAGAGAGGATTGCTGTCAGCAACGGTAGTAGTATGGGCGGCCATAGGTGTCGTAGCCGACACAGCGGCGCGGAGTGGTGGCTGCACCAATCAACCCGCCTGCAACGGCACCGATACCAGCACCGGCAAAGGCGGCGCCAACATCTCCGGTTGCTGCTCCAATCGCAGCGCCGGTGGCTGCACCAAGACCACCGCCAACGAGGACGCGGTCTGTTCGGTTATACTCACTGCAAGCACCGAGTGTGAGCAGGGTGGCTGTTATGATTATTGCTTTTCTCACGATCCTACCCATGGGCTGATTGTTTGAAACCCACGGTAGTACCTGATCTGTTGCAGATGAGTGAATGCAGCTTACGAGATGGCAAGGTGGTTAAGTTGAAGCTGTTTGCCTTTTGAGAGTTGTAGGTATGTAACGCAAAAAGGCCCCGCGGTTGCAGGGCCTTTGGAATGGTGTAACCAAATCTTTTTGCGAGGCTTATGGGCACTTTACGCGGTAAGGGCGACCGTACTGATCATAGGCAGTGCAGTTTTTCGGAGTTGTCACATTGCCAACAATGCCACCAGCTACACCGCCGATTGCTGCACCAGCGACAGCGGACCCCACACCACCGCCTGTGGCAGCGCCGATGGCTGCACCAGTTGCAGCACCAAGGCCACCGCCGATGAGAGTACGGTCCGTGCTTGAAGATGTGTTACAGCCAGCGAGGGCAAGCAATGCAACACTTACACCAGCAAGAGCAATTTTTTTCATTTTTTCCAGTCTCCTTTTGCTGCCAATCCCAATTTGACCGGACCCCGATACCTCCTGGCAGCTCTAACTTTGTGAGGTCGAGCTAACAAAAAGAACATGGTTAAAGTTTGTTAAAAATTAGAGGCTCCTCGCCTTCTTTAGATATTTTAACAAGCCTTGGGTCGAACTGTCTTTGTTTGCTGCGGATTGGCTGCCTTCAACCATTGGCAACAGCTGTGTCGCGAGTTCTTTTCCAAGTTCAACACCCCACTGGTCGTAGGAGTTGATGTTCCAAATCGCTCCTTCAACAAAGACGCGATGTTCATAAGACGCGATCAGCCTACCCAGCGTGAATGGATCGAGACGATCATAGAGGAGGGTGGTTGAGGGCCGGTTACCCGGGAAGACCTTTTGTGGAGCTAGTTTGGCAATCTCTTCTTCAGATTTTCCATCTTTACGAAACTTGTCTTCAACCTCTTCCAGAGAACGGCCACGGAGCAGGGCTTCACTCTGGGCAAGGCAGTTTGCCAGAAGGAGATTGTGATGGGTTTGCAGGTCTTCTTCGTGGCTGTTGGCAGCAACCAAAAACTCGCAAGGAATGATGCTCGTGCCCTGATGGATGAGCTGGTAGAACGCATGCTGGCCGTTGGTGCCAGGCTCACCCCAGACGATTGGGCCGGTCTGGGTTTCAACTGCTGTGCCATCTTTGGTGACGCTTTTGCCGTTGGATTCCATATCCAGCTGCTGCAGGTAGGCAGGGAAGCGGGCGAGGCGCTGATCATATGGCAGAACTGCGCGGGTGTCGTAACCCAGCACGTTGCGATGCCAGACGCCGACGAGGCCCATCAGGAACGGGATGTTGTCTTCTATCGGGGTGGCGCGGAAGTGATTGTCCATTGCATGGGCGCCGCCGAGGAAATCGGAGAATGCATCTGGACCAATAGCGATCATGAGCGGGAGGCCGATTGCAGACCAGATGGAGTAACGTCCGCCGACCCAGTCCCAGAAGCCAAAGACACGCTCTTGCGAGATGCCAAAGGCCGCGACTTTTTCCAGTGCGGTGGAGACAGCTGCAAAGTGTGCTCCGACAGCTTCTTCGCCGTTGTGTTTGGCAATCCAACGGCGGGCTGTTGCCGCGTTGGTCATGGTCTCAATAGTGGTGAAGGTCTTGCTGGCGATGATGAAGAGAGTCTTCGCCGGATTCAGGTTTTCCAAAGTGTCGGCAATGTGTGCGCCGTCCACGTTGGAGACGTAATGCAGGTTCGGGCCATCATGATATGGGGCCAGAGCCAGAGTTGTCATCACCGGACCAAGGTCAGAGCCACCAATGCCGATGTTGACTACGTCTGTGATTTTCTCGCCGGAATGGCCTGTGATTTCGCCAGAGCGGATGCCTTCTGCAAAGTCGCCCATGTTGACGAGCACTTCGTTGATGTCAGGCATAACGTCTTTGCCGTCCACCAATACCGGGTTCTCGGACTGGTTACGCAGGGCGGTGTGCAATACGGCGCGGTCTTCTGTGGTGTTGATGTGCTCACCTGCGAACATGGCATCGCGTTTTGCTTCAACATTGGCAGCGCGTGCGAGTTCGAGCAGGAGCTCCAGGGTTTCTTCAGTCAGCTTGTTCTTGGAAAAATCGTAGAGCAGGTCGTCAGAAGAGCGGGAGAACTTATCAAAACGAGAAGGATCTGCTGCGAAGAGATCGGTAATCTTAGTGGAATGAATGGCCTGAGCGTGTTCATCAAGGCGTTTAAAGATATCTTTTGGATTAGCTGTCGGCATCGAGGCCTCCATTTATTCTTGTAATAGCTTCTGACTGGCAGCGAGTGTCGCGCCTTGCCAATTTACCGTAAAGCAGCTTGCTCGTTTTTCGGGACGTGCAAACTGCTCTAAAGTTTTGTTTTTATGCGTCTTCTTACCCGGAAACACCTTCATGCTTTTAGGAGCATGACAGGTCCTTGATGTAAGGCCCCGGGTAAGAAATTCAATGCAATCAATCGTGATGGTTTGCGATTAAACAGTCAATGCAGCTGCTTCGCGAGCCCGCTTTTCAATGCCTGCCCAGTCTTCAGATTCAATTGCTTTTGCGTCTGCGATCCATGACCCACCAACGCAAAGGACGTTAGGCAGAGCAAGGAAATCACGTGCGTTGCCAAGGTTGATACCACCAGTTGGGCAGAATTTAGCCGCAGCCAGAGGAGAAGACAGACCTTTCAACATCGGAGTGCCGCCGGCTGGAACAGCTGGGAAGAACTTGAGACGCTCATAGCCTGCTTCCAGCAGCTTCATCACTTCAGACGGAGTGCATGTGCCCGGAAGTAAAGGAGTTTGCTGAAAATCTTCAGCGGCTGCGATGAGGTTGTCTGTTGCGCCCGGAGAAACGACGAATGTTGACCCTGCTTTGACGGAGGCTTCGTACTGCTGATGGGTGAGAACGGTACCAGCACCAACCAGAGCGCCTTCGACGTTGTCGGCAACTGCTTTGATGCAGTCCAGAGCGTTTGGAGTGCGCAGTGTGATCTCGATGCCCGGGATGCCGCCATCCACGAGGGCCTGTGCCATTGGAACTGCTTTTTTGGGGTCATCGACAATGAGAACTGCGATCACCGGGGCGGCGGTCATGATTGCTTCTACTCGCTCGATATTTTGAGCCATTACACTGTCTCCATTGCGCTGATTGTGTCAGCATTCCGTTGGGTTTTGTTTGTCTGTTCCAGATTGAAGAGGCGAGCGCCGGTATCGGCTGAGCTCACGTTTGCCCTGAAACTTGCGAATAATTCTCTTCCGGTTCCACTCTGGTATGCTTGCAGATCTGCAGGTGCGGCAGTTCTTTGCGCAAACTCATCTGCAGGAACAAGCAGCTCCAGCGTACCGCTTACTGCATCAAGGCGCAGCAAGTCACCGTCCCTTACCTTTGCAATTGGTCCACCATCCATCGCCTCGGGAGTAACATGAATTGCAGCTGGGATCTTGCCACTGGCGCCGGACATCCGGCCATCTGTTACAAGTGCGACTTTATACCCTCGGTTCTGCACAACGCTAAGAGGTGGTGTCAGTTTATGGGCTTCTGGCATGCCGCAGGCTTGCGGACCAACGTAACGGAGCACAACAATCACATCTTTGTTGAGTTCGCCAGCTTTGAAGGCAGCTTCGACATCTTCTTGAGTATGGAAGACCTGAGCTGGGGCTTCGATGATATGGCGATCAGGTGCGACAGCAGAGGTTTTGATGATGGCAGAGCCGAGGTTGCCTGTGAGGACTTTGAGACCGCCGTCTTTGTTGAACGGAACGGACATTGGCGCAAGGATGGTTTCATCCAATGCCTTAGCCGGTGCTGGCTTGCGGAGGACACCGCCTTTGTCATCAAGGAAGACGTTGACGGTGTAACCGTCCAAGCCTGTTCCGTTGACTGTTTTGACGTCTTTGTGCAGCAAGCCTGCATCCAGCAGTTCGCGAATGAGGAACCCCATTCCGCCTGCTGCTTCAAAATGGTTTACATCGCTTTTGCCGTTTGGATAAACGCGGGCAAGCAGCGGGACGAGTTCGGACAGATCCGAAATGTCCTGCCATGTGAGCTGAATGCCAGCGGCGGCGGCGATTGCGACGAGGTGCATGGTGTGGTTGGTGGAGCCGCCTGTTGCGTGCAAGCCCACGACACCGTTTACGATTGCGCGTTCGTCGATGATCTCAAAGAGCGGCGTAGGTGTGCTGCGCTGTGCGGTGAGTTCGACGACCTGTGTGACTGCTTCTTCAACCAATGCTTTGCGCAGGGGTGTGAGCGGGTTGGTAAAGGAACTGCCCGGCATGTGCAGGCCCATGATCTCCATCAGCATCTGATTGGAGTTTGCAGTGCCGTAGAACGTACAGGTGCCAGGCGAGTGGTAGGATGCGCTTTCAGAAGCAAGCAGTTCTTCACGGGTTGCTTTGCCTTCTGCAAACAGCTGGCGGATGCGGGCTTTTTCGTCGTTGGCAATGCCGGAGGTCATTGGGCCAGCAGGTAGGAAGATTGCCGGCAGATGGCCGAAGGACAAGGCTCCGATGAGCAGGCCCGGGACAATCTTATCGCACACACCGAGGAACACTGCCGCGTCAAACATGCCATGTGACAGGCCAACGGCAACGGACATGGCGATCAGGTCACGGGAAAACAGTGACAGGTCCATCGCTGGCAGGCCTTGTGTGACGCCGTCGCACATGGCTGGTACGCCGCCAGCAACCTGAGCTGTCGCCTGAATTTTGCGGACTGTTTCGCGGATGATTTCCGGGTAGCTCTCGTATGGCTGGTGTGCGGAAAGCATATCGTTGTAGGCGGTGACGATGCCGAGGTTTGGCTGCTTGTCTGTGGCGAGGTGCTGTTTATCAGCTGCCGGACAGGCTGCGAAGCCATGTGCCAGGTTAGTGCAGCCGAGGTTTGTGCGTTGTGGTGCGTTTGTGTGCTGCGCTTTCATGCGACGAAGATAGTCTTGTCTGCTCGTGGCGCTGCGCTCGATTATGCGATCTGTAATCTCTTTGAGGCGAGGGTGAACCATGTCTTGTGCTCTGCCTTTTGTTCTTTGACTTTTCATCAGTCAAACCGAATGACCAGATGCGGGATTGGGAGGAGGAAATCCCTGTTTTTGGTCGTTTTAATCGATTTAAATTCTGAGCCTAATTTTTATTCTGACAACTCTGCCCGTAGGCAATTTTGATTTTTTCGGGGATTGGCGCAAGTGGGAGAAATACTTGCAAGGGTGACCAGGTGCCAGCGGACCGGCACCTGGTGTTTAATCAATATGTTTCATCATGCCATGTACGGCCATCACGCTCGATAAGTGCGATGGAAGCAGATGGACCCCACGTGCCTGAGGTATAAGGCTTTGGAGCTTCTTTGATTTGGGACCATTGTTCAAGGATCGGATCGATCCATGTCCATGCCGCTTCGACTTCGTCACGACGCATGAACAGGGTCTGGTTGCCGCGGATCATATCCATGATGAGGCGCTCATAAGCATCCGGATGACGGGAGCTGAAAGCTTCAGCAAAGGTCATGTCCAGCGGTACTTCGCGCAAACGCATGGAACCCGGGCCCGGGTCCTTAATCATCACCTGCATTTTCACGCCTTCATCTGGCTGCAGGCGGATGACCAGCTTGTTTGCAGCAATCCGTCCAGCATCTGGCAGGAAGATGGAGTGAGGCAGGTCTTTGAATTGGATGGTGATTTCAGAAACACGAGCGGCAAGGCGTTTGCCAGTGCGCAGGTAGAACGGAACGTTGGCCCAACGCCAGTTCTCGATGTCTACTTTGGCAGCTACGAAGGTTTCAGTGTTGGAATCGTTGCGGCCCAGCTCTTCCAGATAACCCTTCACAGCACCGCCAGCAGATGCGCCAGCACGGTACTGACCGCGAACTGTGTTGCGCTCGACCATTTCGGTGCTCATTGGACGGAGGGCTTTGAGCACCTTCAGTTTCTCGTCGCGCACACTGTCTGGTGCCATGGATTCAGGTGGTTCCATAGCAACGAGGCAAAGCAGCTGAAGCAGGTGGTTCTGGACCATGTCGCGCAGAGCGCCTGCGGTGTCGTAGTAACCAGCGCGGCTTTCAACGCCGAGTGTTTCTGCCACGGTGATCTGTACGTGGTCGATGTGAGCCGCGTTCCAGAGTGGTTCAAACAGTACGTTGGCAAAGCGCAGAGCCATAAGGTTCTGAACGGTTTCTTTGCCGAGGTAGTGATCGATACGGAAAATCTGGTGCTCTTTGAACACGGAACCGATGGTTTCGTTAACTTCGTGAGCAGATCTGCCGTTCTTGCCGATCGGCTTCTCGATGGTGACGCGGGAGGTTTCTGTTACGAGGTTGTGTTCGCCAAGGGCGGAACAGATTGGGCCGAAGAAGTCTGGAGAAACAGAGAGGTAGAAAGCGCGGACAACGTCTTCGCGGCCTGCTAGCTTTTGTTCCAGAGCTTCCCAACCGGTGTTCTGAGCAACGTCAACGGAGACATATTGGATACGAGCGAGGAAGCGTTCGAGAGCTTCCTGATCTACTTCAGCGACGTGCTCACAAATGGCAGTACGGGCCCAGTCGCGGTACTCTGTATCGCTGAGCTCGCGGCGGGAAACTGCGATGATGCGCGCGTCTTCACCCAGATGACCGACTGGTTCGCGATGATAGAGAGCTGGGAGCAGCTTGCGGTGTGCAAGATCGCCGGTGCCTCCAAATACAACGAGATCAAATGGGTCAGATTGAGCTGGACGGTTCGCCATGAAGTTCCCTTAGTCGTGAGCCGGTATCGGATCTCCGGCTTCAATTGCTTGGCATGCGGTATCAGTTGGAGAATTTGCAGGAGCAAGCCAGCAGGCCAACTGAATTAAATTTGATTGTAGAGTTGTGAGAGGCGCGGACGTGAGCCGCAAGCTTGGCAGATAGACTGCTCTTATCTGCATCAAAACTCATACAAAGGTTGCATTTATGAAATTGCACCTCTGTTTGATGCGGGTTTCATCAAAATGCAAGCAAAAATACGAATGTGCCTAGAAACTAGGCATTTCGGCGTGCTGAAAGGGGAAGTCGCCATCCAAAAAATGCAGTTTCTGTGGGTTTTGTTTTCTGACTGTCATGATTTGTACAATTCCAACAAGCATTTGTAATGGCGGCATTGGGGAGCTTGCGATCTTTTGCTAGGCTTGCCCCAAGGGAAATATAAATGAGGAGGCATGCCCTATGCTTCCTCTGGGAGGAAATGGCATGGGATCTCGTCAGCAAAAGGTTGCCGGTTTAAAAACACTCATCGATCAGGGGCAGGGCAATGTGCCTGCCGATCTGGTGTTGAAGAATGTTGAGCTGTTCAATGTGATCGACGGCAGTCTGACGAAGACCGACATTGCGATCTCCGGCGAGAAGATTGTTGGGACTTATGACAACTACAGCGGTGTGAACGAGATCGACTGCAGCGGCAAGATTGCCGTACCCGGCTTTATCGATACCCATCTTCATGTGGAATCATCGTTGGTGACACCGTTTGAGTTCGATCGTTGTGTGCTGCCTCACGGTGTGACGACTGCGATTTGTGATCCGCATGAGATTGCCAATGTGACCGGTGCTGCTGGCATCAAGTACTTCCTCGACAGCTCTGTTGAGACCATTCTGGATTTACGGGTGAACCTGTCTTCCTGTGTGCCTGCCACCAAATTTGAGACAGCTGGTGCTCAATTGGAGATTGATGATCTTTTGCCATTCAAGGATCATCCAAGCGTTATTGGTTTGGCGGAGTTTATGAACTTCCCTGGTGTGTTGGCTGGTGACCCGGATGCTTTGGCTAAGATTGCTGAGTTTGAAGGGGAGCATATTGATGGTCATGCGCCTTTGGTACGTGGCAAAGCCTTGAATGGCTACCTTGCTGCGGGCATTCGGACTGATCATGAAGCGACCACCGCAGAAGAAGCATTGGAGAAGATCTCTAAGGGCATGACGATCCTGATCCGAGAAGGATCTGTCTCCAAAGATCTGGATGCTTTAGCGCCTGTCCTGACGCCTGAACGGGCCAGTTTTGTTGCGCTTTGTACGGATGACAGGAATCCACTTGATATTGCTGAGGAGGGACATCTTGATTGTCTCATCAAGCGCCTGATTGCTCATGGATGTGCACCTCGTGATGTCTACCGTGCGGCAAGCTGGTCAGCAGCCACTGCGTTTGGTCTGCGAGATCGCGGATTGATCGCGCCGGGTTGGCGTGCGGATATTGTGTTGCTCAATGATTTGGAAAGCTGTGATGTGGATCAGGTGATCAGTGCTGGGCGTGTGGTTTCGGATGAGTTGTTTGCCAGCCGCAAGTTGATTGAGCCGGAAGGATTGCTGGACAGTTGCCATGCCGAACCAGTGCATGCAGAGAGCTTCCGTGTGCCTGCGCAGCGCGAAACATCAGTGATTGGTGTGAAACCGGGGCTGATTATCACCGAGCATCTGAAGAGGGATTTGCCCGTTGAACATAATTATTCCCAGATCGATTTGGGGCAGGATGCTATCAAGGTGGCTGTTGTGGAGCGTCATGGAAAGACAGGGAATATTGCGACAGGGTTCGTAAACGGGTTTGGAATGACATCGGGTGCGATTGCCTCCTCTGTTGGACATGACAGTCACAACATCTGTGTGGTTGGCGCTGATGAAGAGGCCATGGCAATTGCTGTGAACCGATGCATTGCGTTGCGCGGTGGATTTGTGGTTGCTGAAGGTGAAGAAGTGCTGGCTGAGATGGAACTGCCACTTGCCGGATTGATGAGTTTGGAGCGATTTGAGGTGGTCAAAGAGCGTTTGGAAGTGCTGCGCAAAGCTGCAAAATCGCTCAATTGTGTTCTACCAGAGCCGTTTTTGCAGGTCGCATTCTTGCCTCTTCCGGTTATTCCCCACCTTAAAATTACTGATTTTGGGCTTTTTGACGTGTCGAGTTTTCAGCTCATTCAATAGAGCAGAGCTTTGATATCTCTTGGGTTCTCGAGAAAAATTCAGTGGAATTGAGTAATGTGTCGTATTGAAGGTCAACCGTATGTCTGGGTTGACGCAATGGTAAACCTGCCGCAAATTCCACGCAAAGCATGATGATATAAGGTTTTTCTGATATGTTGCGCACATGAACCTTGGCGCTCAGCTTCGGTTTCCTGTCAACTTCGTCTGAAGAACTATAATAATTCGGGGAGGAGATCTGCGCATGGCGACAGGTCGTGAGGGACAAGTGGAATTTCCAATTCGTACTATCGATAGCTATCTGGATGATACGGTCAAAAATTATGCGCACCGTCCGGCTATCTACTTCATGGGCAAATCAACAAGCTACGGCGAATTGGGAGATTTCGTTGAGCGTGCTGCAGGTGCCCTGCAGGCGATGGGTGTGAAGAAGGGCGACAAGATCGGCCTTTGTCTGCCTAATACGCCGTACTACACCATTTTCTATTTTGCGATCATGAAAATTGGCGGTGTCGTCGTCAACTTCAACCCGCTTTATGTTGAGCGCGAAATCGCGTTTCAGGCGCGGGATTCTGGCGCACGCATCATGGTGACCATGGATCTTTCTGTGATCTATGATCGTGTGGAAGCTGTTCGTCAAGAAGGTGCTCTGGACAACATCATTGTATGTCCGATGGCTGACATTCTGCCTCAGCCTAAGAAGCTGTTGTTCCAGCTGTTCAAGCGGAAGGATGTTTCCAACATTCCAGCTGATAAAGCTCACATCCGTTTCAAAGATTTTCTTGCAAAGTCCAAAGGCATTACTCCGGTTGAAATCGAGCCGAAGGAAGATGTGGCGATCCTGCAGTATACCGGTGGTACGACTGGTGTGCCTAAGGGTGCGATGCTGACGCATTACAACATCACGTCAAACATGGAGATGCTGGAAAGCCATTACGGTGGCTTGAAGCGCGGCTACGAGAAGACACTTTGTGTGCTGCCATTCTTCCATGTGTTTGCGATGACTGTTCTGCAGAATCTTTCCATTCTAGGTGCGGCAGAAATGCTGCTTATGCCGCGGTTTGACCTGAAAGAACTGCTTGATCTGGCTGCGAAGAAGAAACCAACCTTGTTTGCTGCTGTGCCAACGCTTTACACCGCGATCAACAACAGTGAGCTAACTAAGAACTACGACCTGACATCAATCCGCTATTGTATGTCTGGTGGAGCGCCGCTGCCTGTTGAAGTGAAGCAGAAGTTTGAAGCCCTGACAGGCTGTGTTCTGGTGGAAGGCTACGGTCTGACAGAGAGCTCTCCGGTTGCCTCAGCTAACCCGATGGACGGAACAGGTAAAGACGGCTCTATCGGCGTTGTAATGCCGGGGACGACTATTGAGTTCCGTGATCTAGAAGATCTAGAGAAAACGGTTGAGCGCGGAGAAAAAGGTGAGCTTTGCATCATCGGTCCGCAGGTCATGAAGGGTTACTGGAACCGTCCTGATGAGACCGCTAAAACTCTGGAAGATGGCCGTGTGTTGCACACTGGTGATGTCGGTTACATGGATGATGAGGGTTTCATCTTCCTTGTTGATCGCATCAAGGACCTCATCATCTGTTCTGGCTACAACGTTTACCCGCGTGTGATCGAGGAGGCACTTTATCAGCATCCGTCCGTTGCTGAGGTTATCGTGATTGCTATTCCAGACGGGTATCGCGGTCAGGCACCGAAGGCCTTTGTGAAGCTGAAAGATGGTCAGAGCGCGACTGCAGAAGAGTTGAAAGACTTCCTGAAGGGGCACATCTCCAAGATTGAGATGCCGAAGGCGATTGAATTCCGTGAGGAGCTGCCAAAGACCATGGTTGGTAAACTCTCCAAGAAAGAGCTGGTTGAGGAAGAGGCTGCCAAGACTCGCAGCACTGAAAACGCCAGTTGATAGCTACTTCGTGAAAAAAGAAAAGCCCTCGCATTTGCGAGGGCTTTTTGCTTGAGCTTAGCGTTTGCTCTAGTGCGTTTTCGTGGGCGCTGTTCCAGTTGCCACTTTCTTGCCCAGCACAGTCTCGCGGTGCAGGGTGTAAAGGGAAGCTGCGACGATAATTGCGCCACCAAGGTATGTGGTCCAGAGCGGCCAGATGCCGAAGATTACGACAGAAATGATTGCCGCGTAGACAAGGCGGATATAATCAAACGGTGCAATCACAGAGGCCTCACCAAACTTGAGGGCCTGAATGTTGCTCATCTGAGCGCTCCAGCTAACACCTGCCAGCAAGAGCAGTAGGATCGCATCATTTAGGTTGATTGATACCCAATAATAGATGCCGAAGGGGGCCATGATCAGACCCACAAAAGTTGCTTGAAAGGTCAGAATCGTGATGGGCTGATCAACCTGAGTGACCTTGCGCAGGATGATGCCTACGAGTGCGGCACAGGCTGAGGCCAGGATCGCCATGAAGCTGTAGATGCTCATTTCCGCGCCGGTGCCGGGCTGGACGATGACCATCACCCCGATGAAGCCAAGGATAGTCGCCGAAATTCGGTGAATGCCGATAACTTCTTTCAGGAAGAAAACTGCAAAGATCGTGATGAAAAACGTGCGTGCAAAACCAATTACTGTGCTTTCAGCAAGAGGTAGGTGAATGACTGCGGTGAAGCCGAAATACATTGCAGAGGACGCAAGCAGGATGCGGCCCAGGTGAAGCAGTGGAGCCTGTGTTTTGAGCGAACCCGGAAATCCTTTGATAATGATCGGTGCTGAGATCACCAGCATGAAAAACTGGCGCAGCATAAGGATTTGAGTAACGTGTAAGCGGTCGCCGAGCAGCTTGATGATGGTGCTCATGACGGCCATAAGGAATGTTGCCAGAAGGGCCCAGCAGATGCCGCGTGTGTTATTGGACAGGCTTTGCCATTTTGCGGAAAACCTTGTTTTTAACGCAGCAGATGATGAGCTGCCTTCAGGCTCTGCTGAAGGAACAGGCATGTAACTGCTTTCGAAGCTGCCTTGATACGATCAAAACGACCAGACCCGATGTCTGGTGCAAAATGGTGTGCGCCAGGGGGCGGACAACGTAACAAAGATCAGATGGGTGTATGGCTTAAATAACCTAATGTTTGCGGTTTGGTCAAATTCTAAAACAAATTTTAGCTTGAGAGTTTCGACAGTAAGCACGAAGCTGCCGACAACTTAGAGCTCTAAGTACCCTTCCGTAATTTGCTCTAAATAATGCGGTAATGACCTTAAGTCACTCTGGAAAATACACCTCTGTGGTGAACCAGAAAACACTTGCAGCCTGAGAAAAGCACTGTACGTTCTCTGCTGATACGTAAAAAGCTGTATTGGGAGGTGCGGTGTTGGGTCGCTCTCCAGATTTTTGAGGTTTTCATGAATCAGGTTGCTACACCGAAGTTTGGAATTGGTGCTCCCGTTCGCCGAAAAGAAGATGCTGCCTTTATTTCTGGCAAGGGCCATTACACGGATGACCTGAAGGTGGCTGGTGCAGCACATGCCGTTGTTTTGCGGTCTCCTCTCGCGTTTGCCAAGTTCACCTTAGAGGGAGTGGATGAAGCACGGGCTATGGATGGTGTGCAGCTTATTCTGACTGCTGCGGATCTTGAAGGAACGAACTCTATCCCATGTAAAGCAGTGCTTCGGCAGCTGGATGGGACGAAGCACTGGGTGCCTCATCGTGAAGTTCTTTGCTCTGATACAGCCCGGTTTGTTGGTGATGCTCTTGCGTTTGTTGTTGCCGATACGGTGGAGCAAGCGCGGGCTGCGATGGAGGCGATTGAGGTTGACTACGAGGATGTTGATCCGGCAATCGGAACTGAAGCTGCCTTAGAAGACGGCGCTCCGCTTGTGTGGCCTGAGCATGGGTCTAATGAGGCCTTTCACATTGGCATGGGTAACAAGGAGGCGATGGAAGAGGCCTTCCAGAATGCGCATCATGTTACCAAGATCAAAGTGATCAACAACCGTCTGGTGTCCAATGCGATTGAGCCGCGGGCCTGTATTGGCGAGTTTGATGGTGAGAGCGGCAGGTATACGCTGACCACTGGAACGCAGGGCGGTCATGGGATGCGTGATCTGATTGCCAAGAACATACTCAACGTCGACCCTAAAGATATCCGCGTTGTGACACCTGATGTGGGTGGTGGTTTTGGAACCAAGATGTTCACCTATCTTGAATATCCGCTTTGCCTGATTGCCGCGAAACGTCTTGGTCATCCCGTGAAATGGCTTCAGGAGCGTACCGAGCACTTCATGTCTGATGCGCATGGCCGGGATAATGTATCCACGGCTGAGCTTGCGCTTGATGAGACCGGTAAGATGATCGGCCTCAAGGTGCATGTGCTTGCAAACATGGGCGCTTATCTGCATGAATTTGGCCCAGGTATTCCGCAGATTGGCATCACCATGACTCCCGGTCTTTACGATATCCCCGCAACGTGGGTGGAAGCGACAGGCGTTTATACCAATACAGTGCCGGTGGATGCGTTCCGAGGGGCAGGGCGTCCGGAAGCGCTTTATCTGATGGAACGACTGGCAGACAAAGCTGCGCATGAGATGGGTATGGATCCGGCGAAGTTTCGTCGTCAAAGTTTTATCCCCGATGCAGCTCTGCCTTATACGACAGCGCTTGGCCGCATGTATGATACGGGTTCCTTTGGAACTCACCTGACCAAGGCGCTGGACGAGATTCATTATTCGACGTTTGCGGAGCGTGAAGCGGAGAGCAAGGCAAAAGGTTTGTATCGCGGTGTTGGGCTATCGACCTATGTGGAGGCGTGTGCCTTTGCCGGCGGGGAGGAAGCTAAGCTTGAGCTTAACACGAACGGCAGCGTTACTTTGCTGATTGGAACGCAGAGCAACGGTCAGGGTCACGCCACTGCATATGGCCAAGTCATTGCAGAACATCTTGGTTTGCAGCTTGATCAGGTTGAGATGGTGCAGGGAGATACGGACCGTGTTGCGACTGGTGGTGGTACCGGTGGATCGCGGTCCATTCCGATTGGAATGCCATCTGTGAAAGCGGCTTCTGAAACGCTGGTTAAGAAGATCAAAGAGATCGCCAGTGAGAAGCTTGAGGTTGGTGTTGGGGATCTGACGTTGGAAGACGGGCAGGTGCGCGTGGTTGGTACCGACCAACAAGTCAGCCTTGTTGATGTGGCTGGTTCGCAACCGGAGACCTTGAGTGCAGCGGAAAAAGTCATGCAGGATGAATGTACTTATCCCAATGGCACGCATGTGTGTGAGGTGGAGATTGATCCGGAAACGGGCAAGACGGACGTGGTCAGTTATGTGATCGTGGATGATTTTGGCGTGACGGTGAATCCGATGCTGCTGGCGGGTCAGGTGCATGGTGGTGCGGGGCAGGCGATCTCGCAGGCGCTTTGCGAGAACACGGTTTATGATGAAACCGGGCAGCTGCTGTCAGCGTCCTTCATGGACTATCATGTTGCACGTGCTGATGATTTGCCGAATTTCGACTTCTCGACGAGCAACGTTCCTTCCACGACAAATGCGATGGGCATCAAAGGTGCTGGTGAGGCTGGTTCTATTGGAGCGGCGCCGGCGGTGATGAATGCTGTGCAGTATGCGTTGCGCAAGAATGCAGGTGTTGAGCATATAGATATGCCCGCGACGCCGGTTGCTGTCTGGAGTGCTATTCAGGACGCTCAGAGTTAAGCCATCAAGATAGTAAAGCTTGAAAAGAGATTGTGCAGGCGGGCTGGTGTCCCGCCTGTTTTCGTAGGTATCAGAACGCTTTGAAGGTGATGATGGTTCTGGTGTCCTGGATGCCTTCGAAGACCTGAACCTTGTTTGCAACGAAGTGTCCGATGTCTTCGTTATCATCGATGTAGAATTTGGCCAGCAGGTCGAAATCCCCGGAGGTGGAGTAAATCTCGGAGGCGACTTCCGCGTCTGCGATGGCGTTGGCAACCTGATAGGTTTTTCCGAGCTGGCATTTGATCTGTACAAAGAACGGAATCATAAATCTGCTATCCTTCTGTCCCGAAAGGCTGATTTGTCTTTCAGGGATGCGCTCAAATTTGAGTTTGCGTTGTTTTGTGAGCATTTTGCGTTGAAGCTGCGTTTTTTTGCAAGCTTTTGCGTTTTTTATGCGAAATCTACCCCCAGTTGCCTTTTGTCGCTGCCTCTCGTTTCCGCTTGCAGTTCGCTCTCTTGTTTGCTAGCAAAAAATTCTAACCAATGGGGGTGCTCGGAAGTGACTGACGGGCTGAGAGGCGCAAAGCCAACTCCTAGAACCTGATCCGGATTGTGCCGGCGGAGGGAATTGGGATGAGTACCAAGGTAATCGTTCCCGCCGTAATCTATAGGGGAGCGAAAACAAATGTCCTACACAAATGAAAATCTCTGGGAAGTCTTTGAGAGCGTGCGTGAGCGTGGGGTTCGGGTTCATTGCCTGACGAATTCTGTTGCGCAGAGCCTTACCGCGAACATCATGTTGGCTTGTAACATTGTGCCTTCCATGACAGCGGCCCATGATGAAATTCCTGCATTCATCGAAAGTGTTGACGGGTTGCTCCTCAATCTTGGTACGCTGGATGGAAAGCGGCGGCATGGTATTCGGCTTGGGCTTGAAGGGGCTGCCAAAAAATCTATGCCCGTGGTGCTGGACCCGGTTAAAGTAGATCGCTCAGACATTCGCATGGAGTTTGCGAAAGATATTCTGAAAGAGAATGTTTCGATCCTCAAAGCAAACATGACTGAGAGCGCTGGGCTGAGTGGAGCTGTTACCGAGAACACACTGATTGTGCGCACCGGTATTGAAGACGCTGTGTTTGGCCGGGAGACAACCTACACCGTGGGCAATGGGCATGCTTATATGGACAAGGTGACTGGCATTGGCTGTGCGCTGGGCGGTGTGCTGGCTGGTTTCGCCGCTACCGAGCCAGATAAGGAACTTGCCGTGCTTGCTGCGCTTGCTGTCTATGGTGTATGCGGCGAGATTGCCGCAGAGCAGGCGAACGGACCGGGAAGCTTCACTCCAGCTTTCATCGATACCCTTTACGGCTTGAAGGCTGACCAGTTCAACGAGCATCTCAAGCTCGAAACAATGAATAATAAAGGTGGGGTATTGGCCTAATGAGTGCGATTGCAGTCACAATTGCAGGGTCGGATTCCGGTGGTGGTGCCGGAATTCAAGCAGACCTGAAGGCCTTTTCGGCTCGTGGGGTCTATGGGGCCAGTGTCATCACTGCACTGACGGCCCAAAATACCAAAGGTGTGACAGGTATTCATGATGTGCCGCCAGCATTTGTGGCAGAGCAGATGGATGCTGTTTTTTCTGACCTGAAGGTGGATGCCGTGAAAATCGGCATGCTTTCACAGCCAGAGATTATCGCTGTTATTGCCACAAAGCTGGCGGAATATAATGTTAAGCGCGTCATCCTTGATCCGGTGATGGTTGCAACTTCTGGTGATGTTTTGTTGCAAAACTCCGCCGTTTCGGTCTTGAAGCAGAAGCTGTTTCCCATGGCGGCGTTGATTACGCCGAATATGCAGGAAGCGGCCTTTTTGCTGGACCAGCCGGTAGCCGAAACCCGTGAAGACATGCACAGACAAGCGTTACTGCTGCTGGACATGGGTGCTAACGGGGTTTTGCTGAAAGGCGGACACGGATCTGATGATACCTGTGATGATCTCTTCCTCTCCCGTGATGTGGAGAGGTGGTATACGGCGCCAAGACATAAAACGCAGAATACACATGGGACTGGCTGTACCTTGTCCTCTGCGATTGCAGCGGAACTGGCCAAGGGGTTGGAGCTGCAAGATGCCATTGGTGAAGCGAAAGAATATATTAGTCAGGCGATTAAAGCTGCGGATACGCTTGACGTAGGCGAGGGACATGGGCCTGTGCACCATTTCCATGAATTCTGGTCTGAATAAAAGGCGGAGATAATGACCAAGAACAAAGAAAACAATCTGACCCGCCGTCAGGCGCTGGGGCTAACTGCTGGGGCGGTTGCCGGTAGCGCTGCACTTGCTGCACCTGCACTGGCTCAGGATGCTGATCCGGTGATCGAATGGCGCATGGTGACCAGCTGGCCCAAGAACCTGCCGGGCCCTGGCATGTCTGCGCAACGCATTTGTGATCGCATCAACATTATGAGTAATGGTCGGATGCGTGTGCGCCTGTTTGCTGCAGGTGAGCTGGTTCCTGCTTTTGAGGTGTTTGACGCTGTTTCAAGCGGCACTGCACAGATGGGTCATTCAGTTGCTTTGTACTGGGCTGGCAAGATGCCGGGTTCGGTGTTTTTTACGACTGTTCCTTTCGGTCTGCTGCCTCAGGAGCACACTGCCTGGGTGGACCAGATGGGTGGACAGGAACTTTGGGATGAGCTTTATGCGCCATTTGGTGTGAAGCCGTTTATGGCTGGTAATGCTGGCCCAACCATGGCGGGCTGGTATCGTGAGCCTGTTGAGACGCTGGATGACCTGAAAGGGCGCAAACTGCGCATGGTAGGTCTTGGTGGTGAAATCATGCGCAAGCTTGGTGTTACTCCGGTCAACATTCCAGCCTCCGAGATTTTCACCAGTCTGCAAACGCGTGTGGTGGATGGTGTAGAGTTTCTCGGTCCATGGACGGACAGTGCGCTGGGCTTCCATAAACTGGTCAAATACTACTACGGTCCAGGCTTTAATAAGCCAAACGGCACCGGTGAGGCAATTGTGAATGCGGTTGCTTTGGAAGGTTTGCCAGCTGAGCTTCAGGCGGTGGTTGAAGAGGCTTGCCGTGTGGAAGCTGACTTGGCGCTTTCTGAGGCCAATGCGCAGAATGCAGCGAGCCTTAAGGTGCTGCAGGAAGAGCATGGGGTAGAGATTCGCGAATTCCCGGAAGAGGTTCTTGCAGCATTGAAGGAAACCAGTGTTGAGGTGCTGGATATCTATACCCAGAAAGACAAAACAGCTCGTAAGATTTATGAGAGTTACATAGAAGCGCAGGAGCTTCTGGCGGGGTGGAGCGCTCTTTCACTGGGCAAAAACATCTCTGCAAGAAGTTAACTGGCAGATCAAATCGCGTTTGAAGGGCCCTCCATTTGGAGGGCCTTTTGTTATGCGGAAGTTTTGTCACAGAAAATGTTTCAGTGTACCTGCCTGAAATGCGAATAACCAAGTGATTGTAAGTGAGTTGGGCATTGTTGTTTTATGAAGTCGACGCCTCATACCTTTAAATATGCCAGTGCAATTACTCTTTAATATTTTCAATCATGAGGAAGAGAGCCGAATCAATAAGTAACTCGTAGGTTGATCATGGCACTGCTTGAATGTTTTCTTGAGAACAGAAAGTACCGTGCATGTCCAGATATTTACCCATTACGATCGCTAGCCTTTCTTCCTTGCTGATTGCGTCTGATGCATTTGCCGGTGCTTTTGCTGTTCGTGAGCAATCTGCGTGGTATCAGGGGCTCTCCTTTGCGGGAAATGCAACTGTCTCTAAAAGCCTCTCCAGCATGTACTGGAACCCGGCGACCATGACTGGTCATGATGGGGTGCAGGTGGAAACTTCGCAGACATTTGTGTTCCCACGTGCAACGATTGATCTGGATACGGCGACGATTGATGCGCTGAGCATTCCTGTAACCGGCGTGCCATATTCCTCAGGTGACATTGGCGTGGATGCCTGGGTGCCAGCAGGATATGGCACTTGGAAGATTAATGACCGCCTTACTCTTGGCGTCAGTTCCAATGCACCTTATGGCTTTGAAACCAAACCTCAAATTGAATGGGCGGGGCAGGTCTATGCGCGGTCTTCCCGTGTGCTTTCTGTCAATGTTACGCCGATGGCGGCTTATGAAGTCACCGAAAAATTCTCTGTTGGGATTGGGTGGCAGCTTCAATATTTGCAAGTGAGGCTGAAGTCTGCGACGGGTGTTCCGCCAATTGCTGCGAATTCACCAACTGCGGAACTGCGCGGCGAAGACTACAATCTCGGATTTGGGGCAACCCTTGGAGCTCTTTTTAAGCCGTGGGAAGGCACTCAGCTTGGTATTGGGTATCGCTCGCCCATTGAGCACAACCTTAAGGGGCGGCTTGTGGTCGGTGGTGGCACGCCAACTCCAATTCGTTCCAACATCATTATGCCAGAGACTGTGACAGTTTCCTTCCAGCAGGTATTGAATGAGCGCTGGCGCGGAATGGGTACGTTTGAATGGACGCATTGGTCACGGTTTAGCACCTTCCCGGTGTTCAATCTGCAGGATCAGGTGGTTTCCGAGTTACCGTTCCAATACAACGACGGCTACTTCATCTCGCTTGGTACGGAGTATGATTTCACTCAGAACATCACTGGTCGGTTTGGGCTGGCTTATGAGTGGTCTCCAATCGACGAAGCGAACCGGACACCGCGACTGCCTGATTCAAACCGGTTCTGGCTGAGTGCCGGGGTGAGTTACTTCTACGAGGACTGGCTGGAAGTTGATTTTGGCTACTCGCATATCTTTCCAGAAAGCTCAAATATCAACATCAATCCGGACCACCCGTTCTATGAGGGCATTACCATTCAAGGGCCGGTCAACGACACCAATGTTGACATCATCAGCTTTGGTGCGCGTTTGAAGTTCTAAGGCTTTGCCGATGTCAGTTTGATTTGCCTCCCGGCAGTGTGACTGCGGGGAGGCTTTTCGTTTTTAAAAGGCGCTTGGGTAGAGACCGCCGTCGAGCAAGAGGTTTTGGCCTGTGATGTAGCCAGCATGGGCTGAGCACATGAAGGCGCAGGCTTTGCCGAATTCTTCCGGATTGCCGAGGCGCCTTGCAGGGATCTCTTCTGAAGACAGACGTTTGGCTTCTTCAATGGTGATGCCGGTCTGCTCTGCCTGACGCTCAAAGCCACCTTTCAGGCGGTCGGTGTCGAACTTGCCGGGCAGCACATTGTTGATGGTGACATTGTGCTGGGCGTATTGGCGGCAGACGCCTGCCAGGAATGCAGTAAGACCTGCACGGGCACCGCTGGACAGGTCCAGCCCTTCAAATGGCATCTTCACAGACATGGAGGTTATGTTGACGATGCGGCCAAAACGGCGCTCTGCCATGCCATCAATGACTGCTTTGATCAGTTCGATCGGGGTGATCATGTTCTGGATGACACCGTCCTGAATCGCCTGACGGTCCAGCTCTTTGAAGTCTTTGCGTGGCGGGCCGCCGTTGTTGTTGACGAGAATGTCCGGGTTTGGGCACGCTTTGAGAACGGCTTGCTGGCCTTCTGGTGAGGAGATATCTGCTGCCACGGGAATGACTGAGATGTTGTGTTGTGCTGCCAGTCCGCTCGCGATTTGGTCTAGTCGTTGCTCGTTGCGTCCGTTGATTACGAGATCGCACCCAGCCTCTGCCAGTGCTTTTGCTGTTCCCAAACCCAGCCCGCGGCTGGATGCGCAGACAATGGCTTTGCGCCCCTCAATACCCAAGTGCATTTCAACATCCTAATGAATCGGTGAATTGTGAAGGGCAGCCTACATTCTCAGAAAGGTTTGAGCCAGTCAGGATCAAGCTTAGCAAGCAAATAGAATATTCACTTGAATTGCAGGCACTTGATTTTCTCTCCCCTAATAAACGGGGAGTAATGTTACTTGAGGTTCAAGCAAGAAACTGACAGGTTTGAGTATATGTATCCTGTCATATTTGTTTCTTGTGAATCAATTTAAAGGAAAGAAGGTTTTCTTATTCCGGAGGCTTTGTGGTGACCGGGGATTCTACTAGTAAAAAATACAGAAGCTTGTTTTTGTCTGATGTGCATCTGGGCACACGCGGATGTCAGGCTGATCTCTTACTGGATTTTTTGAAGCAAAACGACGCTGACACGGTTTATCTTGTCGGCGACATTATTGACGGCTGGCGGCTGAAACGGTCGTGGTATTGGCCTCAACTGCATAATGATGTGGTGCAGAAGCTCTTGCGCAAAGGTCGCAAAGGGGCACGGATCGTTTACATTCCCGGCAATCATGATGAGTTCCTGCGGGACTTCTTCGGCATTCACTTTGGGGGTGTTGAGGTTGTTGATCAGGTTATTCATGAGGGGGCCAATGGCAAGAGGTATCTTGTCATTCACGGTGACCAGTTTGATGTGGTGGTGCGCCATGCAAAGTGGCTGGCCTTCTTTGGTGACTGGGCTTATGTGAGTGCGCTCAATCTCAATACAGTGCTGAATTATTGCCGTCGTAAGCTTGGGCTGACCTACTGGAGCCTTTCTGCGTGGGCGAAGCTGAAGGTAAAGAACGCCGTCAACTTCATTGGCAAGTTTGAGGAAACACTGGTCTCAGAAGCGCAGCGTCAGAAGGTGGATGGGGTGATCTGCGGTCATATCCATCATGCGGCTGATCATGAGACCAACGGTATCCATTACATCAACACTGGTGATTGGGTGGAGAGCTGCACTGCCGTTGCTGAGAACTTTGATGGAACGTTTGAGGTTATTCATTGGGGCGATGGCAAACGGGGCGAGAGTGAGTCTACCAGCGAGAGTTCTGATGGACGGGTGGCGGCATGAGCTCGATCCTGATTGTCACCGATGCGTGGAAGCCTCAGATCAACGGCGTTGTGCGGACGCTGGAGCGGCTTTCAGTTGAACTGCGCTCTATGGGTATTCGGGTTGAGTTCCTGACGCCGCAATCGTTCCATAGCATTCCGATGCCATCTTATGGCGAGATCCGGCTGAGCCTGACGCTGCCGCATATCGTGCGTGGGTTTATTGAGAAGTACGACTGCGACCATCTGCATATCGCGACCGAAGGACCGTTGGGCCTTATGGCACGGCAGGTGGCAAAGCGAGACGGGCGTGTCTTCACCACCAGTTATCACACGCGCTTTCCTGAGTATTTGCAGGCACGTTATCCGGTTCCGCTGTCCTTTAGCTATTCCTGGTTGCGCCGTTTTCATAACAGCGGGCAGGGGTGCATGGTTGCGACGAGTACATTGGAAGCTGACTTGCGCATGCGTGGGTTTGACAATCTGCTGCGATGGTCTCGCGGGGTGGATCATCAGCGGTTCCGGCCGATACGAACCAACCTGCTGGATTACCTGCCGGGGCCGCGATTTTTATATGTGGGACGTGTGGCGGTTGAGAAGAATATCGAGGCGTTTTTGCAGCTTTCTTTGCCGGGAACCAAAGTGGTTGTTGGCGGAGGCCCGCAGCTGGAGGAGCTCAAGGTTGCTTATCCGGAGGTGTTGTTTACCGGGCCTGTCGTCGGTGATGAGCTGATTGAGTATTATGCAAACTCGGATGTATTTGTGTTTCCGAGCCAGACCGACACGTTTGGCAATGTGCTGCTGGAAGCGCTTGCTTGCGGGACGCCGGTGGCGGCCTTTCCTGTGATGGGGCCGATTGATGTGATTGGCAACAGTGGGGCAGGTGTGCTGAAGAATGATCTTCAGTCGGCAGCGCTGGAAGCACTGGAGGTTTCGCGGGATCATTGCCGGGATGTTGCCCTGCGATTTACGTGGCGGGCAAGTGCCGAGCAGTTTCTAGCCAATGCTGAACATGCCTATGATCCTGCATTCACTGCAGGATTTCGGCAGGACCTGTATGCGGGCAAAGGCTCTGTTGGAAATCACCTGAATGGTTGAGTGGATCTCCTTGAGCTGTGATCAGAATATCTGAAACCCTCGTAGATTTGCGTGCTATACAGGGCGGCATATTGCTGTTGCCGAGGTTCTTATGGTTTTAGATGTTTCCAGTCCAGTCGAACTCACTTTTTCCGAAATTGAAAAAGCAAGAACAAGGCTGCAAGGCTATGCCAGCCTGACACCGCTTCTGAACTTTCCGGTGTTGGATGAGCAGGTGAATGGCCGTGTCTTTATTAAAGCCGAAAACCTGCAGCGCACCGGGTCTTTCAAGTTTCGAGGCGCGTTCAATCGCCTTTCCCTGATCCCGCAGGAACAGCGGCCCGCTGGTGTGGTTGCGTGTTCTTCCGGAAACCATGCGCAGGGCGTTGCAGCTGCTGCGAAGATCCTTGGTTTTCCGGCATTGATTGTGATGCCTGAGGATGCGCCTCAGCTGAAGATCCAGCGGACGAAAGCGCTGGGGGCGGAGGTTGTGCTTTACGATCGTGAGAGCGAGGACCGCGAGGCGATTGCCCGTGGTCTTTGTGAGGAGCGCGGTGCGACGTTCATCCACCCTTACAATGACAGTGGTGTGATTGTGGGACAGGGTACGACCGGGCTTGAAATTGCAGAGCAATGTGAAGTTCTGGGTGTCACACCTGATGTGTTGATCAGCTGTACAGGTGGCGGTGGTCTGACCAGCGGTATTGCGCTGGCGTTGGAAACCAGCCTGCCTGAGTGTCAGATTTACACGGCAGAGCCTGCTGGTTTTGATGATTATGCGCGCTCACTGGAAGCTGGGACACGTGTTCGCAATGCTGCTCTGGGCGGTTCTGTTTGTGATGCGGTGCTGACTGAAATGCCAGGGGATAAAGGCTTCTCAGTTTTGAGCAGGCGTCAGGCAAAAGGTTTGCGTGTCACAGATGACGAGGCGATGAAAGCGGTTGCCTTTGCTTATTTTGAGCTGAAACTGGTTGTTGAACCGGGCGCGGCTGTTGCTTTGGCTTCTGTGTTGTTTGGCAAGATTGACCTTGCCGGGAAGACGGCAGTGATCACGATCTCCGGCGGCAATGTGGATCCTGCCATCTTTGAGAAGGCATTGAAGCAGTACTCTGCAGAGAAAGCGCCTGCATAAGAAAAAAGCCGTTTGCACTGAAAAGGCGGCAAACGGCTTTCGAATTTCTGGTTTTAGGTCTTAATCACGAGAAGAGTGCGAGGCGCTCTCCTGTTGAGAGGTGATGGAGCGGGTCGGAATTGCTGCCTCTTGGGGAGGTGAGCGGAGGAGACTGCCCCTCGATCTCGATTGGTGCATCGTCCTGCTCTGTCGCGGTGTCCGTTTCGACTGGCGTGTCGTCGTTGGTGACGATGAGGTCGTCGTCCTCGATCAACGCGACCTGAGGCGTTTCAACAGCGTTCAGCTCGTCTTCCACATCATCAAGCTCAAAGATTTCAGCAGGTTCCTCGGCAGGCTCTTCTGCTTTGTCCTCTTCTTGATGGGCTGCTTCTGCTCGTGTCTCAGCAGCAAACTGAACGACGTTTTCGTTCAGTGCTTCTTCGGTCGAGGCAGGTGTTGCATCAAACATGGCGTCAATGTCAGCCTGATCAACGCCTGCACCATCCATTTGCGGGCCGTTGAGCAAGTGGGCGTCCGGGCGCTTGTCTATATGACGATCATCTTCATCACGTGGCTCATCTAAATTGATTTCCGGGCGATCTTCATCAGCCAAGTTTACACCCCAGATGCGGATCATCTTGGAGATGCGGCCTTCAAGGTAATGAAGGGCCTTCACCACTTTGTTGATGCGCTGCCCTGTCAGATCCTGGAAGGAACATGCCATTAGAATTTCCATGGCCATTTCTTCAATGGCATCGCATGGGGCATCTTCTGCGCCGGACGCACGGAGCTTGTCCACCAAATCCTGAATAGCTTCGGAGGACTCCAAAATGACCTGTGTTGCGCTTTCTGTGGATGTGACGATTGCATCTAGCTCGTCAGAAGCGGCTGAAAAGCGATTATTGTCGGCATTTTCCAGCTTGATCTTTGAGATTTCGTCCTTCGTTCGCTCAATTGCCTCATACATTTCATAGGTGTGCAGGCGATATGTTTCCATCTCAGATGGCAGTTCGCGCTCAACCAATGTTTTTTCAAGTCGTCGAACAGCTTCCAGAAGGTCTGCTGTTTCGGCGGATCTGTTTAGTGTGAGGTGATCATGAAGGAAAGCACGGCCTCTATCAGTCTCAGAGAGTGCGCTTTTGATGGCATCAAATTCCTCGGGGCTCAAAAGGACCTTTCGGTTGTTGCCAGCCATAAGTGGCTCCTTCATAACTAACTAAGATAATACTACAAGTTTATATAACAGATTCTACGGCTAATAATTGGTTTACATTGATTTGGATAGTCCCTATTAGCACAAGTGATAGGAGTATCCCTTCCCATCCACTTCCTCGGGTACTCTCCACCCCCATTTGTAGTGTTTTCCAATGACTATGCCCAGAAGAACTTCCTCATTAGGGAAAGCCAGTAACCTATTCTGGATTGCAACAGGCGTGAGTGGTTTGTTTGCAGCGTTTAATTTCGCAAACGCTTTCTTTCTTGCGTACTTTCCGCTTTTTTTGGAGGATATTAGCTTTACACCCGTGCAGATCGCATTGGTGATTGCCTTGCCAAATATCGTCCGCATCTTTGCAACTCCGTTGATGACGAGCATCTCGGATCGTGCGGGGCGCAGGCGTCATTCCATGGCGCTGTTCAGTGTTATCGCGCTGATCTCCTTTTGGATTCTGATCTACTCCAGTGACTATTGGACTGTCATTGGACTGGTTGTTTTCCTCTCCATTTTCTACACGCCTATTCAGCCGCTGCAGGATGCATATGCCTATGAAACTGTGAGCACTCTTGGCCTGAATTACGGGCCGATGCGATCATGGGGATCGATTGCGTTTGTGGTCGCGACGCTGATTGGTGGTTGGTATCTGACATTTGGTGAGCCTGCTGAACTGCTTTTCCTGACTGTGGGCAGTCTGGGTTTGCTGGCGCTGCTTGCTGTGCTGTTGCCGGGTATGCCTTCAGAAAGCCGCAGCTCAAGCAAAGAAAGTGTTTGGGCCGCCGAAGAATTGCGCGATCCGCAGTTCCTGCTTGTGGTTTTGTCTGGTGGTTTGCTGCTGGGTAGCTTCTCAGCGCTTTATGCCTTCGCCAGCATCTTCTGGCTGTCTGTAGGCATCAGCGATGCGATGGTCGGTGGATTGTGGGCGATCGGTACTCTGGCAGAGATTGGAATTTTTGTTTGGGGCTCCTTCTTTATGCGTCACCTGGGAGCCTGGGGGTTGATGGTCACGGGTGGTGTTGCGAGCATCATTCGCTGGATGCTGTTCCCTTATGCAACAGAGACGTGGTCCGCTGTTTTGCTTCAGCTGTTGCACGCAGGTAGCTTTGGGATGGTGTTTTTGGGCATGGTTGCCTACACATCTAAACTGGTATCAAGCAAACGCCTTGGCACGGCTCAGGGGCTGACACAAACAGCCTTTGGTGTGGTGATGGGCGTGAGCGGAATTGCCAGCGGCTGGCTCTATGCGATTGAACAAGCCTATGCCTTCTATCTGATGGCGGGGATCTGCTGTGTCGGTGTGCTGACGCTTATGCTGGTGACCAAACGCGTTTAAAAAACAAGGCGGCCTCGATGTGAGAGCCGCCTTTTTTATGCTTGTGATTAGCCCCAAAGTTGCGGGGACGGCGGGTGCATCAGGCTGCCTTCAAACTGGATTGCGTGCTCGCGATCCTTGGCAAGCAATAGAGGGCCGTCCAAATCAACAAACTCTGCGTTTTGCGCCAGCAGCATGGCAGGGGCCATGGCGAGAGATGTGGCGAGCATGCAGCCGACCATAATGACATAGTCCATCTCTTCTGCTTTGCGCAGCAGCTTCAGCCCTTCAGTGAGACCGCCGGTTTTATCGATCTTGATGTTGATGGCTGAGTAGCGATTGCGCAGGCTTTCCAGATCTGCAGAGGTGTGGAGGCTTTCATCCGCGCAGATCGGGATGAGGTGTTCCACTTCTGCCAGAATGCCATCTTTGCCCGCTGGCAAAGGCTGTTCCACCAGCCCAACACCTGCCTGCTGACAGGCCTTGATGTTGGCTTCCAGATTATCTTCTGACCAACCTTCGTTGGCATCCACAATGAGCTTGCTGTTTGGGGCTGCCTGTCTGACGGCAGCGATGCGTTCAACATCACCATCGCCAGCCAATTTGACTTTGAGGAGAGGGCGGCTGGCCGCTTTTGCAGCGTCTGTCGCCATCTTCTCCGGTGTGCCGACGGAGATGGTGTAGGCGGTTTCCAGAATGCGCTGGGACTTGATGCCCACCAGTTCAGCTACAGTGGCACTCTGGCGTTTGGCCGTCAGGTCCCACAGGGCGCAGTCCACTGCGTTGCGGGCGGCACCTGCGGGCATTAGGCCTTGTAGTTCCTCAATGGAGACATCAGCTTCTATTGCTCCACGCACTGCTTCGATTTGAGCGGTGACGCTCTCAACGCTTTCGCCGTACCGCGGATAAGGAACGCATTCGCCACGGCCTGTGTGGCCGTCCTGTGTGAGTGTGGCGGTGAGGACGTTTACTTCCGTGCGCGAACCGCGGGCAATGGTAAAGCTTCCCGCAATTGGGAATGTTTCAGCTTCAATAGACAGGCGACAGGTCAAACCAGTTTAAACTCCGCGCAAATATGATCAATGATTGGATCGGTCCCAAAGCGGACAGGATCAGTTGCGGGCAGTTTATGCGCTTCCCCCAGCTCTTCAATCAGGTTTTTTGCATGATTTTCAGAAAGCATCATGGTGTTGATGGCTAAACCGACACAGCGGATGTCCGGATTGGTAAGGCGGCCCAGTTGTATTGTCAGGTCAATGACGTCCTGAATGGATGGAATAGGTGCTGACACACCACGCATGGTGGAGCGGGTTGGCTCATGACACACAACAAACGTATCTGGCTGAGAGCCGTGGAGCAGGCCGAGGGAGACACCGGCGAAAGACGGGTGATGCAGGGCTCCTTGACCTTCAATCACATCCCAGTGGTTGTCTTTGGTGGCCGGGCTGATGTGTTCTGCCGCACCTGAGATGAAGTCCGAGACCACAGAGTCGATGGCAACGCCGCGTTCGGCAATAAGGATACCTGTCTGGCCGGTTGCGCAAAAGTCAGAGCTGATGTTGCGGTCAGCCAGCCCTTTTTGCAGAGCAAGAGCGCTGTATTTCTTGCCAACGGAGCAGTCGGTGCCAACGGTCAGCAAGCGCTTTCCGGAGCGCTTTTCGCCTTTGCCAGTTGGGAACGTGAGGTCCGTAAAACGCAGGTCGTGAAGCTTGCGCTTGTTCTTAGCTGCAGCCTTGGCAATGGCTGGGATGCTTGCCAGCTCGATATGCAGGCCTGCTGCGATGTCGAGGCCATGGTTGAGAGCGTCGACAATGGTTGCAATCCAGTGATCTGGCAGGACGCCACCGGCATTTACGCAGCCGATGACCATGGTCTTTGCACCTGCCTCGATGGCATCAGCAAGACTCATTTCTGACAGGGTCGTGTGGGCTTTGCAGCCCGGGAGTGTAATTTGGCCAAGGCACCATTCTGGTCGCCAATCAAGTACGCCATGGGCAGTTTTTGCTGCCAGCTCGTCTTTTACGTCCCCAAGAAATAATAGATATGGCTTAGAAATAGACATAATTTTTTCCGTTGTACTTGTGGCTGAATGAGGATTACTAGACGACACACTACAGAAACCTGTATAGGATCAATAGGATTTTTGGATTATAGGGCGCAGGGTCCCGTGATGAAGCTGACTGATAAAATGGATGCGCCGGACCTGGTAACTGCTGAAGACGGGGCGTTACTTTTGCTTACGGCTTCCGGTGCCTGGGGTATCCGGCAGGGATCTACTTGCGAAAAACTCATCAATCAAGCTGCGTCCAGACTGCGCCATTCCGTAATTTGCGTGGATTTAAAGGCGGTTAGTTTTCTTGATACGGCTGGTGCCTGGTTGCTGCAGCGGTTCCAAATGGAGCAAGCCGAACAGGGGCGAGAGGTCAAGTTCATCTATGAAGATGAGCGTTTTGACATCCTGCTGAAGGAAGTTGACCGGCAAGACGTCGACAATCCCACCGAAGAACACTCTGGTAACTCTTTCGTCAATTATCTGGAAGCCGTGGGCGAGGCGACACGCCAGCTGGGCCGTGATACGCGCGATATTCTGGCCATGCTGGGTGGGTTGACCGCGACGATCACCGCCGCCGCGACGCATCCAAGCCGGTTGAGGCCTATTTCCATCGGCGTTCAGTTTCAGCGCTCGTGCATGGGTGCGGTTCCGATTGTGTGCCTGATGAGCTTTCTGATCGGCGGAATTATTGCGCAGCAGGGCGGGTTTTATCTGAAGCAGTTTGGTGCTGAGATCTTTGTGGTGGATCTCTCCGGCATTCTGGTTCTGCGCGAGATTGGCGTTATTCTGACAGCCATTATGGTGGCTGGACGATCCGGTTCTGCTTACACGGCAGAGCTTGGTTCCATGAAGATGCAGGAAGAGATTGATGCGCTTCAGGTGACCGGTCTGCGGGTGACCGAAGTGCTGATCCTGCCGCGTTTGGTGGCGCTGATGATCGCGCTTCCGATCCTCGTGTTTCTAGCGAACATCGCGGCGTTGTTTGGGGCGGGGCTGACCTGTTGGTGGTATCTGGGCATTGTACCTCATTCCTTCATTGCACAACTGCAGGCGGCTGTTACTGTTGACACATTGATGGTTGGCATTGTGAAAGCGCCGTTTATGGCCCTGATCATCGGGCTTATCGCGTGTATGGAAGGTATGAAAGTTGAGGGCTCTTCAGAGTCACTTGGGCGTCATACGACTGTTTCTGTTGTGAAAGCTATATTTATGGTCATCGTGGTGGATGGAGTTTTTGCTGTGTTCTTCGCGTCTATCGGGTTTTAACCAGTATGGGACAAGGACAATCAGGACCGGTGAACGGATTGGGCTCAGGTCATCGTGCGGTTGATGATCGGGAGATTTTGCTTCGGGTGCGCGATGTTACGGTCGGCTTTGGAAGCAAACTGGTTCTTGAGAACCTGAACATGGATGTTTACCGCGGTGAAGTGCTTGGCTTTGTTGGTGCGTCTGGTATGGGCAAATCCGTGCTCATGCGTGCTGTGCTGGGGCTGACGCCGCGACGGTCCGGTTCCATTGAGGTGTTCGGGCAGGATTTTGACGAAGCAACTGATGCCATGCGCCGTGAGATTGAGCAGCGCTGGGGGGTGTTGTTCCAGCAGGGAGCATTGTTCTCCTCTCTCACTGTGAAGCAGAATATTCAGGTGCCGATGCGTGAGCACCTGAAGCTGTCGCCGCGTTTGCGGGATGAACTGGCTTTGCTGAAGATTGAGATGGTCGGGCTGCCTTTGGATGCGGCTGACAAGCTGCCCTCCGAGCTTTCTGGCGGCATGATCAAAAGGGCTGCTCTGGCCCGGTCCTTGTCGCTGGACCCTGACTTATTGTTCCTGGATGAACCCACTTCTGGTCTTGATCCGATCGGGGCGGCTGATTTTGATGATCTTATTGTAAAACTGAAAGAAACTCTGGGGCTTACGGTTTACATGGTGACCCATGATCTGGATAGTCTGCATAGTATTTGTGACCGTATTGCCGTTTTGGGCGAACGCAGGGTTCTGGTTGAAGGAACCATTGAGCAAATGATGCAGGTGGAGCACCCTTGGGTTAAGTCCTATTTCCGCGGGGCACGTGCCCTCAAACGGGTGTGAGGAGGATGCATGGAAACCCGCGCAAATAATATCGCTATTGGTGCATTCGTTCTAACTGTTGTTGGCATCGCCTTCCTGTTTACGTTCTGGCTGTTGAGTGCGGGTGACCGCTCAAGCCGTCGTGATATCAAAATCATTTTCCCCGGTGCTGTGACGGGTCTGCCGATTGGCGGTCAGGTGCTGTTTAACGGCATCAAGATCGGCGATGTGAGTGCGCTGACGTACGATCCTGAAAACCCTAAGCTTGTTGTTGCGATTGTGCGCGTTGATGCCAATGCTCCGCTGCGCCGTGACACTGTTGCGTCTCTTGGGTTTACCGGACTGACAGGCGTGGCTTATGTGGATCTGTCCGGCGGATCATCTGACAGTCCGGCACTGTTCTCCAAAGCAGCTGATACTATTCCGGTCATGTATGCACGCAGGTCCCAGTTTGAGGATTTGCTGGAAGGTGCCAAAGACATCATGCGCAAGGCAGATTCCACGCTGGCGCATATTGATGAGCTGGTGATGACTGCGCGGCCTGAAGTGGAAAAGACCATAAAGAACGTAGAGGTCTTTACCCAAGCGCTGGCAAACAATGCCAAGGGCGTTGATGATTTTCTTGCTGGTGTAACTGAGACAAGTAAAGCGCTGACGGGGCTCTCGGGCCGGATTGGCAAACTGGTTGATCGCGGTGAAGACCTGCTGGCGAATGTCCCCCCGGACAAACTGGGTGAGATCGTCACCAATGTTGAGGCCATGACCAAGAAACTGTCTGCCTCTGCAGACGGTGTTGGTGACATCATTGCCAACGGTAAGCTGGCCTCTGATCAGCTGGTGAACTTTACGACAGAGCTTTCCGATGAACTTGATCAGATTGAAGCTGTGATTGGAGCCGTCAAGCCTGAAGAGGTTGAGCGCATTTTGAAAGGTGCGTCTGATCTTGGTGGTGTGCTGACTGAGCGTCGCGGTGATATCAACACCATGCTTTCCTCTGCTTCTGTTGTTGCTGAAAACGCGCGGCAGCTGACTGTTGAACTGACCAAGAATAAAGACGCCATCGACCGTATCGTGAAGAATGCTGAGACGGCCTCCAACGAGATTGTGCTGACCACGAAGAATGCAAACCGTATCCTGAGTATGGTGAAGTCCGAGCAGGTCGGTAATATCGTGACCTCGGTTGAGACGGTGACCAAAACGCTTTCTGACAAAAATCAGGTGATCGCAAAAGTTATTGATGATGCAGGTGCTGCCACAGCGAACATTCGTGAAGTGAGCAATACCATTGCCGGTCGCAATAAAGAGATCGACAGTGTGATCGTTTCGGCCCGTGAAGTTGGAACGAACCTGAGCGCTGCCTCTGATCAGCTGAGTGAGACCATGGACAATGCGAATTCTTTGATCTCCAACACCAACGGTATTGTGGAAGCCATCGACCCTGCGAAAGTCTCCAATATTGTTGCTTCGGCTGACAAGGTGGCGACCACTCTTGCTGAGAAGACGCCTGACCTTGCTAAAGCAATTGATGAAATCCAGAATGCTGCAAAATCCGTCAATGACATGACCATGGAACTGAAGAAGAAGGTGCCGGACGTCGACAAAGTGATTGACCAGGCGAAGAGCATTGCGACAAACCTGAACGCTGCCTCCGTTCGTGTGAACACGATTTTGGAGAAAGTAGACGGTATGGTTTCAGCTGATGGGCAAGGCTTTATCAAGGAAGCGACTGAGGCTGCGGCCTCCATCCGCAAGGTTGCAGATGCGTTTGCCTTGCGGGCGGAGCCAATCTCTGCTGCCCTGTTGAAACTGAGTCAGCAAGGCGGACAGGACTTTACTGCAGCAATGCAGCAGTTAAACCAGACACTTATTGAAATTCGACGTGCTGTGAACAATTTCGACCGTAACCCAAATCGTGTGATTTTCGGCGGATCGGACACACCTGTCTTTAATGGTGCGCAGCGGCGTTGAGTTTTTTGAAATGTTTGACAAAAATGTAGATAAGCGACTCGAAAACGTGCGAGTGGCTAATGGCAGTAGGCTGGAGCTCGGCGTGTTCGGTTCGACACTTAAAAAAATCGTTGTTGGTGCCGTTCTGCTGGGTGGTCTTGCAGGGTGTGGGGCAAGTGGCCCTGAAGCTTTGTATGGCTTGACTGCGCCGCGCGATGTTCCTGTTAAAGTCCGTGCCTCTGATTATCAAATGCTTGTGGCGACACCTGTTGCTCTTCAGGCATTGGATACGAGCAATATTGCTGTGACACAGGGCGGTGGCCCAATTTACTCCTACTTCCCGAAGGTGGCATGGACAGACACACTGCCGCGCGTCTTTCAGGCGAAGCTCGTTGAGACGCTGGAGAACACCGGCAAGCTGCGTGGGGTTTCGCAACCGGGGCAGGGGTTGTTGATCGACTACCAACTGCAAACCACTCTGCGGGCTTTTGAGCTGCAGGTGGACGGTGGTGACAAAGCTTATGTGGAAGTGGCTGCACGCATCGTGGATGACCGGGATGGCCGCTCCATCGGCATGCGTGTGTTTGCGGCGAGTGTGCCGACAACTGGCGATACGGTCACTGATGCAATTCCGGCACTTAATGCTGCCTCAGACAATGTGCTTGCCCAGATCACCAGCTGGTCTATCAACACTGTCGGTCGCATCCCCCGCGCAAAGGCCGCTGCCAAACGCGCTGCACTGAACAGCCAGCAGGACGCAGGCAAGCGGCAAGTGGCTGCTGCTGCACCGGCTGCGATCGAGGTCGCAGGGACGACGAAGTAGGCGGGTTCAAATCCGGTGTTTATCGACGCGCTTCAAGGAGTTCAATTTCGACGAATGCGCATTCGAAGTTGTTGGCGTTGATGACATCGTGCTCTACGCCAATCTCTTTGAAGTATGGAACTCCGTTTTGCATAGCGGCTTCCACTGTTTCCCCATTGCCTAAATTGATTTCCAGAGTGCCATCGAAGAGCGGGACTACGATGTAGTCGTAGGCATGACGATGCCAGCCCGTGTTATCTCCGCGTTGTTTGAACCGCCATTCGGCGACTTTTACGCGGTCATTCTCGATCAGAATTGTTGGTTTTGCCGAGCCCGTTGATGAGCACATGACACTCTCCTTTGTTGTGCATGTGCTCATGGTAGGGACGGGTTGGAAAAGAACATAGGACCAGCGCTTGGTAGCTTGGATGTCAGCTTCGCTTAGGCTGGGCTTCTCTCTTTCTTGGTTTGCCCCGACAAGACATATTGCAAAACGAGATCATCTCGGTGCTTTGCCAGTTCTTGCATGGATGTGTTTTCCAATGAGGCTTTCACGCCGTCTTCCAGTGTATCCACCACCTCTGGTGTGATCCTTGGAGCGCCCAGATCGTCCCACCAGCTTTGGAAAGGACCGCCGAGGTGATCACAGAACGAACGGATACCGCCTTCACCGCCGCCCAGATGCAAGAGTGTGTTTGGACCCATAGCGGCCCAACGGAGGCCGGGGCCGTAAGCAACGGCCTTGTCTATATCCTCGACGCTGGCGACACCTTCCATCGCCAGGTGAATAGTCTCGCGCCAGATTGCTGCCTGTAGCCGGTTTGCAATGTGCCCGGGAACTTCTTTGTTGAGGCGTACGCAAACTTTGCCAATGCTCTCATAGAAGTCTTTTGCTGATTGGAGTACGCCAGCATCCGTTTTCTCATTGTCCATCAGCTCGACCAATGGGATGAGGTGTGGTGGATTGAACGGGTGAGCCAGAATGAAGCGACTTGGATTGTTAAATCCTGCCTGCATCTCAGAGAGCTTCAAGCCGGAGGTTGAGCTACCAATGATGACTTCTGGTTTCAGGTGTGGTTCGATCTGCTGGTAGAGCCCGTGTTTGATCTCCAGCCTCTCCGGCACGCTTTCCTGAATGAAGTCGGCGTCTGATACTGCTGCCACAGGGTCGTTTGTAAACCGTAATTTTGATGTGTCACCGGCATGTTGCCATCCAAGTGCAGCAAGCGTTTCTGCGGCATTTTTTACCAGAGCGGTCACCCGGTCTTCTGTTTCCGGTGAGGGATCATAAACTGTGACTTGCCGACCCGTGGCTGCAAACAGCGCTGTCCAACTCATGCCAATTGTTCCGGCCCCGAGAATTGCGATGTTTGGGTAGTTCATGTCAGCATTCCTTGCGTTGCCCGATGAGAAGGAGCTGCTCAGCTCAATGCGGAGGTGTGCCCGATACACTGACGCAGGTAAGGAGAACTACTATGATGTTGATTTCTGGGTCAATTTAACAATTTGTACCAAGGCGTATGTATCGTGCTCTGGAAAACAGAGATGCTTGTTCAGGCTACTCACATCTGGCCTTAGTCTGCCAGTGCTGATCTTGCTGCCTGGCGTATGGCTGTTGTGAGGGGAGCTATTGTGTGGGCTGTTGCCCGGCTTGTATGCCAGAAAAGTTTTGTGTCGTATGGCGTGTCCGGGATCAGCTCAATCAGCTTCCCTTGCTCAATGAGTGGATCGACCAGAATGCTCGGGTTCATGCCCCAACCGATGTGATTGACTGTGGCGTCGATAAACGCCTGAGGGCTTGGGAGCCAATGGGTGTTTGGGAAAATGCTCTCTCCAAATACTGCGCGCAACCATTCTGTCTGTAGCGTATCTTTGATGTTGTAGGTGAGCGCAGGTGCGAGCTTCAGTGCATCAAGGGTGACGCCTTTCGGGAACCATTGCTTGACGAAAGCCGGACTTGCTGTCGCCCGGTAACGCAGAGCGCCCAAAGGAAAGCAATCACATCCGCGTATGGGGGTAGGTTCCGCGCTGACAGCGGCCTGAACTTCCCCGCGTCGCAACCAGTTTGCGCTGTGGTCTTGATCGTCAATCTTCAGGTCGAACAGAAAACCATCCACCTGTGCGAGTGCATCTATGAACCACGTGGCAAGGCTGTCTGCGTTGACTGCTATCTGGAGGCTGGTCAGGTTGCTGGCCTCGCTCGAAAAGCCAATTTGCTCTTTGACCTGTTTCTCCAGCAATGCAACTTCGTTAGCGTGTCGAAGCAGCACTTCTCCCTGAGTGGTGGTGACACATGGTGTACCTCGTATTATGAGGACGCAACCAAGCTTCTCTTCAAGGGCCTTCAGGCGCTGAGATACTGCGGATTGCGTGATGCCGAGGTGTTGTGCTGCTCTCTCAAATGTACCAGTGGTGAGGATTGATGCGAATGCGGCCAGTTGTGCTCGGTCAAAATCCATTAGAATCTCTAATGTAGAAGAAGGTATTTGAATTTTACTAATGATGAAGGGCGAGGTAGTCAAGTTGGCAATGAGTTCCCAATTCCTCTCTTAGGAAACCCAATGTCAGTCTTATCAGTTGCCTTTTCCGGCTTTTCTCTTGGTCTTAGTTTGATCTTCGCAATTGGCTCACAAAACGCTTTTGTGCTGAGGCAGGGCTTGCGAGGAGAGCATGTTTTCCTGACCTGCATCACATGTGCTGTTAGTGATGCCTTTCTGATTACGGTTGGAATATCCAGCCTCGCGGCAATATCTGCGACAATTCCCGAGTTAGAGCCATTTCTACGGTATGGCGGGGCTGGCTTTCTGGCTCTTTACGGTGCTCGCAGTGCTTTGTCCGCGATCAGAGGAGGGGCGGTTCTCAGTCCGGATGAGGGCAAAACAGCAGGGATTGTCGGTACACTTGTTGTGGTGTTGTCGCTTACGTTTTTGAACCCACATGTCTATCTGGATACAGTGCTGCTTGTCGGGTCTGTTGCCAGTCGCCATGAAGGTGCTGAGTACATTTTTGGCATGGGGGCTGTCGTGGCGTCCTTCGTGTTCTTCTTCTCCCTGGGATATGGCGCCCGTTTGCTGAGACCAATATTTGCAAATCCCGCCTCCTGGCGGGTTCTTGATGGTGTCATCGCTGTTGTCATGTGGGCCATTGCGTTTGCTCTGGTGAGCTGATTGCCGCAACCGCTTCTGACGAGTTCATAGGGCATCTGATCGCTAACAGGTCTCATTCTCTCGTTTGTACAGGGAGGCCCGTGTCAGAGGCATCCCGGAGAAGCTTTTTGTTTTTCGGGTTGCGACGGTCTGGAATATTTGTGCGGAACCGCGTTCAAATGCCAGTGAGACTCCTGCCAGATACAGCGCCCACATTCTGAAGGTTTCTTCTCCCACCAGAGCGATCGCCTCCTCCTTGCGTGACATAAGCCGTGTTGCCCAGTGGGATGTGGTGTAAGCGTAATGTTCCCGCCAGCCTTCTACATCGTGCACTTCAAAGCCTGTGGCCTCGAGGTTGCGGAGGCTCATGCCGATGTGGTCGAGCTCTCCACCGGGAAAGATGTAGCGGATCAGTGCTTTGTATTCGGCAGGCTTTTTCCTGAATTTCTTCTCTGTGCGCTTGCCTGGTCTTGTTATGGCATGGTGCAGGTAGATCCCGCGCGGCTCCAGCAGACGCTTGACGGCTTGGAAGTATCCTTCATGATTGGCAAGGCCGACATGCTCAAACATGCCGATGGACGAGATTTTCGTGAAAGTGCCGGAGAGTTTGGAGAAGTCCTGCAGTTCGATTGAGACACGGTCTTCCAAGCCACGTTCTGCTATGATTTTGCGACCCAGCAGGACTTGCTGCTCAGAAAGGGTCACGCCCTTCGCTTTGACGCCGTAGTGCTCTGCAGCATGGCAAATGAGAGCACCCCAACCACATCCGATATCCAACAGGTGGTCTCCCGGTTCCAGTCGCAACTTTCGGCAGATCATATCCAGCTTGTCGCGCTGTGCCTGATCCAGTGTGTTTTCGGCCTTCGTGAAATAGGCGCAGGTGTAGAGCATTTGTTCATCAAGGAATAACGCGTAGAACTCATTTGAGACATCATAGTGGTGGGCGATATTGCGTTTGTTTGAGGTCTCGCTGCCATCACGGGCACCTTCTCCTTTTACCTCTGAACTAGCACGGCGTTTTGAGGGGGCGAACAGAAAGGGCAGGACTGCTTTTGCGAGTAGGCGACGGTTCAGGTTTTTGGCGAGCTTGCTTGCTTTTCCGGGTGGGCGCAATTCTGCCATCTCAAAGAGGTTTACCCCTTCGATATCGACCCGCTTTTGTACCCATGCATCAACAAGTGTCTCAATCCTGGGGCGTCGCAAAAGGGCCGAGATCACACCGGGATCATTGATTGCAATAATTGCTTGAGGCGGATTGGCAGGAACATGTGTGCCATCCCACAACCGGAACCCGAACTTCAGCTGCATTATTGAGTGGATGTGTTCCAATGCGCTTTTTAAGGAATTTCGCCGCCACGTTGCCTGCATCGCTCTTTTCCGCCTTTGCTCTTGTGAAGCACACCCTATCGCTTCCTCTGAGGATCAAACATCCCCGAGTTGTAGGATGCGATTGAGAGAGTTTTAGGGTCGGAGACCACAGGATCTGAGAGGTATGAGGGGGGGCAAGGGCAACGAGTACGGAGACCGGTGTTATTGTGTCGGCCTAACAAAAAAGGCTCCTGAAAATCTCAGGAGCCTTTTTTGAGTTTGAATGTCAGCAGTGCTTAGTCGAAGCGGCCACTTGCGTGAGCAAGCATGGTGTAGACCTTGCCGGTATCAGAGGTCAGGTAGGTCTGACCGAGCTGATTGTCGCTGTCGCTTCTGGAGACCTGAGACAGGAGTTGCTCGAAGTCCTGAATGTAACGCTCAACTGCGCTGCGGAATTCAGGATCGCGACCGTACTTCTGGCGGATCTCGTCGAAGGTCTGCTGACCTTGCAGGGTGTACAGGCGACGGGTGAAGACATCACGTTCGCCACGCTTGTAACGCTCCCACAGATCCACAAAGGTTTCATGATCAACTGCACGAGCAATGTCCATGCTCAGGGAGTTGAGGGATTCAACCATGTGCTGCGGGGTGCGTGCGTTTGCTGTGTCACGCGGATGTCCGCCCATTGTGTCTTCATCGTCTGAAGCGCGGCGGAGCAGGTCGCTGATCCAGCCCTTGGATGTGCCGTTTCCCTGCGGTGCAGCCGCTGGTGTTGGCTGCGGACGCTTTGCGCGTGGAGCTGGTGCTTCCATGCGGCGAGGGCTTGGCGCCATACGTGCTGGCTTTGCGCCGGTTGCTGCAACTTGCTGCAGGGTTGGTGCTTCAGCTGCTGCGTACTGGCTGGTCGCTGCCACTGCTGCCGGAGCTGCATTGACTGCACGTGCCGGTTCAGCTGGCGTGGACACATCGAACTGAGAGGACTGGCGGGACACGATTGTGGAGAGTTCCTCCAGTGCCTTCACCTGTTCGCTCACGATACGGCGCAGTGCAGAGGTAGATGCTTCTGCTTCATCCGGCAGAGCCAGAATACCTGCATTCAGTTCAGAGCGGGTTGCTTCCAGCTCATGGTGCACTGAACGGGCAACTTCACGCATGCGGGATGTTGCATCGGTAAAGCGCTCGGATGCCTCAGTGACGGTGGACTTCATGTCATGAAGGATATCATCGTGGGCAGCTTTAACTGCATCACGTGCCTTCTGACCTTCCATACCAGCGGTCATGCGCATGCTTTCGAACTGCTCAGTCACAGACTTGGTCGCAGCTTCTGCAGCAGCACGGAGCATGCCGGAAACTTCGCGGGCCTTGTCGTCAGCAACTTCAAGCGTATCACCAAGGGTGTTGGTGTAGTTCGCCATGAGCACTTCAACATCAGAGGTTTTCTTGATCAGCGTGTCTGCAACCATTTCGATTGCCATACGGCGGTCTGTGAAGCGACTGTCAACATGGGTGTTGGTTGCTTCCAGATCTGCAATGGCCTGACCGAGAAGCTGGTTCTGGTCTTCCATGCGGCCCGCGATCTTCGCAGCGTCTGCAAGCACGGTATGTGTTGTGTTGCGGAGCTGGCCGACCTGGTTCTCGATGGTGGCGTTTGCTGCTTCAGTCTCGGTAACAGCACGGTCGATCGCGGTTCTGAACTCACCTGCACGGTTTGCGAGGTTGGTTTCAACTTCAGACAGGTTCTCACTTGCGGATGCAAGGATCTGACGAAGGCTTCCGTTGGATGCGTTGAGGCGTGTCAGGATTTCGGAGACATCTGTTTCCAGACGCTCTTTGGTACCTGTCATCACGTTCACAGCCATCCGGGTGCGATCTTCGATGGTGTTGCCGATGCCGTCGATGGTTTGTGTCAGAGCGTCGGTTGCGACTGCACCTTGACGGGTGACGGTCTCTGCAACTTCCTGACCCTTTGTGGAGACTGCGTTGAGCAGGACGTTCATGTTGGCCTGCATACGCTCGCGGCTGTCGTCCAGACGGGTTGTTGCGATGTTGCTGCGCTCATCGATTGCAGTCACAATCTTGTCGCCAGCTTCAACCAAATCGCGTGTTGCCTGCAGACCGTTCTGTGCAAAGCGGTCAGAGACTTCACGGCCCTTCACAGCAACCGCATCCAGAATTGCGTTCTGGACTTCGTTGACGCGTGTGGTGAGGTCATGAGCACGGTTTTCGATGGCAGTGATCAACTCGCTGCCGTCCTTGCCGATGATCTCTGAAAGCTCAGCAGAGCGGCTGCCGAAGGCATCGTTGAGGTTCTCGGCTTTAACCAGCAGCTCGTCTGCCACGGACTTGACGCGGGTGGACAGAGTGCCTGCTGCTTCTTCGATGGTGGTGAAGACGCGAGCACGAACTTCGTCGGTTTCGCCAGCCAGAAGCTTGCGGACGTCTTCTGCAGATTCTGCGAGGATCGTCTTGGAGCGTTCGCTTTCTGCGGAGAGGCGGCCAGTCACCAGCTCGATAGTCTGGGACAGATCACCACGGACCTTGTCGCTTTCGCCGGTGAGGGCGCCAGACATTTCAGCCAGGGTTGCGGTGTACATGGCGCGGGCGTTTTCGCTTTCCACGGCCAGAGCGTTAGCTGCCTGAGCCACAGTGCTGAGAACGCGCTGTGCGACTTCGTCGCCTTCCTTGGTGAGCGTACCGCGGACGGTTGCCATGGCATCGGAAACAGCTGCTGCTGCTTTCTCGCCTTCGCCTTCCAGAGAGTTGCGGGCTTCGCCGATGGAGTTGGAAACAATTTCCTGCAGACGCTCGCCTTCTTTGCTCAGTGTGCCGGACAGCTGCTCTACGCTGCTGACAACCTTCTCGGTTGTGAGGTCACGTTCCTGAGCAAGACGATCGGATGCCTGACCAACGACTTCGAGGATAAGGTCGCGAACACGGGTGCTTTCAGAGCCAAGGGAAGAGGTTGCCTCTGCCATTGCGCTTGTAAGCGTGGTTGCTGCCTTCTCGCTCTCGTCTCCCATGGTGGAGGAGATTGCTTCGAGGCGATCGTTGAGGATCGTTTCGAGAGCTTTGGAGCGGGTGTCGAGTGTTTCTGCAACTTCGAACACTTTGGAGCCAAGAGAAACGTTGATCTCTGCGACCTGCTCGGACAGAGCGTCGGTGAGGTTCTTGGACTGCTGAACGATGATGCTGCCAGCTTCTTCCAGACGACTGTCGAGCGCTTCGTTGATCTCGGTCTGACCGTCGTGGAATGCTTTGGCAATCTCGCGGGTGCGGCTGACCAGAGTTTCAGAGATCTGCTTGGCGCGTGCGTCCAGAGCCTGATCGATGCGCTCTGTGCCGGTGGACAGAGAGTCTGCAAGGTGTTCTGCACGGTCAGAGATGACAGTTGCAGCTGCTTCGACCTTGTCGCCGACTGCCTGATCGAAGGTGGACAGGCTTGTAGAGATTGTCTCTTCGATAGCTTCGGAACGCTGAGCGAGGATTTCGCCGATCTTCTCTGCACGATTGGAGAGAGAGACACCAACCTGTTCCACTCGCTCGGAGAGATTGACCGCAATGATGTCGGTACGATCTTCGAGGATTCTGGAGATGGATTGGGTTTTCTCTTCCAGAGTGCTTGCGATGATGCCAGTGCCCTGTTCGACCGCGTCTGCCAGCTTGGTAGTGCGGCTTTCGATGGTCTCAGTGAGGGCTGCTGCGCGTGTATCGAAGCTCTGCTCAAAGGTGTTGGTGCGTTCTTCGAGTTTCGCGTCGAGTGTCTCGATGCGGTTGTCGAAGGATTCGCCGATGTTCTGACTGCGCAAATCGAGAGACTGAACAAGATCGGAACCGCTTTCGGTAACAACCTGTTCCAGTTCTGCCAGTTTGCTGGCTAGACCATCGTTCAAAGCGCGACCACGGATGTCGAGGGTTTCGGTAATGCGATCGCCGATTTCGGTCAGATCAGCTGTTACGCGCTCACCACGAGAGCCGATGAGGTATGCAAGCTGTGTACCGGTGTCAGCCAGTTTGTCAGCCAGTTCCTCAGTGCGCAGGCCAAGTGCGCCGGTGATGTCAGTTGTTGTGCTTTCAAGAGCGGTCTTGAAGGCGGATGTCTGTTTGCTGATGGTGTCAGCAACTTCTGCACCGCGCTCTGCCAGACGCTGATCCAGCTCAGCACCGTTGATGGTGATGCTCTCATAGATCTGAGTGCTGACGTTGCCAAGACGGTCAGCCAGCTCGCCGCCGCTAACTGTGATTGTGGTGCCGAGTGTGTTTGCCGTGTCATCCAGACGGGTTGCGATGTCACCACCACGCAGAGACAGATCCGCAATGATGCTTTCACCAGCACCGCGCAACACTTCGGAAACCTCAGTGGAGCGGTGGGACAGTGTGTCGATGAAGTCGGTGCACTGAACAGCGATTGCTTCATTGATCTCGCGACCACGGTTTGCAATGCCTTCTGCTGCCTGTTCGCCGGTTGAGCGCAGGGCAGTGTCCAGATTGGTCACACGCTCATCAACGACACCCATCATCTCTTCGGTGCGGCCTGTGATCGTATCGATCAGGCGGCCACTTGTAAGAGACAGGTTGGCGTTGATTTCTTCACCACGGGTAAGGATCTCGTCGGAAAGACGTGTGCTTGCGGAGGTGAAGTGATTGGTGATGCCAGAGATAGAAGTTTCGAGCGTTTCATGCAGCTGCGCGTTTGCACTGCCGAACTGATCGGAAACTGTTGTGACTGTCAGGTTCAGCGTATCTGTCAGCTGAGTATTGGCGGTGTTTACAGTCTCGTTCAAGCTGCCAACACCGGTTTCCATAAGCGTTGAGATTTGTGTGCTTGCGGAATTGACGGTTTCGTTGAGGCTGCCGACGCCTGTATCCAGCGTTTCGGAAATGATCGTGTTTGCAGTTTTGACCGAGTCGGTCAGGCTGCCCACACCGCTGTCCATGATCGTTGAGATCTGGGAGCTTGCTGCATTGACGGTTTCACTGAGGTTGCCGACGCCTGTGTTCAGCGTTTCGGAAATGATTGTGTCTGCAGTTTTGACCGAGTCGGTCAGGCTGCCCACACCGCTGTCCATAATCGTAGAGATCTGGGAACCTGCAGCATTGACGGTTTCGCTGAGTGTGACAACGCCGCCCTCCAAAGCCTCGGAGATATGCTCTTTTGCACCAGAAACAGTGGTGCTGAGACTGGAGACGCCATCTTCCAGAGCTTCTGTGATGTTGGCGGTCGCGCCGGATACAGATGCTGTGAAGTTGGATGCGCTGGTGTCCAGTGTTTCTGTCAGCTGTGCGGATACGCCGTAAACACTCTCGTTGAGATTAGCTACGCCGCTTTCCATTGTCTCAGCCATAACAGAGGTTGTGTTGCTAACCGTTTGAGACAGAAGCTCAACGCCGCTGTCCAGAGACTGGGAGAGTTCGCCGCTAACGCCATCCACTGTACGGGTGATGGTATCGATGCCACCCTTCAAGGTCTCAGTCAGGTTGTCGTTTGCTGTGGTGATCTTCTCAGTGACTTCGCTGGAAGCGGTGAGAAGTGTCGTTGTCAGCTCGGAACCTGCGGTCTCGACACTCTGGTTAATGGATACAACGCCAAGGTTCATTGTTTCTGTCAGGGTGTCGTTCGCACTGTTGATCTGATCGGTCACAGTGGAGGTTGTTGTTGCCAGAGCTTGTGAGAGTTCGGAGCTTGCACTTGTGACGCTTGTGCTCAACTCTGTAACGCCGTTTGAAAGAACAGCACCAATCTGCGAGCTTGCACCCTCAGCAGCAGAGCTGATGGACTGAACGGAAACATTGAGCGTATCGGTGAGGGACGCATTTGCTTCGGTCAGCTGCTCGGTGACGGTTGATGTGGTGATCACCAGTGTCTGTGCCAGCTCGCCGCTGGTTTGCGAAACGCTGGATGTAAACTCGGACAGACCGTTGGTCAGTGTGGAGTTGAGTTCTGTGTTTGCTGCACTGATCTGGCCAACAACTTCACCGGATGTGGTTACCAGAGTTTGTGTCAGGTCAGAGCTTGCTCCAACAAACTGTGCCGTTACAGAAGAGACGGTCTCTTCGATAGAGGCAGTCAGCTCAGTACCCTGTGCCTGCAGAACGCCTTTCATGGCCTCTGTCTGGTCTGTGATGGTTGCAGACAGTTCTGCGCCAGCAGCGCCGAGTGTTGCGTTCAGAGCGTCGCCACGTTCTGCCAACAGGTCGCTGATTTCATTGCCGCGAGTGGAAAGACCCTCAACAATTTCAGTTCCGGTGGAGGACAGGGATGCCGTGATTTCATCGCTGCGGCTTGCCAGATTGTCAACGAGTGCTTCTGAGGTTTCAGAAAGACGGGTGTTGAGGTCTGTACCGCGCTCGGTCAGGTTATCAATGAAGGAGTTTGCAGTAGAGGAGAACTCTTCATTGATAGAAGATCCGCGCTCGTGAAGTGTTTCAGAGAGCTTGGAGCCGGTGTCGGAGAGTGTTTCAACCAGCTCAGAGCCGGTAGAGGTGAGGCGCTCGACATAATCATCGGAGCGAACGGTCAGCGAGGAGACCATTTCGCTACCAGCTTCAGTGAAGCTGTCGGTCGCTTCTGTGACGCGATTTTCGATCTTGCTTGTCATCTGCTCAAGCGTAGCGTCGATCGAACCGGTTAGGCGTTCCCGGGCACGATCAACAGAGGAGGCGAATTCCTCTGATGTGTTCGCGAGCTGTGATGCAAGATTTTCGTGGGAGCCGGAGATGGTTTCACGAACCAGCTCTGCGTTTGCCTGAATGGCTTCACGCTGGCTGACAAGTTCTTCCACCAGACGACGAATTTTCAGTTCGTTGTCATTATAGGAGTTCTCAAGAGAAGAGACCTCCTTATGAATGAGCACTTCCAGCTCGCTGGCACGTGCAATCGCGCGTTCGATGCCGTCGCCCATGGCGGCAGCTTCGCGGCGGATTGCCTGACCAACGTTCAGGATGCTTTCTTTTGCAACATCCTCAGGCTCAGCAAGACGAAGAGCAACTTCTGTCATGCCGCGCGCGACGTTGCGCATTTCCTGTGCTCGCCAGAACAGGAGAGCCATAACCCAGACAAATGCGATTGGAACAACAATAAAGACGGAGATGAGAACCAATGTCGGGTTTTCAAATACGCCTGAGAAGGAGGATGATTTTTCAAGTTGAGCAGCGAATGAGCCCCAGGACATCGCCAAGCCAAGGCTGGCCCAGACAACGGAGACTGCAAATGCGAACCAGAATGGAGCTGCAGACGGCTTGCGTTGCAGAGCAAACATCAGTGAGCCAATGGACTGGCGGTCATCATTACTTGCTGTGGGCGGGCGGCCACCACGGCCACGTTTGCGAACCTGTCTCGGAGCTTGATTTTCTTCTACAAGCTGAGCCAGTTTTTTATCAGAGGAAGGAGCTGTTGTTACAGACTCCGTTGCAGGGCTAGCAGACATTTGCGGGGGTTCCGCAGTGGTGCTCTCCTGTTCACTGGATAAAATAGACTCTTGTGGAGCGCCAAAATCAGCCTGAAGGGCTTCTTCTACCGCTGACAGAGCCACTTCCGATGGAGCTTTCGCCTTCGGGGTGTTCGCCATATCTCGCCTCGCGTCCGTACTCTCTACTTGCCGGTCGTCAGCACATTTTTCGCCTTTTGTGCCGGCGCCGTCACCACAAGGTGTCCGTCCTACGCGAAATACACTCCTCCCAAACAAGAACGCATTTCAGACAACAATAGGTTTGGCCCCATGCAATCCAACAGCTCTGAATTGAGAGCACCGTCGAACTTCTAGGGCCAAAAACAGGGAGTTTTCAGAATCAAAGCGGACCGTTAATGTTAACGGTACCTTAAGATTTAGATTTCCCCACCTTGCAGCTACCCTTAACCTAATGGCACAATCCGGTGGACTGTACAACAGAAGTTGCCGGGATTTTTAGGTGCCCTACGATAAGTCACAGGCAGCAATTTTGGGGGGAACTCACTATGACTAATCGCGAAAATTCTCCAGTCAGTTCTAAAGGTTCCAATCGTCCGAGTCCCACACAACTCAAATGGTTAAGGCGAGGTCTTAACGAAGCAGGTGGAAAGTTACCGCTGTTCGATGAGAGCGGTCGACAAGTGCCAGCTGCAACTGTGCGGGCGTGTATTGCAGCAGGGTGGGCGGAGCCTTGGTTTTCCAACCCGTTGAAGCCGGATTGGCTCGTTTGTAAGCTGACCGATACGGGACGTGCGATGCTGGAGCGTGATGGTAATTCGAAAAATCTTGTTAACCATCTTTAACAGAGCGTCTTGTCAATTTTAACGTGTAATGGCAGTGAGAGCCGGTGACGGGGTCACGAGTCTAGATTTGAATCTGGGCGGTAGGATCTTGTTAACCATGAAATAAAAACCTGTGTTTTCTTTTGGGGACTAGATTCCGTTGCCTATGGAAAATGAGGGGTAGAGTCACTGCAGAGTCTTGGTGGTGGCAGGGTTTGAGTCACTCAAGCGAATCAACTTTCAGAATATCGCGATAACTTTGAGTCACTTGGCTGTATTTGGAGGCCTAACGTAAACTTAGCTATGGAACTACATAAAACTACAAGTGCTATATGTAGGTATCACTTCTCTTCTGTGACGTTTGATGACCCGGATTTGCAAGGTCAGATTCTGAAGATGTTTGCTGATCAGATAGAAGAGTTCCGTCGGGGATTGCACGAGACAATGGGAACAGAAACCCTTTGTGCTTTGCTGCATCGGTTTAAGGGTTCTGCACGCGGTGTTGGTGCGTTTGCGCTTGGGGAGGCTCTGGAGCAAGCTGAGCAGGAAGCTGCGAACGGAACTGTGCCATTGCTAATGACTGTTGAGAGTTGCCTTGCCGAGGTCTCGGCGGATCTCTCAGAGCTGCAGAATTCGTGAAGTATGATTGGCTGCGCGGGTTTGACCATAAGGTCTGGTCCAGAAGTTCTTGAATAGCTGGGCGCCTACATGTATCTGAAGGCAACAGAATAAGCCAATCAGGGTCGGGACGACTTTAAATATGCCAAAGATTACTTTCATCACCTCATCAGGTGAAAGCCATGAGGTGGATGCTGCTGCCGGTTCTACCGTTATGGAGAACGCGATTAAGAACATGGTTCCTGGAATCGAAGCGGAATGTGGTGGTGCCTGCGCTTGCGCGACCTGTCACGTGTACGTGGACCCAGCCTGGAATGACAAGACTGGCGATCCAGAGCCTATGGAAGAAGATATGCTCGACTTTGCTCAGGACGTTCGTGACACGTCTCGCTTGTCCTGCCAGATCCGTGTGACGGACGAGATGGATGGTTTGGTGGTTCACATCCCAGAGAGCCAGAGCTAATCAGCTGTAGAGTTTAAATGAAAAAGGCTGGTCCGATTGGGCCAGCCTTTTTTGTTGTGTGATTGGAAGCGTTTACTCAGCGCCAACTGCTTGTGGTTGACGGGTTGGAACCCAAACGGTTTCCATGCCAGGTTCCGGATTGCGCGGGATCATGCGGCTCAGGATCAGGCTGATGGCAGCCATGGATGCGCCTGCAATGAACACCAGTGCAGGGGAGAAGAGCCAGATCGTGCCGAAGACCACCGGAATCACCACAGCTGCGATGTGGTTGATGGTGAAGTCGACAGCGGAGGTTGGTGCGATGTCTGCCGGGTCTGCAATCTTCTGGAAGTAGGTTTTCATTGCGATGGCCATGGCGAAGAAAGCATGATCGATCACGTAAAGAGTGCCAGCCACGTAGACGTTGGTGACGAATGCGTAGGAGAGGAAGACGATGATCAAACCGACATACTCGCAAGTCAATGCAGTCCGCTCACCAACCCGACCGATGAACGCACCGATCTTTGGAGCGAGGAACATGTTGATTGCGCCATTCAGCAGAAACAGCGCTGCAACTTCATGCACTTCGTAGCCAAAGCGTTCGACCATCAGGAAGCCTGCGAAGACTGTAAAGATTTGACGGCGGGCACCACTCATGAAGGTGAGCGCATAGTAGAGCCAATAGCGTTTGCGCAGGATCAGCTTTTTATGCTGTTCCACGTGTGCTTTGTACTTTGGGAAGGCAAAGGTGGCAAAGATGGTCAGGGCCATGCCTGCCATGCCTGCCCACAAGAACACTTGCTCATAGGATAGGTCAAACGTTTTCCAGCCGATCATGATCGAGCCGTAGATGCACAGTGAGACCAGTGATGAGACCGCAATAATTTGTCCGAGCAGTGCTGGGGCATCCTTCTTTGGCAACCACTGTAGGGATAGAGACTGCTTGAGCGTCTCGTAGTAGTGGAAGCCGAAAGACATGATGAGGGTGGTGGCGTAAAAGCCGATCGCGGATGGGAAATATCCGGTGATTGCAATGCCGAAGCCCATCAGGCCCAAAGAGATCAACGTGAACGTTTGTTCTTTGAAGATCAACAGCATGAAAATGACTGTGAATGCCAGCAGGCCAGGGATTTCGCGGATGGACTGCTGAATGCCGATTTCCTGCCCCGTGAAATCGAGCGTGTTAACTGCAAAGTTATTGATGAGGTTCCACCACACAGAAAATGAGAGCTGTGAGGCGACGGTGAGGACCAACAAAAATACAAAGGGTGAGCGCCAGTCGGCTCTGATGTCTTTAATGATATTCAACATGGTGCTTCGTTCTTAGAAATGAGTTTTGCAATTAAGTAAGCGAAAAGTTTGTTTACGTGATAGCACTAGTTTGCCAAAAAATATCTTGAAGTCGCCAAGAGGTGTTTGATGCCCATTCATGCTGATGTTTTTGCAGACCCACATGAGGTGGATCGTCCGCAACCCATTGTTGCTTATGCGGTAGATATGCCCATCGGCGGGCAGGGGGAGCCGCATGCGCATTCACGCGGGCAGCTGGTTCATATCATGCAAGGGTCCACGACTGTGTTTACTGAGGAGGGGACATTTGTTGTACCGCCAGAGCGTGCAGTCTGGGTTCCCGGAGGTATGATGCATCGGACTGTCTATCCGATCAAAACACAGTTTCGGAGCCTGTATCTGCGAGAGGACTGGTCTGAGCGACTCTCTGATAAGCCTGTTGTGGTGCAAGTGACGCCGCTCTTACGCGAGCTGATACAGGAGATTATGGCAGCGCCCCGGGACTATGCGCTTGATGGGGCGACAGCGCGGATTGCGCAGGTGATTGTTGATCAATTGAAGAGTTTACCAGATGCGCCGCTGCAATTGCCGATGCCAGTCAACCACGTGCTTTTGAAAGAGCTTTGCCAGTCTATCCTGTCATGCCCTGCGCACCTGCCGAGCCTTGCGGATGCTGCGGAGCGGACGCTTATGTCCCAGCGCACGTTTGAGCGGCGGTTCTTTGATGAGACGGGCTGGAGTTATCGCAAATGGTGTGGGCAGGCCAAGCTGTTTCGTGCTTTGGAGCTGCTCTCAGCAGGCCGAAGTGTGGGTGATGTGGCTTTCAAACTTGGTTATGAAGGGCCAAGTCCGTTTATTTCTCAGTTCCGCAAAGCCTTTGGCACGACGCCGGGCAAATACTTCAAGACTGCGTAGCCTAGGTTATTTGCTGGCGCTGCATGCGCTGATGAAGTTGCGAACGTGCTTAGCGCTGCCTTTGAGGCTTACGTTGTAGATAGCATAGCCGCCCAGATTGATCTTCAACTCGTTGTCTCGCACCATTCGGTTCCAAAGTGAAGAGCCATTGTTCAAAGTGAGGAGTGGCAGGGAAACACCGGCTTCCTGATTCAACGAACTGCCGACGCCAACATAACTTTCCTTGAACCGTCTTGTGCTTAGCGAAATCAGGATACTATCGCCTTCCTGCAAAGCAGGGACGGTTGACTGAAACATGATCTCGATATCACCGCTTCCAGCCAGACAGCGGGCGTAAAAGTCGGTATCGTCTGTTTCAGGTACGCCATGAACCAAAATTGCGCTCTTGTCGCCTGCGCCTGTTGGGAGGCCAGACACCCAGACATAGGGACCGTCAAATCCATTCAATGGAGCTTTTTCCTGAAGGAACTTGTCAGAGTTTGGCAGAAGGTCCTGTGTTATGAGGTCTGTGTTTTGTTCATGGAAAACAAAATGTTGGGCGGCTGTTCCGTTGCTGTTGAGCGCGCAGGAAAAGTTGAAGGGCACGTACATGCCCTGACTTTGGTAAACGCCGCGACCAGCGAGTTTGTCCCCTGTCCGTACCAGTACCGGTTTCTGGTTCATTTGCTGATTGGTGAAGGTGCCGAGGCCCAAATAGACAGGCGGCAACTCTGACAGGGAATTCTTGGTTGCAATGATCTTGCTGCCCAGTGTGGAGCAGGCGCGGCGGGCCTTCCAGAGTGGTTCGGCCACATTGATCGCCAGATCATCTTCCGGTGCAATCTGGCTGTTTTCCAATGGCGGCAAGTCTTGTGTCACAACTTGCGTTGGAGGCGCAGCCTGTGGAGATGTGCTATCCCGCTTCAGCTTGTAATAGCATGCTTTTTTCGAGGCAGGATCTGGGTCTCCGAAGAAATCGGTCCGGCAATGAACATCACCTTTCGCAGACTTCTCGTAAAATGCGCCGGGCCTGCCGAAGCGAACGGTTGTTGCGTAGGGCAGCTCGCAAACCTGAAATTCGAGAGCGCATTTACGCCATCCGTCCTTCGTAAATTCAGGAAGCTGCGGAATGGGGGTGATCAAACCACCTGAGCTGGCTGACTTGATCTGCTTCTTTAGAGAAGATGAACTGGCGCTTACCGTGTTTACGGTTTTGCGAGCGTACGGTTTGTTGCCAACATAAAAGATGCCAGAGCAGCCTTTATCCGTCCAAAGATGCGATGGGACGACGCCCCAGCTTTCATTGAGTTTGCAGAGTGCTGAGGAGGTCTGGCGCAGCAACTGGACGTAATTGCGGTTGGCGTTCGAGATCTTGCACTTGGTGTAACCAGCGTTCTCTGAGGCGCAAACAACCACGTTGGTGCCATCCAGACGATCTGGTGAGTTGGCGACATGGTTCGCTGTTGAAGGCCTGTGCGTCGGATCGCTGCTATGTATGTTATCGCCCTCAGGTTGTCTGGTGAGGGTGTTGGTCAGGCAGTCGATGAATTCCGGGCTATCCAATGCTGCGTCGGTTTTGTCGAGGCAGCTTTCAATTATGAGTGCTGGAATAAGCGAGTTAATCGGCGGAATAGTTGTTGCGTTGGCATTGGCAGCAAGGAACGGGGCAATGAAGGCGATAGTGCCTGCCGATGTCCTTGTAAGCAGTTGCCACAAAATAGATTTGCTCACAGCATAGCCTCTCTTAGCTCTTCTGGTGCACTTGTTGCCTAACGCAATCAGCTTGCGCCCAGCTGAAAGCTTGTTGCAGCTTCTTCCTTGATACAGGTGTGAGGCATGCTTTTTGCCAAGCGCAGTTGCTGTCTAGATCTCAATGCTACTTGCAGTCTAGTTGTAAAATTACAAAAAGGGGAGGTTAAATGCTCTGTGTTGTTAGAACTCGCTCTAGCGTACAAGTTCCTTCATGGCAGAATCCATGCCTTCCAGAGTGAGAGGGTACATGCGCTGATCAAACAACTCTTTCATCATGCCGATGGAATGAGTGTAATCCCAGTGCTTTTCCCGTACCGGATTGAGCCAGACTGCTTTTTGATAAAGGTCTGTCACGCGTTTTACCCAGACGTTGCCTGCTTCTTCGTTCCAATGTTCAACTGAACCACCGGGATAGGTGATCTCATAGGGGCTCATTGAAGCGTCGCCAATAAAGATCACTTTGTAATCGCTTGGATATTTATGAAGCACGTCCATCGTGTTGATGCGCTCAGTGTGGCGGCGATGGTTGTTTTTCCAGACGAACTCATAGAGACAATTGTGGAAGTAGAAGTATTCCATCACCTTGAACTCGGTTTTGGCAGCAGAGAACAATTCTTCGCAGACGCGGATGTGATCATCCATTGAGCCGCCGATGTCGAAGAACAAAAGCACTTTGACCGAATTGCGTCGTTCGGGACGCATTTGAATATCTAGCAGGCCTTTGTGGGCCGTGGATTTGATGGTGTTGTCCAGATCCAGCTCATCAGCAGCACCGGTTCTGGCGAACTTGCGCAGGCGTTTCAGGGCAACCTTGATGTTGCGGGTGCCCAGTTCAACTGTGTCATCCAGATCCTTGAACTCGCGCTTGTCCCAGACTTTGACCGCTCGGCGATGGCGGCTTCCGTCCTGTCCGATACGAATGCCTTCAGGGTTGTAGCCATACGCGCCGAACGGGGATGTGCCACCTGTTCCGATCCACTTGTTGCCGCCCTGATGGCGTTCTTTTTGCTCTTCCAGTCGCTTTTGTAGCGTTTCCATGAGCTTTTCAAAGCCGCCCATGGATTCGATAAGCTTCTTCTCTTCTTCAGAAAGGTGCTTTTCTGTGAGCTTGCGCAGCCACTCCTCTGGAATGTCTGTGGTTGCCACTTTGCTCATCAGGTCCAGTCCGTTGAACGTGTGGCCAAAGACGCGATCAAACTTGTCCAGATTGGATTCGTCTTTGACCAGCGTTGCTCGTGCGAGGAAGTAAAAATCTTCCACCCGTTTACCGGGCAGATCAGCGTCCAGCGCTTCCATAAGCGTAAGATATTCGCGTACGGATACGGGTAAACCAGCGGATTTTAGCTCTTCGAAAAACTGAATAAACATGGGGTCACATTATGCGATTGGGCGGTGCAGTGTCGAGAGTGCAATTGACACCTTAGGCAAAAGCATAGGGATCAATAAGAGCCTCTGGCCCAGTCAATCGCTTTGGCGAGATGAAGCTCAACAAAATCTTTCTTGCCTTCTCGATATCCCTCGACATCTCCGTTGACCTCCTTCGCTGTTTTCTTCTTCAGGTGGGCATATTTCTCACGGATCTCAGGATGAGCTTTCAGGTAATCACGAAAGGCCAGATGTCTGTAAACGTGCGGATCTCCTGATTTAAACGCGTGAAGGTGATGGGTGTGGTCGTCACCACCTTTTTCAAAGTAGCGGCGACCTGCAATGCCGTATTCACCTTTGGCGACATAGCCAAGATTGATCAGCTTTGCAGATTGAGTATCGAGTGCTGGGATGCTGGAGACTTCCAGCAGGATGTCGATAATTGGTTTGGCGGCAAGAGCTGGCACAGATGTGCTGCCAATATGGTGAATGTCTTCGACAATATCTCCGAGTAGCTCACGCAAAATTTCTTGCTCCAGCCGGAACTCCTCGGCCCAGTTGTCTTGTGCATCTACCACTTTGACTTTGCGCGTGATCATAGCTGTGTCTGCCGCCTTTGTTTTGTCAGCCCTTTGAACATACCAAGAGATTGGGGGAAGCATAGGGCTGGCGTGAGATATTCGTTAATCCTGATCTGCAATCTCATCTGGGGCAGATTTCGTGATCTCGCTCATGAGCTCCGTTAGTGATGGGCCTTTTGTGGCGATGAATGGCGCAGGGCGGCAGGTTTGAATTGCAGCAACGCCAATGCGTGCTGTGAGGAAGCCATTGACTAGTCCTTCGCCAAGACGTGCGGAAAGTTTTGCTGCTAAGCCCTGACCAATGAACTGTTCCAGCAGGCTATCTCCTGCGGCCATGCCACCTGTGACGGCCAGGTGAGCCGCTACATCTCGTGAAAGGCGCCAGAAACCGAGTGCGCCGGGGCGGGCTCCGTAAAGACGGGAGATGCGGCGAACAATGCGCAGGTTTTCGTAAAGTACGATCAGGATATCAACGAGTGCACGAGGTGATAGTGCGGTAACTACAGAAACACGCTTCGCGCTTTCCATGACGATCAAGCGGGCACGTGCATCCATTGGTGCCATCAGCTCACGTTCTGCCAGTTTGACGAGATCTCTCCCATCAATGATTTCCTGCATATGACCTTTTAGCAGAGCGCGGCCATGAGCTGTTTCCGGACGGTCCGCGTAGAGCGCCATTAGCTTTTGTAGAGCTGCACGGGCTTCCTTATCGCTATCGTTGTCTGCTGCGGTTTGGAGGTTATCGCGTATATGGTCGATTTGCTCCAAACGAGAGAGTGCCCGCCATTCTTTGAAGAACAAACCGATCAGTCCGAGAAAGCCGAGAGCGGTGAGGCCAACAGCTGTCCAGCCCAACCAGTCATAGCGAGCAAAGAGGTCTCTGATTAGGCTATCGACAGCCAAGCCAACGGCAAGTGAGACGAGGCCGCCACCGCCAATGGCGATGATCTTGCTCCAACGACTCTTCGCTGGTTTTGGCTCTGGGGCAACATTGTTCTGTGGCAGGGCCAACGCGTTTTCATCTTCTTCTGACACAACGGCTTCAGAGGAAAGTGGTTCGTGGGCAAACTCCCCCTCCAGCCGGACGGAGCTGTCATCCAGTTTGAATGCTTTGGGAGCGCGGCGTGCCTGAGGCTTATGTTGCTGTGTTTTCTTGTTGGTCATGCGAGTTTATCTCCCAGCAAGAATTCCATTGCGCTGTCCAAACGGATGTGAGGGAGAGATAAGGTCAGCCCCTCTGCCGTGCGTTCCAGCTTTGGAGGGCGGAAGCGCACATATTTCAATGCGGTCTGATCTTCCGGCGTGCCGTGGCTTTGCTCTGTAGAGAAAAGGTCACTCAGATCGTCAGGAAGATCGCCGGGGAAAATAGCTGCTTCTTCTTCGCCGTCAAACCTCATGGAGCCAATGGTTTCTTCTGGCATTGGTGTGCCGAGGAGCGCGGGGGTTTCTGCACCATCGTGATGAACGGTTGCCTGCCTGGTGGCTCTGACGGATGCGAGGGCGAGCGTTTCAACTGAAGCGCCTGAGAACTCTGCGCGGTTGATTGCCCGTTCAACCAGTTGCTTGAGGAGTAACTCCAAGTGATCGTGATCCTCGCGTCGCAGATGGTCTGCCTTTGTGGCTGCAAACAGAATGCGATCGATCTTGCGAGACACTATTGAGAATAGCCAGCTTGCTTTGCCGGGTCTGAACGCGCCCATAATCTCAGTGAGGGCTCCGCTCAAATCATCCAAGGCCTCAGGGCCAGCGTTGATTGCTGTTAGTGCGTCCACGAGCACAATCTGTCTGTCTAATTTGGCAAAGTGGTTTTTGAAGAACGGCCTGACCACGTGCTTGCGATAGGCTTCGTAGCGGCGCTCCATAATGGCGAGGAGCGTGCCTGCTTTGGGTTTGACCTGCGTATCACCCAGATTGAGCGGGGCGAAGGTGAGGGCTGGTGTGCCCTTCATGTCGCCGGGCATGAGGAAGCGACCAGGAGGCAACATGGATAGTGCGTTCTCATCATCCCGGCAGCGGCTCAAATACGTGGTGAAGGTGCTTGCCAGATCCTTTGCGATGTCCTCTGAAAACTCATCGTGCAGCTTATCTTGATAGCGCGCGAGTGTTGACAGAAACTCCTCAGACAAATCTGGCCTTGCTTTAGCGCGTCTCAGGGCTTCCTCTGAGAATTGCCGGAAATCCTGTCGTAGTAAAACAAGGTCGAGGAGCCATTCACCAGGGTAATCCACGATGTCGAGGTGCAGTTTGCCACCGCCTAACTGGCGGTTCATGAATGTGGCTGACTCGTATTCGATGGTCAAGCGAAGTTCGGAGATTTGATGTGTGGACTCCGGCCAAAGGCGATCCTTTGTCAGTGTTTCGACATGCTGCTCATAGTTGAACCGTGGAACATTGTCATCGGGCTGAGGCTGAAGACATGCTCGCGCGAGCCGTCCTGTGCCCGCTGCATCCAGCAGAGGCAGGCGACCTCCGGCAATGAGATTGTGAACGAGAGCTGAGATAAAGACGGTCTTCCCGGAACGTGCCAATCCAGTGACACCCAGACGGACCGTGGGGACTGTTAGGTCAATCGCTGATCCCGTTAGATTGTCCAATGCTGTTTGTGCATCAGTTAGGGCCAGCTTAGCGTTTTTAAATAATGAATTCAGTGGGCTCACAGATCATCCTCCAAGGAACGATGTGGTGCGTTCTTTGGAGGAATGCAATCGCAAATGCGCCAATAAATGTTGAATTGCGCAAAATTTTCCTAGTCAGGAGCCTGAAACAGCTTGCAGGTGTCGAGGCTGGAAGAATGAGACGATCCTTCCTTTCTTGCAGTCAATTTCTGACCAGCGGTGCTCTTCAAAGTCTATTACAGCGAGAGCTCCGGTTGGGTACTTGGATTGCATCTGGTGTATGTACTCAGGGTTGCCTTTGCCAGTGAGTTCAAGAGCTGTGTCCTGAATAGCTGTGTTGTGGCCGACAATGAGGATAGTGTCGAAGCCACCACCGTAGGCGCGGATTGCATCTATGTAGTCACCTTCGCTCGAATTGTAGAGATCCCTGAGCAGTTGAATGCGCGTATCACTGCGCAAGTATGGCATTACTTCCATGAGTGTTTGCCGTGTCCGAAGAGCCGTAGAACATAAGATCAGTTTTGGATGCATATGATGTTGGTGGATGTGGGCTCCAACCCTTGCTGCGGCTTTCCAACCGCTGGTGTTAAGGGAGCGATCATGATCGTGAGCCCCCTCATCACTCCAGTCGGATTTTGCATGGCGTAACAGCATCAGGCGAAGCATATGTTATCCTCCAGATATACTTTATTACTTTATGTTCCTAAGAGGTAGAAACATTCTAAGTTGTATTTTTGCTGCTATGCGATATTGCGATGCAGCATAATTGGATGGACTTGTTTGTTTATTACTTGCTTTGTCTCTGTTTGAAACCTACATGTTTTCGATTGAATTTGGAAGGTGATAGTATTCCCCTAATAGTATGGGGTTTTTATCTCATAATTACTGAAATATTTATAAGTGATGCATGCATTCGTAACTGAGTTCTTTTCAGTCGTGCCCATAAGATATTCAGTTGGCAGAATGGTTTAGGCAACTGTACTGGTCGCTTACGACGCGGTGTGTTGGAATATGAGGGTTGCACTGATGTAGGTGTGCTGGGCGATCCGCCAATTTAGCTGCGCTGCGTTAGTTACGGCGCTGCTCCTGCTCGACGCGAAGGGTGAGCTTTTTGAAAAGCGTGCGGATCTTCTCAAGCTCGCTGACAGGGAGATCATCTGAAATGGATGCCCAGACCGTATAGTCAGCGCTTGGGGCTGTGTAGGCGGTGAAACTCTCGACGCGGCCCATCCGCATTGTTGTTTCGGTTCGGAACGCAACCTCATTTTGCGGTGTCTTCAGATCCAGTGGTTTGAAGTGGCTTTGACGATATCCGCTTTTGAAGTTGTTTATGAGAGTTGTCGCCGTGTCTTTTTTGTGCCGGCGGAAGATGACTTTGATCTCGCCGTTCTCGGTTTCGTAAATGCATCCGATACCGAGTTCCTTCAGATCGGGAACGAGAGCTGATCGGGAAAGTTTGCTGATATAGTCCGGGCAAAACATGCCGGTGAAGTGCGTTAGTGCGTCCACATCTTTGCGCCAGCCGTTGTGCAGTGTATGCGGCTGGTAGAGGAGGCTTTCCGAGATGGTGCTGTTTGCTTGTGCGAGTAAGCTGCCTGTAAGAAGCAGGCAGCTTGCGAGAACTGCTTTTGATGCACTGGAAAGTATGTGCTGGCTCAAAAAACTGGTTTTATTGTTTTGCTTCATTTTCATGCCAGGCAATGCAGATACTAGCGACGATTCATAAAGGCGAGGCGCTCGAACAGATGAACGTCCTGTTCGTTCTTGAGGAGTGCGCCGTGCAATGGCGGGATAACTTTCCGGCTTTCGGTTTCGCGGAGGGTTTCCGGGGCGATGTCTTCGTTCAGAAGCAGTTTAATCCAATCCAGAAGCTCAGAGGTTGACGGCTTCTTCTTCAGGCCCGGCAAGTCTCTGAGGTTATAGAATGCGTTGAGTGCTTCCTTAAGTAACCGGTCTTTGATTTCGCCGAAATGCACATTGACGATCTCTGTCATTGTTTCTGCATCCGGAAACTTGATGAAGTGGAAGAAGCAGCGGCGCAAGAATGCGTCTGGAAGATCTTTCTCATTGTTTGAGGTGATGATCACGATTGGACGCTGTTTTGCTTTGATCGTGTCGCCAGTCTCGTAAACAAAGAACTCCATACGATCCAGCTCTTGAAGCAGATCGTTTGGGAACTCAATGTCAGCCTTATCAATCTCATCAATCAGAAGAACCGGGCGTTCATTCATTTCAAAAGCAGTCCAAAGTTTACCTTTGCGAATGTAATTGCGAATGTCTTTTACGCGCTCATCGCCAAGCTGGCTGTCGCGGAGACGGGAAACCGCGTCGTATTCGTATAGGCCTTGCTGAGCCTTTGTGGTCGACTTGACGTTCCACTCAAGGAAGGGGACGCCTAAACTCTGAGCGATTTCCTGCGCTAGGACAGTTTTGCCGGTTCCGGGCTCGCCTTTTACAAGCAGGGGGCGCTCAAGGGTAATAGCCGCGTTGACTGCGATCCGAAGATCTTCTGTGGCAACGTATTGGGAGGTCCCTTGAAATTTCATCGCTAAATCCTGCTTGAGTATCGTGATTTGGCGAAAACACTAATCTCTCGATTGGCAATGAGCAATCCCTGCAGGGTTGCGCCATTGGGCTTATCTAGTGGTTTCGATCTTTGCTCGGTTTCTTTTACTTCTCTGGGAATTATGTGCCGGGTAAGGCGAGTTATTTGCCGGGTTCAGGCAGAAAATCCTATGTTTAACAATAGGTTAAAATTTTAAATTATTGAAATAGTTGAGTAAATTGGGTTTTTTAGTTTGGCACGTAAGTTGCTTCTAGTGATCAAAGATCTGCGCAAGCATGAGCGAATTTGAATTCTAGGTGGGCTCGATGAGTATTTATGGTGCTATCAACGCTGCAACGACCGGTTTGGACGCACAGTCCAAGGCGTTGGAGAACATTTCCGGTAACGTGGCGAACTCTTCGACCACTGGCTATAAACGCCTTGATACAAGCTTCTCCGACCTTGTTTCCAGTACAGGTAGCCGGCAGGCCGAACAGGTTTCCGGTACTGTAATTGCGACTTCTCGTGCCACTAACTACTTGTCTGGCGATGTCACATCCGCTGACCGGAACACCTACATGGCGATCAATGGCCCTGGGTATTTTCTGGTCACCAATAGAGATGGTCTTACCCAGCAAGCGCCTGAAAGTTACTACACCCGTGCAGGCGATTTCGAGTTAGATACTGAGCGTAATCTCGTTAACTCTGCTGGTTATTTTTTGCAAGGATACCCGATTAATCCGGCCACAGGTGCTGTTAGTGATCGTCCTGAACCAATTCAGGTTTCTGACGCGCCGATGCCTGCAAAGCCATCTACTCAGATTGACTATCAAGCAAATTTGCCGTCTACGCCTACCACAGACAACTATGACACAACTGATGGTGTGCCAAATTCTCAGTATGTCGATCTGAGTGTGTTTTCAACGCCAGATACGCAAACAACTCCTGCGTTGGTGGATGCTGGCCCAACAGCATTGACGGAAACGAGTAAACTTACTGACTCAACGCAATTTGATGCGGGTGACACTCTTACATTGACAGTAGGCGGACACGCACCTGAAGTTTTCACTGTTGGGGCTGACACAACTGTTCAAGATTTGTTGGACAAGTTGAATGGTATGCATGGCGTTACAGCTGAAATTCTGGCTTCTGGTGAAATTAGCATTTCTTCCTTTGAGGATATGACTGTTGTTGAAACCGGCGGTGCGACTCCGATTAATATGACTCTGTCGGCGCAGCCGATTCCACCAGCTGCCGCGGTGGATCGTTCAGTTGTAACCGGCGATAAAGCTGATGATTTCATCAAATCATCAATCGCTGGCGGGCAAGAAACCGTCTACGATGAAAATGGTACGCCGGTTAATGTTGAGCTGCGTTGGGCTCTTAATGCAGAGAATAAATGGTCGCTCTACTACAATACAGATACCAAAGCGACAGGCGATGAAGTGGCTTGGAAGAAAGTAAGTGATATGTCGTTTGATGCGGCAGGTCGTTTAACTTCTCCAGCTTCGGGTGTTGTTGATATCACCGATCTGGAAGTAAATGGTGTTGGCTTGGGTGATATTTCTTTTAAGTTCGGCCAAGACAATCTAACTCAGTATGAAGACACGATTGGCAATGCGACTAGTATTGATTTGTCTCAAGATGGCTTCCCTTCAGGCACATTGCAGGATGTTTCCATTGATGCAGAAGGCAATGTGATTGGGAAGTACTCCAATGATAAGTCTCAGAAACTCTTTAAAATTCCAATTGCGACTTTTGCAGCTGAGCAAGAACTTCAGCGAGTTGATGGTGCTGCATTTTCTGAGACCTCTACGTCTGGTGAGCCAGATTTCCGCAATGGGGGGACTATTCGAGCCAAAGCGCTAGAGAGTTCCAACGCGGATATTGCAAAAGAGTTTTCCAAGCTGATCATTACGCAGCAGGCTTATTCGGCGAACTCTAAAGTTTTGTCGACAGCTAATCAGATGCTGGATTCAGTTCTTAATATCGTTCGATAAATTGTTGCTGAGGTAGGTTTTTGCCTACCTCAGCGCGTTTGGGAGTTTAGGGTATGAGTCTTGGGGCAGCTCTGAATGCGGCGATGTCGGGATTGTCGCTTACGAAGGCGCAGCTTGCGGTTGCATCGAAGAATGTCGCGAATGCAAATGTTGATGGGTATACGCTGAAAACGATTGTGGGCACTGAAGTCCACAATACATCGACTGCATCTTCTTCTGTTCTGACCAATCAAGTTCAGCGGCAAGTCAATACCCAGCTCCAGTCAGCTTATTGGGAAAGCCTGAGCGATACGGCTTATGCAACTCAATATAATGACTATATCACGCAGCTTGATCAGATGTTTGGGAAGGTTGGAGATCCTAGTTCGATCCCAAGCCTGATGAATAACTTCACAAATGCGCTGACATCTTTGGCTACCGATCCTAGCTCTCAAAGCGCTCAAGAAGTTGCTGTGAACGCAGCTGATGAACTTTCCAGAAGCATCAATAGTTCTGCAAAGCAAGTTCAAGAAATGCGCCGTGATGCGGATGCAGCAATCACTGATGAAGTGGGGCAAGTTAACTCTATTCTAAAGGAAATTGAGAGTTTAGAAGACAGCATTATTGTCGAGCGTTCCGCTGGTCGGGAGACAGCCCATTTGCAAGATCAAATGGACCGACAGTTGGAAGCTTTGACCGAAAAGATGGATGTGGATATTAAGCAGGGCAATGACGGCTTGCTGAGCATATCTACTAAGTCGGGAACAACGCTCTACAATGATCGCGCATCTGAGTTGCAGTTTACTCCAAGCCCAACGCTAGGTGTGGGAGTTGAGGGTAATCCAATTGAAGTAAAGTCGCGATCAGGCGCCGTTATGAAACTTTCATCGGCTGATTTAAAAAGCGGCAGTATGGGTGCTCTCGTGGAACTGCGGGACAATACTCTTCCAGAGACGCAAGCGCGCCTGGATGAGCTTGCAAGTCAGATGGCGCTGTCTTTGTCGCAGCAGACGTCTGAAGGTGTTGCCGCTGATGATGGTGGGGCACCACCCGCAGCAACGGGTTTGAGCGTTGATACGTCTAAACTGCAATCTTCTGGCGATACGATTGAGCTTGAGTTTGATGTTAACGGAGAAAGTCGGAAGGTCACTTTCGTTGCTGTGACTGACCCAAGTTTGCTTCCGCTTTCTTCGGATGTAACTGCAGACTCCAATGACATTGTGCATGGTATTGTAATTCCGGCAACTTCGACTGCACTGGAAAGTCAGATTTCCAGTGCGCTGGGTTCTGGTTTTGATGTTTCCGTTGATGCTGCTGGTGAGTTGAAAGTTCTGTCTCCGACCAGCCCAGGGACTATTGAGATTACTGGCCTTACAGCGAAAAACACGCGGACTGTCACGGCGGCTGATGGGGCAGAGATACCGCTCTTTTTGGACTCCAACGATGGCGGAGTGCCTTATACAGGAGCTCTTGAGGATGGTGGTCAGAAAACTGGATTTGCTCAGCGGATGGTTGTCAATAAGGCCGTCTTAGATGATCCAAGTCTGCTTGCTGGTGAGCCTGACAAGCAGAGCTCCGAGCGTGCAAACCTCCTGAAAAGTCGCCTGACTGAGACCGAATATACGTATGCGCCTAGCTCGGGGATCGGAGCGAAGAATGCTCCATATGTTGGGACGATCTCTGACTTTGGCATTGAGACTGTGGTCAAACAAAGTCAGATTGCGAGTGCGGCAACGTCAGCTGCGAGTAATTCAAAAGCTGTCACGAGCATTGCTAAGAATGCCTATGAAAACAGTTATAAGGTCGATGTAGACGAGGAGTTGGTGAAGCTGACTGAATTACAGAATGCTTATGCTGCGAATGCTCGTGTCTTATCGGCTATCGACGAAATGTATGATACACTTTTTAGAATCGCATGATGCTGCTTTAGGAATTGAGTTATTCAAATGAATACAATCGGTTATTCTAAATCTCATAGCTATATGCTTGATCTCCTTATGCAGCAAAAGACGCAGCTGGAGAGTAAGTCTATTCAGCTGACTTCTGGACTGAAGTCGCAAACCTATGGTGGCATTAGCTCAGATTCTCGCATGGCTTTGGAGCTGCGCCGTGAGATTTCGAATATTGAGGTTTATGAAGACTCTAATGCGATTGCGAGTATCCAGCTCGACTTAATGGGTAAGTCTCTTGAGCATATGGAGAAGATGCGCTCTGAGAGTGTGAGTGCGATTGATGAGAACAACTATACGCTGACCACAGATGGCCAGACGACCAGTCAGCAAGCGACTGAGATTATGCTGCATGAGACGATCTCGCAGCTGAACTCTGAAGTGAACGGGTATTATCTGTTCGGTGGTAAGGATGCGACTGAGCCACCTGTTGCCTCACTTGATGCCATAATGGATGGGCAAGGTGGAAAGCTTGGGCTCAAGGAGCTCATGAAGCGTTATGAGAATGCTCATGTTGGTGCCTCTGAAAATGGTCGCATCGAATCCAGTGTGACAAATCCGCTTGGTGTTCCTACTCTGACACTTCAACAGGACAATGTTGAGGGATTTGGCTTTGAAATTACTTCCGTTTCTGCGTCGTCTGCTGATGTTGCAACAGCGGTTACTCCTGAAGACCTGACTGATCCGGCTAATCCTGAAGGGAAGAAGGGGTCCTTTGCGTTCAATGACACTCCGAGTGTTGGTGATACGATTGAGGTTGAACTGGAACTTCCTGACGGGAGCAAATCAGTTGTTAAGCTCACAGCAACCGATGATCCTGATGCAGGGGAGGGAACCTTCCTGATTGGGACGGGTGCTAATCCTGCTTTGGAGAGTGCTCAGAATGCTCAGGCGGCTTTGGATAAGGCAATAGGCGATATTGCAAAAACTGAGCTTCGTGCGGTTGCTGATGTGCAGGCTGGTGAGGAGTTTTTTGGTAATCACGGGCGGACTGATCCGGTGCCGAAGGTGCCAAAAGCGGACGGCTCTGGTTATGAGACTGCACCTGATCTTCTGGTCGACTGGTATACCGGTACCGAGAACTCTGATGATCCGCGCTCAGACAAGGTTGTTCAGATTGATGACAATGTGCGCGTGGAGTATGGCGCGCGCGCGAATGAGTCAGCGTTTTCCGAGCAGCTGCAAAACCTTGCTGTGTTTGTGGCGGCAGACTTTACAGCAGAAACTCCAGATGATGCTGAGAGTGAAGCGGTCGCAAAATCCTACTATGCTTCGTTGGCAGGTAAGAGCGATGACGCACTCTCTGTTGCTGGGGATCGAAATTCAGGCATCCAAAGCGTTGCATCTGAGATGTCGGTGGTGAATACAACTGTGAAACGTACTGCTGAGAGGCAAAAGCAGGCGTCTCTGACCTATCACAACACGTTGACCGGTCTCGAGAACGTTGACAAGACTGAAGTTGGAACTGAGATAGCCGTGCTAAAGACGGATTTAGACGCCTCGTTTCAGGCAACGTCTATACTATTAAATCTAACAATCACTGACTTCTTGAGATAACAAAAAAGCCTCCGTAAAACGGAGGCTTTTTTGTTATTATACGTTTGCCTTTTGGCCTCTTAATCCAGATGCCAGAGACTTGTTGATGTTGATCATTGTCTCTAATGCTTCTGGTTCCGCGCCGCCCATCATTTCCATGGTTCTGTTGAACATAAACAGGGACAGATTTGCGATGTTATTTTGGAGCTCCAGAGGCAGCTCGCTATACTCTGCAGTGGCCTCAGTTACAAAAATTGTCCAGAGCGTGCGATTGAATATGAGCGTTTCATTCCGTTCTTCGCGTGAAACTGTATCCCACTCACGTTGCAGCACAGAAAGGCGTGCCGCCGCTTTCATCAGAGCTTCAGCTTCCAGAGCCCTCGGATCCGCTGAGGCCGAGGTGTTTGCGGACTGCTGATATGCCTGAGTTGCTTGTTGATACATGACTTATCAAAGTCCTTTCATATTCAATCAATTTTTTGGCGAGCTTCAGGGCGCGATAGAGCTCTTCTCGCAAAATTGCGGTGCTAATCTCGCTGATAAGGTCGCGTGTGCTTGGTGCGGCCTGCAGGATCTTTCCGATCACATCGAAATACTCTTTCTGAGTAACCGTGATATCCTGCTTTAAATACATGACCTGCACTGCAAGGTAGACCTGCTGTGCCATGGTGCTGGCGTCTTCCGGAAGAAGGATATCCTTCTCTCGGAGAATAGGTGCATCTCCCTGAATGAAAAATCGTGCACGTTGCTTATCGTTAGTGATAAGTGTCTCACCAACAATCAATTTTTCTCCGGGTTTTAATTCGACCTTTAGTGCCATGCAGCCTCCTTCAAAGCACTCTTAACTATGATGGCAACCAAAAGGTTAATCTAGTTAAATCTTACGAGTTATTCAGCGATTTATTTCTAATTTTGCTTAAGTTTAGAGCTCTTCTGAATTGAATATGTAGAGTCGCCAGTTAATGCATGGCAGCTTAAGCCATTGGGTGGGCTGTGAAAGTACAGATAGGCGGAAATATGCACAGACAATATTGCGCAGTCGTCGAGCTGCCGCTGTTGAGTAAGTTTTTGACTTAATTATGTAAAATTAGATTTATCCTTGAGCTGATGAGTGTGGTTGCTGCAATCCCTGATTTATTAAGCGCTTGTTAACACGTTCCCCCTTTACTCGCAGGACGGGTAATTGTACCCAATTAAAACTCAGTAATTATTTGCTGCGTTTGTGACCCAGGAAGGGTCATTCATTATCCTAGAAGGGACATTTAAAATGGCTGATATTACACTCACCGCTGCGGTTCGCTCAAACCTGAGCACGCTCCAGAGCACGGCTAACCTGATTAGCGATACTCAAGAGCGCCTCGCAACTGGTAAGAAAGTTAACTCTGCCCTCGACAATCCGAATTCCTTTTTCACAGCATCTTCTCTGAACTCTCGCGCATCTGACCTGGGCAACCTTCAGGACGACATCGGGCAGTCGGTTTCTACTCTTGAAGCTGCCGACAAAGGTATTCAGGGTATTGATAAGCTCTTGGATGCGGCGAAAGGTAAGGCTAACCAGGCGCTGCAATCTAAAGATGCTGATACGCGCGCTAAGTATGCGTCTGAGTTCAACGAATTACGTACTCAGATTGAGGATATTGCCAAAGATTCCGGCTATAAAGGTAAGAACCTTCTGGGCGGCGACGGCAATGATTTGCTTGTGAAGTTCAATGAAGATGGCTCTTCTAAGTTGAACATCTCTTCTGTCGATTATACCGATTTGGACTCAGAAGATGCCGCGTTTAAGCTAGGTAAGATTAGCGACACTGTTGCTGAAGTTGACGCTATCGACGGTAAGGCTGATTTTGATCTCGGGATTAGCAAGAATTCATTGAACAAGACTACAGGCTTCACCAATCCAGGCCTTGCTGATACTGCTACCGATCTTAACACCGCCACTGAGTTTGCAGATGGTGGCGTGATTCACATTGATTCTGGCGATGGCGGTGTAACCGATTTGACTATCGCTGCAGGTGTTTCACTTGATGACTTACAGACAAGCATTCGTGCAGAGCTTGGGCAAGATGCGACTACTGGTTCTGCAACAGTAGCTATCGAAGCTGGTCAAGTTGTTATTTCCGGCGTAAATAAAGATATTGAACTCTCTTATACACCAAGTGGCGGTGGAGAAACTGGTGGTGAGTTGAATGGTCTTAATGTCGAAAAGAGCGTGACTAAAGAAACTACGTTGGCTGAACTTGATGCATTTGAGATTGGCGATCGTGTTTCATTTAATCTTGGTTCTGGTCCGACCACTGATTTTGATATTTCTGCTACGTCCACGATTGACGAGCTTACAACAGCTATTAATGGTGTGACTGATGTCACCGCTTCTTTTGTTGACGGCGTTCTGACTGTAGACAATGAAACGATTGATAATCAGATCACAACATCGGTTGACGAAGGTAAAGAGTTTACCTTTAGTTTTGTAGGGAACGGTTCAGGTGCGCAGTTCTCTGACTCTTCAACTAATGTCGTGGGTCAAGATATTGCGGCAGTTGAAGGTCGTGGTTGGGGTTCTGACGAGTTGATTGAAGAATCTCTTGATCAAATCCGTCAGGCTCAGTTGGATCTGCGTGCGCAGGCTTCTACTTTCGGTACAAACCTGTCTGTTGTAACCAACCGTCAGGACTTTACTGCTGACCTGATCAACACTCTGGAAGTTGGTGCTGGTAAGTTGACGCTGGCTGATTCCAACCTGGAAGGTGCGAACCTTGCAGCTCTGAATACTCAGAACTCTATTGCTACTTCTACTCTGTCTCTGGCAACTCAAGCTGGTCAGTCTGTGCTGCAGCTTATCCGATAAGCTTTGTTTCAGATTTAGAATTTGGAGAACGCGCTCTTTGGGGCGCGTTTTTCTTTGTCTTTTTGGTTGTATCGTCGGTTGCGTTGATATGTGCGTTGCTTTGCGTTTTTGTGGTGGTGGGTGCGTTGTTATGCGGTGGTCACTGGACAGACAAAAAAAGGAGCCATGCTGCGGGGGCGGCATAGCTCAAGGGGGATAAGTCTGGTTTGCAGGGAGGATAAAGCCTGTGTGGCTTAGGCCTGCTTTGCTTGCGTTGGCTCGACCTGCTTTGCTTCGTAGATCGCAGGATCAATCTCTTTTGCCTCACCGCCCAGGCTGCGCTTTTCTTGTGCCTGAAGGACTTCATCCAGGAATGCACGAATGCGGCGAGCTGTCTTGGAGGGCAGTTCGTAGATGACGTCGCCTTCTGGCTCTTGCGTCATCGAATAGATGAGCTCATCTGACTCTTCATCATAATTGTAACCGCGCTCAATGCGGCTCTGGTCGTCCTTAGGTTTGCTAGGGATGACGCCGAGACGGGAGTCTGAGAGGTAGGACTTTTCGGTGGCGGTTGAGTTATCCTCTGACTCAGAGGATGCAGTGACGGCCCGGGCGCCGGAGAGTTCGGTTTTGACCTGTTCGGTCTCCGATTTTACCGGTGCTGCCTGTGTTGTCAGTGCCTGATGTAAGAGCGTTGGTCTTTGTGTGACTATTTCCATAATGTCCCCCACGTGTTCAATCTCTGACAACTTTATGGGGAATGTTCTTAAATAATATTAATCTTAATGATAGAAATATACGAAATATTTAGAGAAATGCGACTGAAAACCGCCAAATACCCCTATTTATCAGGGAGGCTACGGGCGATCTTCAGGTTATTTCGTTAATATGCACGCTTAATATGGTGCCGTTTACAGGGTTTGGTTAACGGCAATGCCCTGAGCGGATCTTTGGGGCGAACTCATCATGCCGTTTGCACCGTAACCTCTTGTTTTCATTTGAGAACCAACGGCTTTAGCAACGGTCTCAATGACGTTGTCCGTCACTGAACGTGCCGTAGAGACCACTTGCAGGTTGGTTTGAAGAATTGGCCGCAGATTGCCGTGACGCTCGCGCATACGTTGAATGGACAACGGAGCGAGATTGCCAAGTGCGATGGCGTTTGCACTCGCGACGCGGATGCCAGAGAGATATGACTCGATGGCTGCATGTTTTTTGGGGGCAACGGTTGGCAGCTCAGAAATTTGCCCCTCGCGTAGCAGCTCTGTTTCGGCCTCGATGATATCTACGAGGTTGTCCATTGCCGTCTCAAAATTTTCGCAGAAGACCTCGGCTTGCATCCGTGTCTGGATAGGTTCTTCTTCAAACGATACTGTACTTGGAACAGTTTCAGCGTCGTACTGGTTGGTCATACTGCGTTCTCTTGAAGTTGTAGTAATTGCGAATGAACTGAAGCTGCAATACCAATGCCGCCAGATTGAGACATTGTGTTGGCGTACTCGTTGATCAGCATGGATTTCCACGCTTCTGAGCCTTCGCCGTTACCATAGGTCCCGCCTTCATCAAGGCCGGTGAACATGTTTTGCAACATCTCATTGAGGAATACGGTTTCAAATTCCTTGGCCTTTTCCATCAGCGGATCTTTGGTAGCTGATGGTTTGCCTGCCTGATTGGCGCCCGCGATCAGGTCTGCAGAGCTTGTCAGCGCAGGTGAGGGCAGTTGTGCTTGTTGGAGCATTAGAGGACCTCAATTTCTGCCTGAAGGGCGCCAGCGGCTTTGATGGCCTGCAAGATGGAGATCAGGTCTCTTGGGCCAATGCCCAGAGCGTTTAATCCATCAACAAGCTGCTGCAGTGTGATTGTTTCGTTGACGAGTGCCAGCTGGCTATTGTCTTCAGTCACCTGCACGTCTGTGCGAGGCACTGCAGCCGTTTGGCCCTGTGCGAATGGCAGCGGCTGAACCACCTCTGGTGATTCTGCGATGGTGACTGTGAGATTGCCCTGTGCGACTGCGACGGTGGAGACTTTCACCTGCTGACCCATGACGATGATGCCGGAGCTTTCGTCAATCACGATCTTGGCCGGTAAATCAGGCTCTACGATCAGCTGTTCGATGTCAGTGATCAGATCGACAATGTTGCCATCGAACTGTTTTGGAAGTGTGAGGCGAACGGTGGATGGGTCGAGTGGTTCAGCTGTCGGTAGGCCAATCAGCTCGTTAATTGCAACAGCGATACGACGGGATGTGGTCAGGTCCGGATTGCGCAGGGCCAGACGAATGGTGCTGAGAGAAGCGAGTTTGAACTCAACCTCCCGCTCCACAAGAGCACCGTTTGGAATGCGGCCAGATGTTGGAACGCCGCGCACAACGGAAGCGGCGTCACCCTGTGCTGCAAAGCCAGCGATTGCCACTGGACCTTGCGCAATGGCGTAGGCTTCTCCGTCTGCACCCATCAATGGTGTTACCAGCAGTGTTCCGCCCTGAAGATTCTTTGCGTCACCCAGTGCGCTCACGGTCACGTCGATGCGGGTGCCTTGTGTTGAGAACGCTGGCAGGTTGGCGGTTACCATTACGGCGGCGGTGTTCTTTGTGTTCAGGTCTGCTTCGTTGGTGTTGACGCCAAGGCGTTCCAGCATTGCCTGCAAAGATTGCCGGGTGAATGGTGAGGCATTGAGAGAGTCACCAGTGCCCTGAAGGCCGACGACGAGACCGTAACCAATGAGCTGGTTGTCCCGGATGCCTTCAAAGTCAGTGATGTCTTTGATCCTTGAGGCTGCGTTTCCCTGAAGGGTCGCGCCCATAAGGACGATCAGTGCCGCTGCGGCGATTCTACGTAAGTTTGCGAAAGAGCGCATTGGTACCCGGCTGTTCAGTTCACACATGCCGGAAATATGCGAATTTTGTGCCAGTTTCAGTGTTGCGTTTGCTAATTTTTAACCTGCTGAATTTACTGGGTATTTTTAGTAGGGGGTGGATAAAAGTTAAAGCACTGCAAATTTTAATGCGGCAATTGTTGCCTGCTTGGTAAAGTTTTATGTGATCAGCTCGGCAAATGCGTTCGGGTTTAAGCTTTTGTCCAGTTCCATAGCTCTGAGGGTAAGGTCTTGCTTGTACGCAGCACTCCAGTTTCTGGTTTGAACTCCACGAGTAAAGTGGGCACGAAACGTCGCAAAGGTTCTGAAGGCGAGCAGGCGGGTGCGTTTGCCGTTGAGGAGGAGACCACCAGCGTTGCGCAGTCGCAGGCTGGTGTTCCAACACCGTCGCTGCAGGGTGTGGATTCTTTGCTGGCCCTTCAGCAGATGGAAGTTCAGGTCGATGACAAGCAGCGCGCTGTGCAGCATGGAAATAAACTTCTGGATCAACTAGATGCGCTGCGGATCGATTTGCTGCAAGGCAAAGTGCAGCCAGAGCGCCTTGAGCGACTTGTTGGTAACCTGTCCATGCAGGTCAAAAGTGGTAACCCCGGTCTCGACAGAGTGGTCGAAGATATTGAATTGCGTGCAAGAATCGAGCTCGCAAAGCTGGGTCACTACGTAGAATAGCCTATCCATTTACGATAGTATCAAAGGTTTCCAACCGCATAAGTTGCTGAATACACTGAATAATTGTGTTCTTAGACAATTTCATCTTTTTAGTAGATTGTTGTTTCAGGTTCCTCTCGCTATATTCCAGCCGCCCATATAAATAGGCGGAGTTTCAGATGGCAGTTGATGTCGCAATTGATTATCGTCCAACACAGGATGAACCATTCATGAACGACCAACAGCGCGAGTACTTTCGTAGAAAGCTTCTTGCGTGGAAGGAAGATATTCTGAAAGAGAGCAAGGAGACCCTTGCTGCGCTTCAAGAAGAAAGCACTAATCACCCAGATCTGGCTGACCGTGCTTCTTCTGAAACCGATCGGTCGATTGAATTACGTGCGCGTGACCGGCAGAGAAAGTTGATTTCCAAAATCGACGCTGCTCTTGCTCGCATTGAAGACAAATCCTACGGCTACTGCGAAGAGACTGGCGAGCCAATCTCTGTTCGTCGTTTGGATGCACGACCTATCGCAACGCTTTCTATTGAAGCCCAAGAGGCTCATGAGCGGCGCGAGAAAATCTATCGGGATGACTGATCCTCAGGGAGACAGGATATCGCCTTTCAAGCTGTGGTCCTAAGTTTTTAGGCTCTAGTACTTGAAGTATGACTTTACGAGGGAAGCACGGCTTAGCTGTGCTTCCCTTGTTTTGTTTTGGCCGGACGTCGGTGTGCGGTGTTCTGGTGCACAAAAGAAAACGAGCCCGGCATGCTGGGGAGCATGTTGCCGAGCTCGCTTTATGTACCGCTCAAGCTGGGGAGCTTATTAAGCGGTTTTGGGTTCTTTGATTTTTTGGAGCACGCCGCGTTCATTTACAGTCACGCATCGCGCTCTAACATCTTTGTTGGAGCGAATTCTTGCCGTTTGACTGAAGCCAATCAAACGGAACACGCTCTAAAACGGAAGCACGATGTCCAGCACCTGACTGCCGTATTTAGGTTGTTGGGCAACGGAGATCTGGCCGCGGCCGCCGTAGCCGATGCGTGCCTCTGCGATCTTGGTGCTCTCAACAGTGTTGTCGGATGCAATGTCCTGCGGACGAACGACGCCCGCTACGATTAGCTCACGGACTTCGTGGTTTACACGCACTTCCTGACGGCCCTCGATGACGAGGTTGGAGTTGGGGAGTACCTGTGTCACGACAGCTGCGACGGTGGTCTTCAGGCTTTCTGTGCGGTCGATAGAGCCTGTGCCCTGAAAGTTGTCGGAGCTGTTGATTGATGCCAGAGCGTCAGCTGAAGCGCTGGCAGGAAGTGCCAGTGTGTTGATCGCGCCGCCGAGTGCGCCACCAGCTCCTGAGTTCTTCGCATCACTGCGTGAGCTCTTCGAGGTGTTCTCAAAAGCTGCTTTGTCGGAAATGGTGACGTTTACCGTTACGATGTCGCCAACACGTTTTGCGCGCTGGTCCTGAAAGAAGGCTCTGTTGCCGGTGCGCCAAAGAGAGTTCGCGTTGTAGCGCTCTACTTCCTTAATTGGCATTGGCATTTGTACCGGGCGATAGCCTGGCTGCGTGCGTGGGTCCTGAATCGCGGTCAGAACAGGTTCTTGACCAACTTTGGAAAGTTTGTCGGCTGTCTCGCAGCCGACGAGTGCAAACAGGCCAATCGTGAGCGCAGCATATTGCTTGATTTTGGTTGCTGAAGGTATTCTCGGCATCAGCGGTTCTCCAATACGGCTGCGACCTGCGTTTTTGCGGTGGTCACGATGGCGATGTCTCTGCCGATGACTTCAGCAAGGATCGTTTTCTTTGAAATTGGGTTTACAATCTCAATCAGGTCATTTTTGCCGCCTTCAGACTTGGCTTTGCCCTGAGTTGTGATGTTCATGCCGGGGATCTTGTAGATCACTGTTACTTTTGCGCCGCGCTTGACGAGGATCGGTGCGCTTACATCCCTTGGGGTGATGGTTGAGCCAGAGCGCATGTTACGGCGCACTTCCATTCCAACAAGATCAGCAGCTGCAAGAAACTCACGTCCGGCATAGCGGGAGGCTGGCTTGCGCTCCTCGCGAATGTCCTTGGCTGTGATGACCGTGCCGCGTTGCAGATTGCGAGCCAGAGTGGTGATGGGCACCATCTGAGAGGCGTTGCCAATGACAGAGATTGGCTTACTTTGGCCTTCCTGCACCACATTGAGGATGGCTTTGAAGCGTGCGGTGCGCGGTGACCAGTTGATGTGCCCGATGGTTAGCGGAGAAATGGAGTTGGCGTCTGCCTGCATGTTCACCGGAAGTGGTGAATGGTAGGAGATTTCAATCTCGTCCGGCTGCACGCTTGCGCGCTCCGCAAGTGCATTGCGCAGGATGTCTGAGATGAGTGTTTCATCTACCGGGATGGAAAGGCGGTGCACACTCACAGTTGTCAGGCCGTTGGTATCGGCCTGAATAAAGCCAGCGGCCTGTGCCTGCTGTGCGATGATCAATGCAGACACGTTGCCAGTGGTGCCAAGGTCCGGGCTGCGAAAGATTGGTGTTTGAGCCAGCTCTCCCGCTTCGGTGTAGAAGTCACCAATGGTGACGACTGGTCCGGTTACGTTGACCGTTGGGCGCAGGGTTGAGGCCGCAAATGCGCTGCTGGCTGTCAGGGCCAGTAGTCCTGCAATGAGTGTGGTTGCCAACTTTCTCATCAACTCAACTCCTTAGCGAAGATTCGTTGTGGTGGAGTACATCTCATCGGCTGCTTTGATGATCTTGGAGTTCATCTCGTAAGCGCGCTGAGCAGAAATTAGATTGGAAAGCTCGGTCACAGCATCGACGTTAGATGATTCAAGATGGCGCTGAAGGATGTTGCCAAAGCCTGCGTTGCCTGGGTTGTCGGTCTGTGGCGGGCCGCTTGCCGGAGTTTCCAGGAAGAGGTTGTCGCCGATTGCCTCAAGGCCAGCTTTGTTTGTGAAACGGGCGATTTCGAGCTGTCCAAGGTTGAGGACCTGGTCGTTGTCGTCCATGGCCTGCACGAGGCCTTGGACGTTGATTGTCAGATCGCGGGCGTTGTCCGGAATTGTGATTCCAGGCTGAACTGTATAGCCGTCTTTGGTGACGAGCTGGCCTGTCTGGGAGCGTGCGAAGGAGCCGTCACGGGTGAAGCCGGTTGTGCCGTCCGGACGCTGGATCTGGAAGAAGCCTTCGCCGCGAATTGTAATGTCGTACTCGTTGCCCGTTTGGGTCACTGAGCCCGGTGACATGATGCGCGTGGTTGCTGCTGTGCGTACACCGGAGCCAATTTGCACGCCGTTTGGAACGATTGTGCCTGCGTCTGAGGTTTCGGTGCCCATGCGGCGCTGGTTTTCGTAGAGCAGATCCTGAAAGTCTGCGCGCTGGCGCTTGTAGCCAGTGGTGCGCATGTTGGCCACGTTGTTCGAAATAACTTCGACATTCAGTTCCTGAGCTTTCATGCCGGTTGCGGCGATGTGAAGGGCTTTCATTGGGCTGTTCCTTAAGCTTCAACCGATCCAAGTTCGCGGATGGAGCGCTGACGAAGTTCGTTGCGCTGCGACATCATCTTGGACACGCTTTTGTATTGACGGGTGATTTCAATCATGCGGGAGATTTCCTGAATGCCTTCCACGTTGGAGCCTTCAAGGGCGCCCTGGACGACAGTCGGGTTATTTGCTGGGATTGGGTTCAAGCCGGAAAACAGGTTTGTGCCAACGTGCAAAAGCTCTTGGCGGTTGTCGAAGGTGTAAACATCCAATCGGCCAAGTTGAGCCTGTGGGGTGGAGATCACGCCTTCTTTGGTGATGGTGATTTCACCATCTTCTGGATTGATTTGGATTGGAGCGCCGTCAGCGAGAACTGGCAGGCCTGCATCTGTTACGAGCGTGCCCTCAGGATCAATGGCAAGGCTGCCTGAGCGAGTGTAAAGCTGCTCACCGCCTGCACCAGTCACAGCCAGATAGCCGTCACCTTCAATTGCGACGTCGAGCGGATTGCCTGTCAGCTGGATCGAGCCCTGTGTCAGAACTGTTGCTGTCCCTACATCCTGCGTAAAGGACAAAGGGCGATCCGGGCGCTGAAATTCAGTCGCCTGCGCGGTTGGCATCAAGAATTCTTCAAAGATAAGCCTTTGAGCCTTGTAGCCAGTCGTATTGATGTTAGCCAGATTGTTGGCCACCACATCCAAGTTCCGACGAAGGGCACTTTGGCGTGATAAGCCGATCAGCTGTGCGTTTTCCATTTTATGCTCCCCAGCATTGCAACAGGTCTCCCCAGACCCGCAGCGCCAAGGTTCTTGCAGGAGTTGTGCCAGTTTGAAACTTTGGCTGAATTCTGCTGTTTTGATGGAGGGAAGCGCAAATTATCTGTTAAGTATTTGATAAAATATGCCTACTTTAATTTCCTAGTGGGCAAAAATTGCTTAGTAATGACGTATTAACCATTCGGTAATCAGTGTTAACCAACTAGGTTGCATTATTAGTTACTAAACTTTTAATTGCGATTCACCGGGACGCAAAAATGGCAGATGCGGAACTGCAAAATACTGAGGATGACGGCAAGTCCGGCAAACGCAAGATCGTTATAGGAGCGATTGCTGGCGTCTTGCTGTTAACCCTTGGTGTGGGCGGTGCATATGTAATGGACTGGATCAATCTGGGTAACACAGCCACTGTCAAGCGGGCGGATGGCACTGTTGAGCAGATCCAAACCAAGCCTGTCGTTTTTTACGATCTGCCAGAAATGACGGTGAACCTTTCTACCCAAGGCCGCACGACCTACCTGAAAGTTCGCATTGCTCTTGAAGTTGAGAGCGACAGCATGGTTTCTCAGGTGGAGCCTTATCTTCCGCGCATTCTTGATGCTTTCCAGATTTATCTGCGTGAGTTGCGCCCTGCTGATCTGGAAGGATCTGCCGGACTGTTCCGCTTGAAGGAGCAACTTCTGCGCCGCATCAACTCTGCAATCTATCCAGCCAAGGTTGAAGGGGTTCTCTTTAAAGAGATCCTGATCCAGTAGGGGGGGCGGCATATGTCAGATACCGATACTCTCCCTGAAAATATGGATGATGCCTGGGACACCGCTCTTTCTGAAGCTGAGGGTGGTGACAGTGATGAGGATCTTGCCGCGGCCTGGGGCGCTGCGCTTCAGGAGCAAGGCGTAGAAGGCGGTGAAGAGGCCGCAGCTCAATGGGCTGCGATGATCGACGACAGCGAACCGGATGTAGAGAGCGCGTCTCGTGGTGCGGACCGTATTCTGAATCAGGAAGAGATCGATAACCTGCTGGGCTTTACGCTGGATGGGTCTCTGGCTGGTGATGAAGGTGGTATTCGTGCGCTGATCAATTCGGCAATGGTGTCTTATGAGCGCCTGCCGATGCTGGAGATCGTGTTTGACCGTCTCGTACGTCTCACGACGACATCTCTGCGTAATTTCACATCGGACAATGTTGAAGTCTCCTTGGACTCCATGACCAATGTGCGTTTTGGCGATTATCTCAACTCCATTCCTCTGCCAGCGATCCTTGGCGTGTTCAAGGCCAAGGAATGGGATGGCTTTGGGCTTGTTACCGTTGAGAGCTCTCTGATCTATTCCATCATTGATGTGTTGCTTGGTGGTGGCCGTGGGTCTTCACCTACACGCGTTGAAGGGCGGCCATACACCACGATTGAGAGCAATCTGGTGCGCCGGATGATTGAGATTATCCTGCTGGATGCTGAGCAGGCTTTTGGACCGTTGTCCCCTGTGAGTTTCCCGCTTGAGCGTTTGGAAACGAACCCACGCTTTGCTGCGATCTCCCGTCCTGCGAATGCTGCCATTATGGTTGAGCTGCGCATCGATATGGAAGATCGCGGCGGTAAAGTTGAGATTGTGCTGCCTTACGCGACCCTTGAACCAATCCGTGAACTGCTTCTGCAGATGTTCATGGGTGAGAAGTTCGGGCGTGATCCTATTTGGGAAGAGCACCTTGCCACTGAGGTTTATTCCTCAGAAGTGCAGGTAGATGCTGTCCTTTATGAAAACACCATCCCGCTCCAGCGGGTGTTGAATCTGGAAGTTGGTCAGACCTTGCTGTTTGATACCGGCCCTCGTGATCCTGTTCAGGTGAAATGCGGGGGAGTGGCTTTGACAGAGGGCCTTATGGGCCATGTTGATGACCGAATTTCCATCGAAATTTCAAAGAAGCTGAAGCAACCGAAAATGACGCTCGCCGCTTTTGAAAAGTCCCTGCAAAGCGAACTGGAGACAAACTAGATGTCCCTAGGTCTTATTATTGAATGCATCGTTGCGGTTCTTCTTGTGATTACCATTGGGTATTGCTGGACACTTAACCGTCGCCTAAGTCGTCTCCGCTCCGACGAAGAGTCCTTGCGCGCAACCATTTCTGAGCTGATTACAGCGACTGAAATTGCAGAGCGTGCGATCATGGGTCTCAAGTCCACCTGCGGAAATGCAGACCGTACTCTTGGTGTGCGTCTGGGTGAAGCTGAGGCGGTTTCCCGCAAACTGACTAATCAGTTAGGAGCCGGTGAAGATGTGCTCGACCGCATTGGCGGTGTTGCAGATCGTGCACTTGCTGATCGTGATACCCGTGTGGCCGCACCAGCAGCTCCAATGTCCCGCACTTATGAAACCGCAGCGGAGGGACTTGCTGCCGGGATCATTGCGGAACAGGAAACAATGCATCCGGCTGAAACACGCAGCGCTCCAGCCCCTAAAGCTGCGACCCGCTCTGTGACCCGTGACATTCGTGAAGCTGCAAATGAATCAGCTGCGCGCCTTGAGCGCTTCCGTAGACAAGCGCAGGACCGCGTAGCATGAAACTAAGGCTCCTTCCGATTGTCGTATTTGCTGGTAGCGCCCTACTGGTTTTGAAACTGCTTGGTTTGTTTCTAGGTGATACTTATCCAATTGGTGCTGTTCGGGTTGCCGATGCGCAGCAGTCGGAAGTGGCGAAGGCTGAGGAAGAGGCACCTGCTACTCCAAACGTTCTTCCCAATCCATCCGGCGCACGGAAGATCCAGATCGCTCAAAATACAAGTGGTGTGAAAGAAAGTGGTGTTCCAACGAACTCCGTTTCTGAACTTGCCGTTCTCAATAGTCTTGGCAATCGCCGCGATGTGCTGAACCAGCGTGAAAGTGATCTGGAGCTTCGCGAGCAGGTTCTTGCAGCTGCTGAAGCGCGTTTGAATAAGCGTTTTCAGGAACTTAAGGCACTTGAAGCGAAGATTGATTCTGAAGTTGAGCGCAAGGAAAAGCAGGCTGCGGAAGAGATTCTGGATCTGGTGAAGATCTATGAAAGCATGAAGGCCAAGAATGCAGCACGGATCTTCAATCGTCTGGACCTGGACATCATGCTGAAGGTGGTGAAGGAGATGCAGCCGCGGAAGATGGCGGATGTGCTTTCTGAGATGGATCCGGAAATGGCGGAGCAGCTGACAATTGCACTGGCAGCAGGCGAGAGCCGCAATGTGAAGACGACTTCCACAATTCTTCCGAAGATTCAGGGGAATTAACTGAGCAAATTGGCGGTTTTTCGCTCTTGGCTCAGGAGTCTGTAAGCTTGCGTTAATAGCCAATTGTTACAGATACCTAATTAATTTTAGGAGTAAGACTCAGGCATGGGCGAATTTGGGGGCGACCTTAAAGATAAGCAGAAGCGTTCCGTTCTGCGCGCCACTTTACCTTTTGTGCCGCGCCGTGCATTGCATGGAGCACGCATTGTGAGGGTAAAGGGTAAGGCTTGGCTTGTCTCCTTCATGCTCGCTACAACTGCTTTAGGGGGCAGTGTTTTAAGTGCCTGGGCCGAGCCAGCTTCTGCTGTTCTTGAGGTTGAAGACACCGGTAATTTTGCCCGAATGGTAATCACGTTCCCGGATCGCTCGTTGTTGCCGCCTTATGAAGCTTCCATTTCCACCAGTGTCCTGCGTATCTCCTTTCCCGATGGCATTGCAGCGGATGTTGATGATGTGCCGGAAGCATTGATGGACTACATCTCCATTGCCCGTGCTGATCCTGATGGTGCTGCGCTGCGTTTTGCATTGCGGCAGCCGGTTAACATCAACAGTATGGAAGCTGGCGAGAAGCTCTTTATCGACCTGCTTCCTGCCAATTACGAGGGCCGGCCTCCGTCCTTACCTCAGGATGTGGTTGATGAGCTTGCCCGACGGGCTGCGGAAGCGCTTGAGCGTATTCGTGTGTTGGAAGAAGCGAACGCGCTTGAAGATCAGGAGATCAAGGTCAAGCTGCGGATTGGGACACATCCAACATTTACGCGCCTGATCTTCGATTGGAATGTGAAGGTTGGCAGTGCGTTTGAGCGCAACGGAAACAATATTCGTGTCAAGTTTGATCAGGCTGCTGATCTGGATCTGTCTCAGTTTAAAGCAAGTCTACCGGGTACTGTGCTGGATGTTGGCTCGCAAACCCGTGACAATGATCTGATCTTCAACATGATTGTTGATCCGAGTGTTGATGTGCGATCTTTTCAGGAGGGGAAGCAGCTTATTGTTGATGTCACGCCTGAAGACATCGGCCAGTTGGATCCTCGGGTTTCTGAAGTTCGCGATGAGCTTTTTGGCGATGGAGATGTGCCGCAAGGCGCTTCGAATGTCATAAACACGCTTGGTAATAAAGATGCGGCGCCCGCAGCAAATGCACCGGCTGCAATTGCACCTGCCGTGTCTGCTGCTGTTGATCAGGCTCGGGTTGCTGCTCCGGGCAGTCTGTTTCCGACGCCTCAACCTGTTCAGACTGCTCAAACCAGCGTGAATGATGGCCTTGATTTTCCGCAGATGCCGTTGCCAGTTGCGAAGCCGGAATTGGAACGCATTGGTGATCCGGTAGATCGGCCTGCTCCAGCTGACATTCCTCTATCAAAGCCTTCGGAAGAAGACTTGCAGGCTGAGGTTGGCAAAGAGCCAGAGCCCGTTGAAGCTGTTGTTGTAAAGGCGCAACCTGTTCGCCGTGTGAAACCTGAGCCTGCGCCTGAAACTGATGTGGCACCTGTTGCTGAGAGCATTCTGGAAACCGATCTCATTGCCGAGGTTGTGAATGCAGGTGGGCAGACCTCGATACCAGTGACGCTTGCATCTGAACAAGGCGCGGGCGCTGATGCTGTGCCGGCTGCTGCAGCTGTTGTTGCTGATGCAGACGAGGAGTTGCCGATTGCGCGTCGTGCTTCTGCTGAAACAATTATTCAGGAAGAGAACGACGCTGCAGCGCGTGTTGTTGGCGTTGAGACATATCGCATTGGTGACACCGTTCGTCTGGTGTTTCCGTTTGAGAACGAGGTTGGTGCTGCTGTTTTCCGCCGTGATGAAAAAGTCTGGGCGGTGTTCGACAGTGAGGAGCATCTGGACGGGCGCGGTATTCCAGCCGTTTTGAGTGATCTTGCGCGCAAGGTGGAGCTTGATGAAGTTGATGGCGCGCAGGTGCTGCGGTTTGACCTGAAGCGGACCACGTTGATTTCTATCGAGTATCAGGATGACGCCTGGGCGATCACTTTGGGGCCGTCGATCTCGACAAAGACTGATCCGGTTGATGTTGAGCGGAATGTGCAGGGTGATGGCTCGAATGTTCTGCGTTTGCCGTTTGGAGCAAGTGGGCGGTTGCATGTGCTAACTGACAAAAGCGTCGGCGACCGGATTTATGTGGTCAGCGGTCCTGCGCCTGTTCGTGGCATTTTGAAATCGCACCGATTCCCTCAGGTACAGATTCTGCGCAGCTCTCAGGGACTTGCTGTGGTTCCGAGTGCAGATGGGATTGATGTTGAGTTGTCGGGTGAAGATCTTGTGATCTCCAGACCTGACGGATTGAAGATTTCGAATCGTGGTCTTTCCAAAGGTACGACGATTGGCGCTCATGTTAAGGACCCGACACAGCCGGGCCTAATTGAATTTGCGCAGCTGGACCAGCAAAAGCCTGAGGATTACATGCAAGGCCTTCGGGCGCATGAGGATGCGATTGCGAAGGCTGATCCGGAGCAGTTGAGTGGTCCACGTCTGGATATGGCGCGGTTTTTCCTCTCCAGTGGATTTGCGCAGGAAGCTATTGGCACCTTGCGGATCATGGAAGAGGATGATCCTCTCATCGAGAAAGATGCCACCTTCAACGTGATGATGGGCGCTGCGCAGATGTTGGCGTCGCGACCGGGTGAGGCGCTCGAGTATCTTGCTGCTCCTGAACTTGCCAGCAGCCCTGATGCTGCGGTGTGGCGGACCTTTGCGCATTCCTCGCTGGGGGACTGGCAGGGCGCTCATGCAAATCTTGGGCGCGGGCTGGCTGTTATGGCCAATTATCCGGTGATGTTGCAGGTGTACTTCAACCTTGCGGCTGCCAAGACGCATCTGGCTCTTGGGAACTATGGCCGGGCGCTGGGGGCTTTGTCGCAGATTGAGCCTTCTGATGTGAATGAAGAGCAGGCCATTCAGTATGACTTGTTGCGCGGGCGGATTGCCGATGCTTCTGGCCGCTCACAGGAAGCACTGGACGTGTATGACCTGGTGGTGCGCTCCAGTGATGGACCGGAGGCTGCTGAAGCCAAGTTCCTGAGTGTGAAGCTGCGGTATCGGGATGGTTTGATTGATGCGGATGAAGCTCTTTCTGAGCTGGAGGGGCTTGCTGCGTCGTGGCGTGGTGATGAAACTGAACTGAAGACACTGCGGCTGATGGCTCAGCTGCATGCGCAGGAAGGTAATTACCGCCGGGCCTTTGAGGCGATGTCTCAGGCTGTGCAATCTGATGCAGGCGCGGAAATCACCTCGAACATTCAGCAGGAAATGGGGTCTGTCTTTGCGACACTGTTCCTTGAAGGCAGGGCGCAAGCTCTGGAGCCTGTGAAGGCGCTTGCGCTGTTTTATGATTTCCGAGAGTTGGTGCCAGCTGGCCGTCAAGGTGATGAGATGGCGCGGATGTTGGCCAGCCGTCTGATTGATATGGACCTGCTGGATCAGGCTGCTTCTGTTTTGCGACATCAGATCGACAAGCGTCTGAAAGGTGCTGCGCGGGCGCAGATCGCTGCTGATCTGGCTGTTGTTTATCTGCTGAACCGGAAGCCGGAAGAAGCGCTGCGGGTGCTTTCGCAAACGCGTCAGGGGCAATTGCCGGCTGCTTTGCAGCGCCAGCGAAACATTGTTGAGGCGCGTGCTCTGAGTGAGAGCGGGCGTCCTGATCTTGCTCTGGAGCTGGTGCGTAACATGTCTGGCTCTGACGTGGATCGTTTGCGGGCTGATACGCTTTGGTCGGCACGATCCTGGCGGAAGGCTGGTGAGCAGCTGGAACAGATGAACGGCAGTCGCTGGTCTGATGAAGTGCCGCTTGCCGACCATGAGCGTGTTGATGTCATCCGCGCGGCGATTGCCTATACGCTGGCTGAAGATAGCTTAGGTCTTGAGCGGCTGCGGCAGAAATACTCGCAGAAAATGAGCGAGTCTCCGCAGGCTGAAACATTTGAGATTGTGACGCGGCCCATTGATGACCGCGGCGTTGAGTTCCTGAATGTTGCCAAGTCGATTGGTGGCGGGGATAGTCTGGTGTCCTTCCTTGAGGAGTACAGACGCCAATACCTCTCAGCGACGCCGATTATTCCGACTGAGGAAGCTTTCCTCTATCCCGAAGATACCAAAGAGGGATCTGCATAAGCAGCCTCGTCGTGAAGCAGTTTTAACACCGCATGACCTTTCATGCGGTGTTTTTGTTTGGTGTCTGACTGATCGGGGAAGAGGCTAACCGCCGAAACTTCGGACCAGGCTGCCTGCGATCAGTTGCCAGCCGTCTACGAGCACAAAGAAGATGAGTTTGAATGGCAGCGAGATCACGATTGGCGGCAGCATCATCATACCCATGGACATCAGGACTGATGCAATCACGAGATCGATGATGAGGAATGGCAGATAGAGCAGGAAGCCGATTTCAAAGGCGCGGCGCAACTCGCTGATCATGAAGGCTGGTACGAGAACGCGCAGGCTCAGCTCTTCAGGAGTTTCCGGGGCAGGGGCCTTTGCGAGTTCCTGAAAGAGCAGGAGATCAGTTTCGCGTACTTGTTGACGCATGAACTCGTGAAAGGGTTCGGATGCCCGATTGAATGCTTCTTGCGGGTCGATGGTGCCTTCAATCATGGGCTTTGCGCCCAGATCCCATGCAGTTTCAAAGGCTGGGGCCATGACGAAGGCTGTCAGGAACATGGCAAGGGATAACATGACCGCATTTGGTGGTGCAGTCTGAAGCCCGATTGCAGAGCGGAGCAGTGAAAGAACCACAACGATACGTGTGAAGCTTGTCACCATAATCAGGATGCTCGGTGCCAGTGAGAGCACTGTGAGCAGCATGACCAGCTGAACAGCACGCTCTGTTACCGAGTTGCCTTCTCCGCCTCCAAAATCAATTGAAATGCTTTGAGCAGCAGCAGGACCGAACCAGAAAAGCAAGAGAGCGAAACCCAAAAGCCCCAATCGGCCTTTGTTTTCGCTCAGCTTTGCTTTCACCATTCCTGCTAAATTATTTTGTGTTGGCCTCAATGTCATCTAGCAGGTCTGCCATTTCCTTTGCGATGCCATCTACAGCTTCGCTGGGATCATCTTTAGGTGATGTTTTCTCTGCTTTTTTAGGAGCAGCTTCGGAAGCTACCGGCTTTTCTGCCTTCACTTCCTGCTTTGCTGGTTTCTCAGCTTCAGGTGCCTTTTCCGGCTTAGCTGGCTTCTTGGCTTTTGCTTTGCTGGCGGCTTTTTCCTTTGCCTTGGCTGGCTCGGGCTTCTGCTCTGCAGCAGGTGTTGGCGTTGCCTCTGCTTTTTCAGCTGGAATAGCTGCTGGTGCTGCGTCAGCTTTTGTCTCTTCTGGCTTCAGCGCAGGCTTTTCAGCAGCAGCTTCAGCTTTTGCGACAGGCTTTTCGGCAGCAGCCTCAGGTTTTGGCGCGTCTTTCTTCTCTTCCTGCACTTTGGCTGGCGTCTCAGTTACCCGAGGGCGCATGAAAGCACTTGCTGCGTTCGCTGCCGGACCGTTCAAAGGCGGTTTCATTGCCGCTTTTGGAATAGGCTTGGATGCTGCCGGTGCTTCTGGCTGTGGCGCTTCCGGTTTAGGCGCAGACTTTTCTGCAGGTTTCTCTGCTACTGGTGCGATCGGCTCCGCCTGCTTCACGGCTGGGCTTGGCTGAGAGGGGCTGAGTGAGCGTGGTGAGGCTGGACGAGCTGGAGACGGGCGTGCTGTTATTGGGCGTGCCGCTACTTTTTGAACGCCGCGTGCGCCGCCAATGGTTGGCGTCTGCAAAGCAGCTGGTCTTACCGGACGCGCAGATGCCATGTGCCCTGCTGCTGCAGCTTGAGGAATTGGCGCTGCCTGAGGCACTGCAACAACTTTTTCTTTGATTGCTGCTGGCGCCGGGGCAGGTGCTGTCGCTACAGGTTGTACAGGTGCCTTTACTTCAGGCTGCTGCTTTGGAACAGGGCGACTTGCAGGTGCAGGTTTGACCTCTGCCGTTACTGGTGCGGTGTCTTCACCCCAGTTCAGGCGTGCTGTTGGTTCTTCTGAAGAGGGCGTTTGTTCTGGTGATGCCGGTGTGGTGCCGACTTGCCCATTGCCTGTAAACATCTGTCCGCGAGGCGGGGCCGAGACCGGCATGCCACGAATGATGCCTTGCTCAACAACAACGTCATTAGCGCCCCCGATCATGATGAGGTGCTCAACATTGTCTCGGCGGACAAGCAGTAATCTGCGCCGCGCGTCGATATCGGTCGCATCCATGATTGCAAGACGAGGTTGGCGACTTCGCGACCCCTTGTAACTGGTTCTTGCTAAGCGCTTCAAAAGCGGAATGCAGACCGCGATGAGAACCGCGATAATCAACATCGCCAGTACGACAGCAAGAAGCTGTGCGCTTCCCTGCGACATACCAGTGGTTTGGGCCAGCCAGTCAGGCATGAATGTTCCTCAACTCGTATTCAGCATTCAGCGGACTGCTCTTTTGATAAAACAGCCCGGAATTGGGGTACGAATCCCCGCATTAACTCATGCGCGCATTTGTAACCTATAGTTTATGTAGAATGAACAGTTCACAGGGATGAAGTTGGTGGCGTTACCCGAGTTTTTACGCGAAAATCACGAAATTGCACTTTTGGACGGGTGAATTTTGCTGGCTCGGCAAAATTTTCCACTTCTCAGGCCACAATTCTTAATAGGTGCTAAAGCCCATGATTCTTTTCAGTGCTCTGATGTGCTCGGAATTTCGGTAGTGCTCTGCTTTTTAAGGATTCTTCGGTGCGTAAATATTAATAGAACCTTAATGTTAACTTTTTGTTAACCATTGCCTAGGCACTTTCTACCTAGTTTAATTTACCAAATCTGTTCTCATAGGTTGTGCTGTCAGATGGCCTTAACTGATCTTCCGATGTTTCAGGCGTTGCGCCAAAAGATGCAATGGCACCAACAACGTCAGGGTGTACTGGCTGAAAATGTTGCCAATGCAGATACGCCTGGTTACCGCAGCAAGGACCTGAAGGATCTGAGCTTTGGTGACATGGTCCAGGCCGAGGCTGGATCTGGTGCGTTGCGTCCTGTGGCGACAAATGCCGGGCACATTACAAGTGGCGGGATCAGCGCTGGTGTCGGGACGAAAGTAAGCAAGGCTTCCAGCTTTGAAAGAACTCCAGACGGCAACAGTGTGGTTCTTGAAGAGCAGATGATGAAGATCGCCGAGAACCAGATCGACTATCAGACAGCAACAAGCCTTTATACGCGCAGCCTTGGCATGTTCAAGACCGCGCTGAGACGATGAGTGAGAGCAGTTGCCTTGGTGTGATGAGCACTGAGGTTAATGTGGGAGGAACCCATGGATTTTATTAAGTCGATGTTTATTGCGGCGTCCGGGCTGAAGGCTCAGACAGGTCGCATGCGGGTGATCGCAGAGAACATTGCCAACGCTGATTCCACCGGCCAGACACCGGGTGAGGATCCGTATCGCCGCAAGGTTCCCACATTCACAAACAGTTTTGACAGCAAGGTGGAAGCTGAGCTGGTGAAGCTTGGCAAGGTGCGTGAAGACCAGAGCGAGTTCAAGCTTCGGTATGAACCGGACCACCCGGCTGCGAATGACAAAGGCTACGTGAAGATGCCGAATGTGAGTACGCTGGTTGAGATGGCGGATATGCAGGAAGCGACCCGCTCTTATGAAGCGAACCTGAATGTGGTGAAGTCTTCACGTTCCATGATGCAGAAAACGCTCGATATTCTTAGAGGTTGATGACCGGTTGGCTGATACCGGAAGGAGATACAATCATGTCTAATGCTTCTATTGCTGCAAGTGCTTATGCAAACACAGCAAAACTGAGCAATCCACTTGAAGCTGCCAGTGAGAGCGGTGACAAAAGCGGTGCTTTTGGCAATATGGTGCAGTCTGCGATCAGCGAGATCAATGAGGGTGGTCAGGTTGCTGACGTGCAGTCCCTTAACCTGTTGCAGGGCAAAGCCAATGTGGTGGATGTGGTGACAGCGGTTGCCGAGACTGAGCTTGCTCTGGAGACCGTTGTTTCGGTTCGTGACCGCGTTATTTCTGCGTATGAAGAAATTATGCGGATGCCAATCTAACAGCTTGGCTATATGTGTCAGTGCCAAGGTGATGAGCGAGAGGGTGGTTAAAGCAGGATGAGCGGAGCAGAAGTGCTGGATATTGCCAGCGAGGGCATATGGACGCTTATTCTGGTGTCGTCTCCTGTGATGCTTATCGGGCTTCTGGTTGGTGTGATTGTAGCGCTGTTTCAGGCGCTGACACAAATTCAGGAACAGACGCTGGTGTTTGTTCCTAAGATCCTGAGTATCTTTATTGCGTTGCTCGTGACACTTCCTTTCATGGGGGAGTTGATGAATTCTTTTACAAACCGCATTGCCGGGTTGATTATCTCCGGATATTGAGCGAGATACAGCGCAGGGCGGCGCGCATTCTGGGGGCAAATTTGTGACGGTCAATCTGGATTTTCTACCGGTGATCGTTATGGGTTTCCTGCTGATGTTTGCGCGCATCGGCACAATGTTTATGCTCGTGCCCGCCTTTGGCGAATCCTTCATTCCAGTCCGTGTCCGCCTGACCATCGCGCTTTTGATGACTTACGTGCTAGCGCCCATCAATGCTGATCTTTATCCGCCAGATGCCATGAGCAGTCTGCCACGTCTGCTGGGTTTGCTGGGCGGGGAGCTTTTGGTGGGGTTCTTCATCGGTCTGTCGATGAAGCTGATTTCCTACGCCCTTTCTACTGCTGGTACGATCATGGCCAACCAGTCGGGTCTTGCCTTTGCGATGGGCGGTGATGCGACGAACTCTGGTCAACAAGGCGCGCTGATGGGCAACTTTCTGAACGTGCTTGGCATCTGCATGGTGTTTGTCACCAACCTGCATTATGTGATGATTGCTGCCATGCAGGACAGTTTCACGCTGTTTCCTCCCGGTAATCCGTTGCCGGTTGGGGACCTCTCAGCGCAGGCGATTGCGACGGTGTCGCACATGTTCTCTGTTGCCCTTCGCATGGGTGCGCCGTTCATTGTTGTCGGGATCGTGTTTTACTTCAGTCTGGGCCTGCTGAATAAGCTGATGCCACAGATGCAGATCTTCTTCATCGCCATGCCGGTCAATATTCTGATCGGGTTTGGTATCTTCCTGTTGCTGCTTTCAACGCTGATGGGTTTTTACCTGACGGAGTTCCGAAATGCGCTTCAGCCGTTCCTGCTGAATTAACGAGGGATGTGATGGCTGAAGATACCGACGATTCGGAGAAAACCGAGGACCCCACCCAAAAACGGCTCGATGATGCATTCGAGAAAGGGGACATACCGAAATCGCAGGAAGTGAGTGCCTGGTTCTCGTTGCTGGGGACCGCTTTGGTGATTTCTTTCCTCGCGCCTGCGATGGTTGGGGGCATTTCTACCATTTTAAAGGGCTTTTTTGCCCATGCAGACACGATTGCTGTTGATCCGGGTGCTCTTGTTTTCCTTTTAGAAATAACTGGGCCTGAAATACTTGGTGTGGTGGCACTGCCTTTGCTCACACTTCTGGTGCTCGCCGTTGTTGGCAATGTGGTTCAACACAAACCACTTTGGACAGCTGAACGGTTGAAGCCGAAGTTGAACAAGATCTCGCCGCTTTCAGGAATGAAGAGGTTGTTCTCTAAAGACAGTCTTGCGAACTTTCTGAAAGGGCTCGTAAAGATCATCGCGGTTGCTGTGGTTGTCTTTCTGGTGCTGTGGCCGGAAAGAGACCGTCTGGATACTGTGGTGTTCAGAGAAACGGGCCTTGTGCTGGAGGAGGTCCGCGAACTTGCTATTATGGTGATTGGAGCAATTCTTGCGCTTATGACTGTTGTTGCCGGAGCCGATTTGGTGTGGCAACGGAAAAAATGGTTCGAAAAGCAAAAGATGACCCAGCAGGAAGTGAAAGAGGAATACAAGCAATCTGAGGGTGATCCCAAGATTAAAGCCAAAATTCGAGAGTTGCGCCTTCAGCGTTCACGCAACAGAATGATGGCAAGTGTGCCGGATGCGACGGTTGTTATTACAAACCCGACCCACTACGCGGTTGCCCTGAGTTACGAAGAGGGCATGGGAGCACCGCAATGTGTTGCGCTTGGGGTGGATGAACTGGCGCTCCGCATACGAGAGGTTGCGAAGGAATCCGATGTGCCGATCGTGGAGAACCCACCGCTGGCACGTGCGTTGTATGCAACGATAGAATTGAATGATTATGTGCCTGAGGAGCACTACGCCGCGGTTGCGAAGGTGATTGGTTATGTCATGCAGCTGCGTAAAAAGAAGAGCTGGCGGTCTTAACGGCACATGCGTGCCGGAGTGTCGGCTTTGGAGCGGACTATTCTCATGGCGCGATGGAGTCAAATCGTCTGCGGGGCAGCCGTAGAGAGGGTAAGATGACGAAGACCGAAGCGCGGCGACCTGAGCCGGTGATAGACAGGACAGACAAGGGAGGCAGCCTTGGGGCCTTGATGCTGCTTGCATTAGGCCTTGTTGCAGCGACAGCCGCCTTCGCGTTGATGCGCAAGGAGCAGGCGGAGCCCTATATTTTGGGGCTCCTGGGTGTTCTGGCCGTTGTCGGGGTGTTCTCTTTATTCGCCATGGCCATTGGCCTTTTACGGTTCATCTCCAAAACCCATCGCAATCCACTTGCTGAATCCTTCATGAATTCGCTGGATGATGGTGTTCTGCTTGCTGATCATAATGGCCGTATCATTTACGCCAACCAGTCCTATGCTGAGTTGACGGGTGCGCGTGGACCTGCGGATGTGCGCACGGTGGAGCGGGTGTTTTCGTCAGACCCGGATGCTGCTGATGCCATATTCCGGCTGTCGCAAGCGGTGCGGAGCGGACGATATGCAACAGAAGAAGTGCGCCTGCCGAATGCGGTTGGTGAGGTTGCCAGCGGGGCTCGTTGGTATCGCATCAGCGTTCGACCGCTGGATCAGGATGCAGCGGTTGGCGTTGAAAGCGGCATTACCATCTGGCAGGTCTCCGATATCACCCGTGACCGAACCGAACAAGAAAACTCCTTTCAGGAGCTGCAGAGAGTTATCAACTTCCTTGACCATGCGCCCTGCGGGTTCTTCTCCTCTGACAGCACAGGCAAGCTGGTCTACCTGAATGCGACACTTGCTGACTGGCTTGGCTATGATCTGACCCAATTCATCTCCGGCGAACTGTCTTTGAAAGACATCGTGCGCGGAGAAGGGGCAGCTCTTGTTGAGGCACTGCAAGGCTCTGAAGGGGAAGTTAAAACCGAGAGCTTCGATATTGATCTGGTGACCCGCAGTGGCACCGGGCTGCCTGTGCGCCTTGTACACCGTGTGCCGTTTGGAGCTGATGGGCTTGCTGGCGACAGCCGTACGCTTGTGATCAATCGCTCTGCGGGCAATGATGATGAAGAAGCGCTGCGGGCTGCAGAAGTGCGCTTCTCACGCTTCTTCAACAACACACCTGTCGCGATTGCCTCTATCGACAAGAATGGTCTTGTGGAGCGCACCAATGGCCCGTTCATGCGTTTGTTCGAGCAGGGTGAAGGCCTTGGCAAGGATGTGAAGCTCACCGAGTTCGTCGTTGAAACTGACCGCGTTGCTTTGCAAAGTGCGCTGGAAGAAGCTGCGCTGGGCAAGAGTGAGATTGCACCGCTTGACGTCTCGCTCAAAGGCAATGGTGATCCACGCTCCGCGACCTTCTACGTTTCTGCTGTGCAGGACAGTCAGGCCGGTGAAGATGCTGCGGTGATCTATGTTCTGGAAACCACGCAGCAGCGTGCTCTTGAAGCGCAGTTTGCGCAGAGCCAGAAGATGCAGGCGATCGGTCAGCTGGCGGGTGGTGTTGCTCATGATTTCAATAACGTTCTGACCGCGATTATCGGGTTCTCTGATCTGTTGCTGGCAAGCCACCGGCCTACAGATCCGGCGTTCCAGGACATCATGAACATCAAGCAGAATGCGAACAGGGCCGCTGGTCTTGTGCGTCAGCTGCTAGCGTTCTCCCGCCGTCAGACCTTGCGTCCGCAAGAGCTGGCACTTGCGGATGTGCTGGCTGATGTTTCCATTTTGCTGGACCGTCTGCTTGGTGAGAAGATTGAGCTGAAGTTGGTACATGGCCGGGAGCTGTGGCCTGTGATGGCGGATGTGAACCAGCTTGAGCAGGTGATTGTCAACCTTGCTGTGAACGCCCGTGATGCGATGGAAGGTGGAGGCGAGGTCTCTATTCGTACGCTCAACGTGGAAGAGGCTGTTTCCAAAACCTATGAGAACACGCGCGGTATGCCACCGAGTGAGTATGTTCTGATCGAGGTGGCTGATAATGGCCATGGCATGTCACAGGACGTGATGGACAAGATCTTTGAGCCGTTCTTCTCGACCAAAGATGTTGGTAAAGGAACGGGTCTTGGGCTTTCCACTGTTTATGGCATTGTGAAGCAGACTGGTGGCTATGTGTTCTGCACCAGTGAAGTTGGTGTGGGTACCACGTTCCGCATCTTCCTGCCGCGTCACATCTCCACTGAGAAGGAAGAGGTGGTTGAGGTTAAGCCGGAGCAGGAAGTGACAGAGGCTGACCTGACTGGTTCTGCAACCATTCTTCTTGTTGAGGATGAGGAGGCTGTGCGAGCCTTTGCTGCGCGTGCATTAGGTGGCCGCGGCTATGAGGTTTATGAAGCAGGTTCCGGCACTGAAGCATTGGAAGTGATGGAAGAAACAGGCGGGGCGATTGACCTTGTGGTTTCTGACGTGGTGATGCCGGAAATGGATGGGCCAAGCCTGCTTATTGAGCTGCGCAAGACGCGTCCAGACCTGAAGATCATCTTTATCTCTGGCTATGCTGAGGATGCGTTTGAGAAGAACTTGCCAGCTGAGGAGAGTTTCACCTTCTTGCCGAAGCCGTTCACACTCAAGCAGCTTGCAACAACCGTGAAAGAAACTCTGGAAGCCAAGACGCAAGAACGCGCCTAAAGCAGTTCGCATTTAAGTTGAAACACCTGAACTGCTTTAGCCTTTGTTTTTGCGTATCTTTATCCGAAAACCGGTTTCCACTTTTCGGAGATACGCTGTAGTTTCTTACTCTTTAATGCAAAAGGCCGGAGAGCTGTGAAGCTTTCCGGCCTTTTTTTGAATTCTTGATGCTTAGCAGCCTGCAGATGATTCCGCATTGGACTTCAAACGTTGAAGGCTCTGCATGGAACCCGGATTTCCTGGAAGTTGGAAAGACTGTTCTTGCGGGGTGTAGATGTTGTTGACCAGTGCAAGGTCCTGAACAACATTTGTACGGCACTGTGCGCCAGAGAAACGCACACGAATGCGGTAGGCGCGCTCACCGGAGTCAGAGGCGCCGAACTCGTTATCTAAAACAGCGTTTTCGCCGCGTACATAGCTTTCCATCACCACCATGTTTGGTTCGTTCTGCTGGACGATGGTGCCGCGTGCGCTTGCGCTATCGACCAGTGTTTTGCGAACAGTTTCAGGAGACGCGTTGATCTGAATGGTTTGAGAATCTGCGTCCGCGCGAATAGTTGGCTGACCACTGCGATTGGATGGGCCGCTTTGGCAAGCCGCGAGAGCTGCAGTTAATCCGATAAAAATGAGTTTCTTCATAGCGTAAATCCTGCGGGTGACAAAAACAGAAGCAGCTGCCGCCAACCGCGCAATTCTGTTTGGCGTGATTTCAATGGAGCCACCCATTAAATGGGATCGGCCTTTCTCGCATATGCCCGCCTGATGGCGTTTTGATGAGCACTATATGACCACAAGATGCAGATGCGCCAATAGAAACACAGAGATGTAAAATTCTATAGCTTTAGAACACCTAAAATAATCGGGACCGAAAAACAACGGAATCTTTCGATCAAAGAGATGTGAAAGCCTCTGCATGATTTGAGTTGACTACACGTGTTGAGGTGCTTTTGAAAAATGGTGCTGATCGTACATAAAAAATCCGGGCTGGAAGGACCAACCCGGATTTGCATCATTGCTTAATTTGAGAGCTGCTTACGCAGTCAAACCACAAGCGATTTTCGTAGCAAGCTTTGCGTTGTTTTTAACCAGCGCAATGTTGGTTGCGAGGCTGCGGCCATTGGTGCGCTCGAAAATGTCTTGCAGCACAAATGGAGTGACTTCCTTGCCGGTGATGTTCTGCTCTTCTGCTGCCTGAATGGAGGCATCAATGAACACCTGCATTTCGTCAGATGGGATTTCATCTTCAACAGGTACCGGGTTGGTGACGAGCATGCCGCCGTGGTCGCCAAATGTTTCGCGGAACTTGATGAGCTTGGAGATGTCTGAAGCATCGTCCAGGCTGTAAGGCGCTTTGATCTTTGAATCGCGGGACCAGAAAGCAGGTACGTTTTCACAGCTGAAACCAATGACTGGCACGCCGCGTGTTTCCAGAACTTCCAGTGTCTTTGGAATGTCGAGCAGGGCTTTTGCACCTGCGGAAACAACACAAACTGGAGTGCGGGACAGCTCATCCAGGTCTGCTGAGATATCGAAGCTGGTTTCTGCGCCTTTATGGACACCGCCGATGCCACCGGTTGCGAACACGCGGATGCCAGCTGCGTGCGCCGCCATCATGGTTGCTGCTACGGTTGTGGAGCCGTTTTTACCCAGCGCCATAGCGAAGGAAAGGTCTGCGCGGGAGCACTTCATGACGTCTTTGGCGTTTGCCAGTTCTTCCAGAGTGCTGTCTTCCAGACCCACATGCAGCTCGCCATTCAACACAGCGATTGTCGCAGGGACTGCGCCACCGTCACGGATGATCTGTTCTACTTCGCGGGCAGTTTCAACGTTTTGCGGGTACGGCATGCCATGGGTAATGATGGTGGACTCCAGCGCAACAATAGGGGCGCCATTGCTCAGAGCATCTGCAACTTCTTTTGAATGATGGATTTTAATTGAACTTCCCATGGTTTTCCCAGTCTTTCGTATGTTGTTGGTGCTTAGGCATGTTCTAATAAACGAGCTTTAAGCGATTGGGGTGAAAGCGTTTCTGGCGCAGCGCCGGTCGCTTCCACTGTAATTGATGCAGAGGCAAGACCGCTTTTTACTGCTGAAACCGGGGCTTCATTGAGGCAACTTGCATAAAGAAAGCCTGCAATGAAGGCATCACCGGCACCGGTGACATCTACGGGAACAACAGAAAATGGAGTGTGCGAGCTTGTGCTGTCTGCACAGTGAAGAGCCAGTGGCTTGTTGGAATTGCTGACCAGAACAGTAGGAATGCCCGCAGCTGCCAGCTTTCGAGCTAGTTCTTCTGCTGAGAATTCTCCTGGTTTGCACTCCAAAAGAGCTGTGGCTTCATCTGTGTTGGTAAAAAGAATGTCGATGTTTGAGAGGAGGGGACGCAGTTTGGGCGCCTTCGCAATCGAGACAGTGTCTGCTGCGAGAAGGTGATGCTCCTTGGCATTGGCAAGTGAGAGAAGCGTTGCTTCTTCCAGATTGGTTTCACAGAGCCAGATATCGCAGTCCAGCAGAGCCTGCGGGATTGGATTTGCTTCTGAGAAACTTACCTTTGCTGTTATCTCACTGTCTGAAATTGCGGAGAACAATGTGCCATCCGGATTGTGAAGTGCCAGATAGGATCCTGTTCGACCGTCTGCGACAGTGGTGATACTGGAGGTATCAATCCCGCAGTCTGTCAGACTTTTTGCGAGGAATGCTCCGTCTGCATCGTCCCCCAGACATCCATGCATTGTTGGTTGCATGCCCAGCCGGGCCATTGCGCGTGCAATGTTTGCTCCAACACCTCCAGCACGGGACATAATTTTCCCGGGTGTTGAGGTGTCCGGCTTGAATGGTCGATCTGCATGGGCAATCCTGTCCAGATGGATTGCTCCGATTACTCCGACCTTTTTAGTGGACATAACCAATTCTCCTCCCGACATCGAAAGACAGTTGATATGCAATGTGGTTGGCCAAAGCAAGCTACGAGCAAATACAGACTGTGGGTGATGTATCAAAAGTGCATTTTGCTGTTTGATTCCAGAAGCGGTCCTCCAAACAGGTGTCGGGAAAAGTTATCTACATGTTGAACAATAAGAGAACACATTGAAATTAATCCATTTTTATTAGTTAGTTATCAGGTATTGCGAAGTTGGAACAAAATGAGTACAAATAACTGACTTTGAAACTACGCGTCCATCGTGGAATAAGGGATGAGAACGTATGGCACAAACTTCACTTCGCCTTGTTGAGGGCAATCAGATGGACAAGAATAAAGCACTGGATGCAGCGCTTTCCCAAATTGAACGAGCCTTTGGTAAAGGCTCCATTATGCGCATGGGCCAGGGGCAGGCCGTAGAAATCCAGAGCGTCTCGACTGGTTCTCTCAGTCTTGATATCGGCCTTGGAATCGGCGGGCTCCCAAAAGGGCGTATTGTTGAGATCTATGGACCTGAAAGCTCCGGTAAAACCACGCTGGCTTTGCACACAGTTGCCTGTGCGCAGCAAGGAGGCGGGATTTGCGCCTTTATTGATGCTGAACATGCGCTGGATCCGATTTATGCACGCAAGCTTGGTGTGAATATTGATGACCTGCTCATCTCTCAGCCGGATGCTGGTGAACAGGCACTTGAGATCGCCGATACGCTGGTTCGCTCTGGTGCGATTGATGTGCTGGTGATCGATTCCGTTGCTGCGCTGACGCCAAAAGCAGAACTTGAAGGTGAGATGGGCGATTCGCTTCCTGGCCTGCAGGCTCGTTTGATGAGTCAGGCACTGCGCAAGCTGACCGCTTCCATTTCCAAATCCAACACCATGGTGATCTTCATCAACCAGATCCGCATGAAGATCGGTGTGATGTTTGGTTCGCCTGAGACGACAACCGGTGGTAACGCGCTCAAGTTCTATGCTTCTGTGCGTTTGGATATCCGCCGTATCGGTGCGATTAAAGATCGTGACGAAATTGTTGGTAACCAGACCCGCGTGAAAGTGGTGAAAAATAAGCTGGCGCCTCCATTCAAACAGGTTGAGTTTGACATCATCTACGGTGAAGGCATCTCCAAAATGGGAGAATTGCTGGATCTTGGTGTGAAAGGCGGCATTGTTGAGAAGTCAGGTGCGTGGTTCTCCTACAATAGCCAGCGGCTGGGGCAGGGGCGAGAGAACTCGAAAACCTTCCTGAAAGAGAATCCTGAACTGGCGGATGAGATTGAACTTGCTATCCGACAGAATGCAGGTTTGATCGCTGAAGCGATTGATGATCCGGAAAAAGCTGCGGAAAACCAATAGAGTTTAGAGGGGCTGGATTTATCCAGCCTCTTTTTTTGTAGGGTTTTATGGACAGATTTGCTGCATATGGCTAAAACGCGGCAGATACTAATTTTTTGTTGCATCGTTTTTGATGCGCATACCCTGCAATTTGGCGGCTGTGATTGTTGAAGTAGCTGCCCACTAGAAAACGAGACGGACATCAATACCTATGAGTGGCGTCAACGAAATTCGGTCGGCTTTTCTCGACTACTTTGCAAAGAACGGACACGAAGTTGTTCCTTCCAGTCCACTGGTGCCACGCAATGATCCGACATTGATGTTTACAAATGCGGGTATGGTGCCATTCAAGAACGTATTCACCGGTTTGGAAAAACGGGATTACGTGCGTGCAACATCTTCGCAAAAGTGTGTCCGCGCTGGCGGCAAGCACAACGATCTGGACAATGTTGGCTACACTGCGCGCCATCACACCTTCTTTGAAATGCTGGGCAACTTTTCCTTTGGAGATTACTTCAAGGAAAACGCTATTGAGCTGGCATGGAATCTGATCACCAAAGAATACGGGCTGCCGGCTGACAAGCTGTTGATCACCGTTTATTCCGAGGATGAAGAAGCATTCAAGATCTGGAAGAAGTTGACTGGCTTTGCTGATGAGAAAATCATCCGCATCCCAACCTCAGATAACTTCTGGGCCATGGGTGATACAGGTCCTTGTGGCCCATGCTCCGAGATCTTCTACGATCACGGCGAACATATCTGGGGTGGCCCTCCAGGATCTCCTGAGGAAGATGGTGATCGCTTTATCGAGATTTGGAATCTCGTGTTCATGCAGTACGAGCAGCTGCCAGAAAAGCGCATTGATCTGCCGCGTCCATCCATCGATACTGGCATGGGTCTTGAGCGTTTTGCTGCGATTATGCAGGGCGTGCATAACAACTATGAGATCGACCTCTTTAAGGCTCTGATTGCGAGCTCTGAGCATCTCACTGGTGTTGAAGCTGTTGGCAAAGCACAGGCGAGCCACCGGGTGATTGCAGATCACTTGCGATCCATGGCCTTCCTGATTGCTGATGGTGTTCTACCGTCCAATGAAGGTCGTGGTTACGTTTTGCGCCGCATCATGCGCCGCGCGATGCGCCATGCAAACCTTTTGGGTGCACAAGAGCCGGTCATCTTCAAGATGCTGCCTACTCTGGTTCGTGAAATGGGTCAGGCGTTCCCTGAGCTGCCACGTGCGGAAAAGCTCATTGAAGAGACAGTTCAGCTGGAAGAAAAGCGTTTCATCAAAACTCTTGAGCGGGGCCTTGGCCTGCTGGAAGATGCGACCAGTTCTTTGGGCTCCGGTGATCAGCTTGATGGTGAAACAGCGTTTAAGCTATATGACACCTTCGGCTTCCCGCTCGATCTGACACAGGATGCATTGCGCAGCCGTGAGATTGCGGTTGATACCGATGGGTTCAACACTGCCATGGAGCGCCAGCGTGCTGAAGCTCGTGCGGCGTGGTCAGGTTCCGGTGATGCTGCAACAGACGCCATCTGGTTCTCCATCAAGGAGAAAGCAGGCGCGACCGAGTTCCTCGGTTATGAGACTGAGAAGGCAGAAGGCGTTGTTTTGAACCTTGTGAAGGATGGTGAAGAAGTTACTTCTCTGAAGCAGGGTGAAGAAGGGTCTTTGATCCTTAACCAGACGCCGTTTTATGGCGAATCTGGTGGTCAGGTTGGCGACTGTGGTACCATGGTTGCAGATGGTGTTTCCCTTGCTGTCACCAACACGCAGAAGAAAGCTGACGGTCTGTTCGTCCATTTTGTTCGTGTTGAGAGCGGTGAAGTTAAGGTGGACGATGCGCTTGAGTTGGTTGTTGACCATTCTCGCCGCAGTGCTATTCGTTCCAACCACTCCGCAACGCACCTGGTTCACGAAGCATTGCGTGAAGTGCTTGGTACTCACGTTGCTCAGAAGGGCTCTCTGGTTACGCCAGAACGTCTGCGTTTTGACTTTTCGCATCCAAAGCCTGTCAGTGCTGAAGAAACTGTACGAGTTGAGGCTCTGGCCAACGAGATCGTGCTGCAGAACGGTGCTGTTGAGACTTCTTTGATGGAAGTTGATGAGGCGATTGAAGCTGGCGCGATGGCTCTGTTCGGTGAGAAGTATGGCGATGAAGTCCGTGTGGTTTCCATGGGTACGGCAACCACTGGCGAGAAAACCGGTAGGTCTTACTCCGTGGAACTTTGCGGTGGTACGCATGTGAAGCGCACTGGTGACATTGGTCTTGTGACTGTTGTTTCTGAAGGTGCTGTTGCTGCTGGTGTTCGCCGTATTGAAGCGCTTACTGGTGATGAAGCACGTAAGTATCTGGCAGAGCAGGATGCGCTGATGCGTGAGAGTGCTGGTTTGCTTAAGGTTGCTGCAGCTGACGTTCCTGCTCGCATTGCAAGCTTGCTGGATGAGCGCAAGAAGCTTGAGCGTGAACTGACGGACGCGAAGAAGAAACTTGCAATGGGCGGTGGCAGCTCCGATGGGGATGCCGGTGTTACTGAAGCGGGTAAGTTCAAGCTTATGGCTCGTGTTCTTGAAGGCATCAATCCGAAGGATCTCAAGTCTGTTGCCGATGAAGGCAAGACTGCGATTGGTTCCGGTGTTGTCGTGCTGATCAGCAAAGCGGAAGACGGAAAAGCTGCGATCGTTGTTGGCTCGACCAAGGATGTGAGTGAGACGGCCAGTGCGGTTGAGCTTGTTCGCATTGGTTCTGCTGCTCTTGGTGGTCGTGGTGGCGGTGGCCGTCCGGACATGGCGCAGGCTGGTGGCCCGGATGCAAGCAAGGCTGATGAGGCGATTGCTGCGATCAAGGCTCACCTTGAAACGCTGTAATACCGAACCAAAGATCTAAGAGTTGCAAAGGGGGGATTTAATCTCCCCTTTATTTTTTGCCAGTTAGTTTCGCCGGGTACCTCTTTTTACGGTTTGCGTGGGCCTGCAAAATGGTGAAGGGAGGTTTGTTGCTGTTGGGATTGCTTTATCTGTTTCTTCAAGTGCCTGGGAATTTTATTGGGGGCGTTGGTGGCACACTCCATCAAGTTGAAAGTTTATAATCTGCTGGAGCGCAGCAGTGCTGGTAACCGGCTTGCCAAGCAGATTGATGCTATTCTCATCATCTTTATTGTTGTGAATGTGGGACTTGCAGTCCTTGAGACGGAGCCAAGCATCGGAGAAGTGTATGTCTGGCAGATTTTTCTGCTGGATTTCATTGCTGGCTCAATCTTTGCCGTTGAATACCTGTTGCGGCTTTGGGTTTCAGACCTGCATCCTCCTTTGAGGAAATATGGTCCGTTCAAAGCGCGTGCTGTTTATGCGATGCAGCCGCTCTCGCTGGTTGATTTTGTGGCTGTTCTGCCTTTCTGGCTTTCGCTGTTCTTCGCCAGTATCAGTTGGAAATCGCTTGTTATTTTGCGTCTGTTGCGATTCCTGAAGATCGCGCGATACTCACCTGCTGTACGCTCTCTTATTTCTGCAGTTGTTGCTGAGCAGAGGGCGATTGTTGGCAGTCTGGTGCTGATTTTCGGGGTTGCTCTCGTGTCTGCAACGCTGCTTTACAGTGTTGAGCATGCCGCGCAGCCGGAGCATTTTGGTACTATTCCGAGTGCATTGTGGTGGGCGTTTTCAACTCTCACTACGGTTGGTTATGGTGACGTTGTGCCTGTCACAGCGATGGGTAAAACCATTGCCAGTCTGGTGATGTTGATGGGGTACTGCCTGTTTGCGCTGCCAGTTGGAATTGTTGGCACTGCGTTTGCGCGTGAGATCCATAGCAGAGATTTTGTGATCACCTGGGGTATGGTGGCCACCATACCGCTGTTTGAGCGCCTGTCTGCGATTGAGATCGCTGCAGTGACGGAGCTTTTACATTCGCACAGTGTGCCTGCTGGACAAACCATTTGTGAGAAGGGCGAGGATGGAGACAGCCTTTACCTGATTGCATCTGGTGAAGTGGAAGAAGTGTTTTCTGACCACCGTATTTTACATGGTGAGGGTGAGCATTTTGGCGAGGCATCGTTGTTTGCTCACCGCAAGCGAACGGCCAGCGCTGTTGCGCGAACACCCGTTCAGCTCATGGTCCTCAAGATGGAAGACCTGCGCCGCTTCATGGACCGTAAACCGGCTATAGCAAAGAAGATTATTGATGAAGCCATTGATGAGCGGAAGAGCCATCATACGGATGTGGAGTTCACTTCGTAATCTGGCCTTGGATGTACGGTGCGAGCACTTCGATTTTGTCCGTCCAGATGTATCCGTCGAAACTATCTGGCACCGCAGCAAGTTGTTCCGGTGTGTCTATGCCGCCACCGACCCCCTGTAATGTGAATGGGCCGGATGCGATGACCTCGCTGCCATATTCTTTGAGCCTTTGCTGGAACTTATGCGGCCAGCCCCATACAGCCCATGTGTAATTTGAGGGAACGCCGATGACCGTGCCTCTACACTCTTGCGGGACGTAACCACTCCAGCCGAGAGCAATGTATGCTTTTAAGCAGGCTTTGGTTTGGCGTTTGTCGAAGCCTACGATTTCCTCCGCGCTGTCTGCAATGCTCCAGGTGGGGGCGGATGCCCCATAGACGCCCCAGACTTGCGCTTTCCACTCAGGGTGCTTGTCAAGCTTCTCCTGCAGGAGTTCTGCCGAGAGCAGTTCTTTCTCCTTGAAGTTGATCAGGAATTTCTTGCCGGGAAGAGCACGGAAAACCTCTTCAAGTTCTGGCATTGCACCTATGCCGGTTCCTCTTAGAGGGTAGGTTTCTCCGCCATCTGCGGTGTAGCCATAGGCGATGTCCAGTGCTTTGAGTTTTGCAAGTGAATGAGATCTGGTGATGCCCAGTCCATTGGTGCGGCAATCCAGTGTCCAGTCATGAAAGACGGCAAGTTTGTTATCTGCGGTTGGATGTACATCCAGCTCGACAATATCTGCGCCAGCTTCAAATGCAGCCCGCATGGAGGCAATTGTGTTTTCCAAAAAGGAATGGGTAGGCGTGTTAATGCGCTCTGCTGTGCAAGTTTGGTTGGTCAACTCGTTGCGATGATAGGTCTGGTGGACGCCGCGATGAGCAATGAATCTGGGTTTGCCGGATGGAGTTTGGCTTGAAAGCCATGAAGCGTTGTAGAGATAGACCCCAGCAAATGCGAGGAGGAGCAGCAGAACAATCTTTTTAAACATAAGAGGCGCCGGATTGGAAACAGTGACCGTCCGCCTAGGTTGAAAGCGTAATGTGTTCTCACTTAGGCGTTGTTTTGGCGTACTCAAGATTTCGGCAGCGAGGGGCCGGTGAAGTCATGGGGAGCTTTGCGGCAATCAGGCAGATGCATGTCGAGATCTGGCAGGGAGCGTCAGAGCGGCTGTTCCGCTCCCTGTGAGCCTTATTGGTCTGAAGCGCAGCTTAGGGTCACTTGCTTATCTGCGGGGGAGTAGAAGTAGTTGCAGTGTTCGAAAAACAGCTGACCGCTGTTAAATAGCATCGGGCTAACATCCTGATGCCCTAAGGACCATCTGGCTGAGTGGCCGAGAGCCTGATTGCTCCCATAGCTTAGTGTCACCAGCGGTTCTTTGCTTTGCTTATTTACGTAAAGCTGCATCTCATAGTCTGACGTTTCAATCTGTCCGCTGTTAGGGCTGGTAGTGCAACACGGAGGCGTGGTCTTAGCTACTGAGACTATTCCATATGAAATACCAGTATCGGGGAGAACGCGGGTTGGTTGGGGACCGGTTGGCGGATAAACGACCTCGCCATTGGATTTGCTTGTGATTGCAAAGGGGAGGATAGGTGCGACCAAAGCCGTTGGATTTGTTGGTGATGCCGATAATGGAAGCGTAAGCGTTTTGCCCAGATTGGGGAGCGGGTTTTGAGTGGATGCCAGATAGACATCTATGCTGCTGTTGTTTGAGTACGTGCTTGTGAGGGCATAATTCTGGTTCTCGAAAGGGACGCCGTTGTCGTCTACCAGGTTAAGGAATGGATTTGTGGGATTGGCTTGATCTGCATCCACCTGGGAAATGCCATGGGGACTGTCAAAACCAACTCCCATCATGAAAACCTTAGGGTTGTGGTTACAGGTGGGGGCAGGTGTCTTTGAGCAGGTGGGCTTGTTCTTACTGTTTGGGCAATGCTGTACGGCGGCAAAGACCGGAAAGTTTTTGAGGTGTTTTGTAAGAGCCTTACCGGGCGTGCCAAACGAGAGATCACGATTGATTATGTATCCAGCATAGGTGTTCCCTGAGCTGGAGTAGGACAGGGTTGAGCAGGTGGAGCTGGCCAGCTCTTCAGCTGTGGGAATAAAAAAGCCAGCGGAGCCAACGATGCCGGTTGATCCTGTATCCATCACAAAGATCGAGTTCTTTTCTTCTCCTGATGGGGCTGTTGTTTGTATTTCCAGCTGGAAATACGGGCCAATTTTCTTGGCGGTTATGGCGTCATTATCCTGAGCTTGAGCAAAGTTTGCCAATCCCGCGCCGAGCAGTAACAGTAAGAGTTGTGGTTTCATCGACTGGATCCTTTTTGATTACGGTAGGGCCGTATTCGTGAAGGATGCATTGTTCGGTACTCCCTTGATTTAAAGGGAGTAGCAGACTTTCAATCGGTTTGCCCGACTGGCCTACGCAATTGTTTCGCCCACAAAAAAGGGTGCCTGGAGGCACCCTTTTCATAAATCAGCGCTTTGGCAGAACTTACGCAGCCGCCATAGCTTTCTGAAGGTTTTCGTCGACTTTGTCGAGGAAGCCAGTGGTGGTGAGCCACTTCTGTTCTGGACCTACGAGAAGAGCCAGATCTTTGGTCATGTGACCGCTTTCAACTGTATCGATACAGACCTGCTCAAGAGTTTCAGCAAACTTCTTCAGCTCAGCATTGTCGTCGAGTTTCGCGCGGTGCGCAAGGCCACGGGTCCATGCAAAGATAGATGCGATAGAGTTTGTGGAAGTGTCTTCACCTTTTTCATGCTGACGGAAGTGACGGGTCACTGTGCCGTGTGCAGCTTCTGCTTCAACGGTTTTGCCGTCTGGTGACATGAGAACGGAAGTCATCAGGCCAAGGGAACCGAAGCCCTGTGCAACGGTGTCGGACTGAACGTCGCCGTCGTAGTTCTTACAAGCCCAAACGTAACCACCGGACCACTTCATGGATGCAGCAACCATGTCATCGATGAGACGGTGCTCGTACCAGATTTTTTCTGCTTCGTACTTCTCTTTGAACTCAGCGTCATAGATTTCTTGGAAGATGTCTTTGAAGCGACCATCGTATACTTTGAGGATGGTGTTCTTGGTGGACAGGTAGCAAGGTACCTTACGGCCAAGAGCATAGTTCATGGAAGCACGGGCGAAGTCGCGGATGGAATCATCTAGGTTGTACATCGCCATTGCGATACCCGCTGAAGGAGCATCGAATACTTCGTGTTCAATCTCAGCGCCGTCGTCACCAACGAATTTGATGGACAGCTTGCCTTTGCCAGGGAATTTGAAGTCAGTCGCGCGGTACTGATCACCATATGCGTGACGGCCAACGATGATTGGCTGTGTCCAGCCTGGAACCAGACGTGGAACGTTAGACATGATGATTGGCTCGCGGAAGATAACGCCACCCAGGATGTTACGGATGGTGCCGTTTGGAGAGCGGTACATACGCTTCAGGTCGAATTCTTCAACGCGTGCTTCATCTGGAGTGATGGTTGCACACTTAACGCCAACGCCGTGTTCTTTGATTGCGTTTGCAGCATCAACGGTGATCTGATCGTCTGTTGCGTCGCGGGACTCAATGCCGAGGTCGTAGTACTTCAGATCGATGTCCAGGTAAGGATGGATCAGCTTGTCCTTGATGAACTGCCAAATGATGCGAGTCATCTCATCGCCGTCGAGCTCGACGACTGGATTTGCTACCTTGATCTTCGCCATATTAGTAGACCTCGTGTTTTTAGGTACATGAAAATGGAGCCTGAAGCGGCTCGAATTGCCATGTGTATACACATGTGCGCAATTTAATGCCAGTGGAAATGCTAGCTCGGTTGGCTTGTAATACCAAATTCGTATGCTGCACAGAAGTGGTGTTTGCTAACAAACTGCAATTTCAACTGTAATTGCTCTCATGCATGGTGTGAGATGCTGTCCATAATCTTGCTGTACCTTTCTCCTTTCCGAGTGGATTGTCGAACATTCTGCTTAGGGCGCAAAAACTGATTACTCCGCAATCCCAAGATGTTATCCACTATGAGTTGCAATTGTGCAGTTTGTTCTTAACTCTCAAAACATATCCAATTACTCTGGCGACCTGATGGCGTCATAATTGGGACGCGAGCATTTTGTAGAGCGCGCAGGAGTCGGTTGCTGCGTTCTTTGACTTAGGAGTAAGGGAAGATGCGGATTGTTGTAACCGGTATGGGGGTTGTTTCGCCCCTAGGTGTTGGGATCAACCCGTTTTGGAAGAGACTGGTAGCTTCTGAAAGTGGTATTCGCGCTCTTACCAGATTTGATGGAAGCGAGCATGCTTGTCAGGTGGCAGGACAGGTTCCAACCATCGACGAAGATGAATTTGGCTTTGATGCCAGTGTTGCTATTCCTTTTAAAGACCAGAAGAAGATGGATTTGTTTATCCATTATGCTCTGGTTGCAGCCAAAGAAGCCGTTGAGCAAGCTGGCTGGCGTCCTGAAACGGACGAAGAGAAGGAGAGTACCGCGACGATCATTGCATCCGGAGTTGGTGGCTTTCCAGCGATGACCGGAGCTACACGCACCGTTGAGACCAAAGGTCCGCGGCGTTTGTCGCCGTTTATTGTGCCGAGCTTTCTTGCAAACCTTGCAGCGGGTCAGGTTTCTATTGCCAATGGGTTTAAGGGCCCGTTGGGAACGCCTGTGACCGCATGTGCTGCCAGTGTGCAGGCCATTGGTGATGCGGTACGCATGATCAAGAGCGGTGAAGCAATCGTCGCCCTTGCTGGCGGTGCTGAGGCTTGCATTGACGCTGTCTCGTTTGCCGGCTTTTCTGCTGCCCGTGCGCTGTCGAGCGGGTTTAATGATGAGCCTAGCAAAGCCTCTCGTCCTTTTGATAAAAACCGTGATGGATTTGTCATGGGTGAGGGGGCTGCGATGTTGGTGATTGAGACGCTTGAGCATGCCCTGGCTCGCGGTGCGACGCCGCTTGCTGAGATCCTGGGGTATGGCACGTCAGCTGATGCCCACCACGTGACGGCTTCTCCTCCGGATGGTGCAGGTGGGCAAGCTGCGATGCGTAAAGCCTTGAAGCAGGCAGGGATTAATCCTGACGACATTGATTATATCAATGCCCACAGTACATCCACACCAGTTGGGGACGCAGCAGAGATTGCAGGCATTCAGGCTGTGTTTGGAGATCGTGGGAAGGATCTGGCTGTTTCTTCAACCAAATCGGCGACGGGGCACCTTTTGGGGGCTGCCGGTGCTCTTGAGGCAATCGCTTCTATTATGGCACTGCGGGAAGGCGTGCTTCCTCCGACACTGAACCTGGAAGAGCCTGATGATGAGGCTTCCCAGTTTGATCTGGTGGCGAATGCATCCAAAGAGAAAGACCTGAAATACGTCATGTCCAATGGCTTTGGTTTTGGCGGGGTGAATGCCTCTGTGATCTTTGGTATGCCGAGCTGACAGCTAGCGACAACATAGTTTTGGAAAAGGCTCAGGGGTCCTCTGAGCCTTTTCTTTTTGCCACATTGTTCTTTTAGCTGCACCTTACTGACTTAATTCAACTCACGTTTCTTGCAGTTTTCGTTGATTGATTTAGGCGTTGCTTATATACGCAGGCTTGTTTGAAGGTCCTGTTCATCCTTCGCGGATAAGATTTTAGTTCCTGCTCATTTTGAAAGTTTGATTGATGCTCAACCGTTTGAACAACAAGCACTATGCTTTGATCACCGTTTTGTTGCTGATCGCGACTGCCGCTATCCTTCTTGCTATGGGGCGGGAACCAATCTGCAAATGTGGGGTGATCAAACTTTGGGCGGGCAATGCCAACAGTGCTGATAGTAGCCAGCATATATCTGATTGGTACACGCCGTCTCACATTATCCACGGCATGCTGTTTTATGCTTTGTTCTGGTGGATGGGCCGTCTCTTTACGGGTGGGGCAGGCTGGCCAATGGGCTTCCGGTTGGTTCTGTCGGTTATTGTTGAGGCGACATGGGAGCTTGTCGAAAACTCCAGCTACATTATCAATCGTTACCGCGAAGCGACCATCGCCCTAGATTACTTTGGTGACAGTGTTCTGAATTCCGTTTTTGATATTATCTGGATGATGTTCGGGTTCTGGCTTGCTGCACGGTTGCCGGTCTGGCTGACTGTTGTGCTCATTCTTGCCATGGAACTGATTGTTGGAGCGATCATCAGGGACAACCTCACACTCAATGTGATCATGCTGGTTTATCCGTTGGATGCCATCAAAGAATGGCAGATGCAGGCCTATTGATTACAAAATTGTGCCGCGCTCATTTTAGATTGCGCGGCACGCTGTTTTTTGAATTCAATCTTCCGATCAAGTTCTCATTTGAAGCGCATTATGCTTTCTTATGCGCGGCCAGCGCGATGGCCACATAACTCCAGCCGTTGAACATGATGGAAATGCCAGCCACAAGGCCCAGAGCCCAACCGGTTGAAGCAGGGAAGTCGAGCAGGATCATCAAGCCAGCTGCGATTGCTATGACGCCAGAGGCCAGAATCCAGCCCCAACTGGTGTGAGGTCGTAAACGGAATGAGAACAGCGCCTGTGCAATGCCTTGCGCTATGAAGACAGCAGAGAGCACGAGTGTCAGCGCTTCTGTGCCGGCGACAGGGTTATAATAGATTGCTACCCCACCAACCAGCGCGATGATGCCGACCAGTGATTGCCCGAGGAAGCCTCCCCATTCTTTTACCTGCATGGCGTGCCAAAGTTGAAGAACCCCGACGACTATCAGAACCAATCCAATAACCAGTGCTACTGCGATGGAGGACGCGTATGGTATGACCAACACAATCGTACCACCAATCACCATCAGTACTCCGAGCACCAGAAACTTCAACCAGTTGTCACGCACTAACTGCGTGAGGTCCGGGACATTTGGAGGCGGGGTGCCACCTGCGTTGGGTTCTTGTCCAGACATTGTCGTCGGGGTCTCCTTCGTAGAGGGTCATGCCATTCAGAGGCTGCATTGAAATGGCTAACACTCTAGGTAACAGCAAAACACAGCTTTACTCTTGATTGAATTCGCCGAATTTTACCCTCTTTACGTGATTGGTCAGAGTTCCTACGCCATATCATGTGACTGAGGTGCAGGTGGTGACTTGTCGCCGAGGGAAAACAGCAGGCTTATTCTGATAGGAATTTGCGTTTGCTGAGACGGCTGGGAGGCAAAACGGCTCTGGTAATTTCCGGTGTGATCGGCTAGAGGATCCGCATGTCTGAAAGCACTCCTGAAACAAACAATGCCATTCCTCCTGTTGTCGTTCTTTGTGAACCTCAACTTGGCGAAAACATCGGTATGGTTGCTCGTGCTATGGCCAATTTTGGTCTGCACGACCTGCGCCTGATCAACCCACGCGACGGTTGGCCGAGTGAGAAAGCACGCTCAGCTTCCAGCCGGGCACATCATGTTATTGATGCAGCACGGGTTTTCGACAGTGTTGAAGAAGCTGTTGCCGATCTGAAACTCGTTTTTGCAACGACCGCACGAAGCCGTGACATTCCAAAACCTGTTGTTGGACCTGATGAGGCCGCGACTGAGAGTGTTGCCCAGGGCGTACGCGGGATCCCGTCCGGTTATATGTTTGGCCGCGAACGCTGGGGCCTGAACAATGACGAGGTGGCGCTTGCAAATAAGATTGTGACCCTTCCGGTTGATCCAACCTACGCGTCCTTGAATATTGCCCAAGCTGTTCTGGTATGTGCCTATGAATGGCGCCGTGTGGCGACTGCTGGTGCACTGCCTTTCTCCTTGGACGATTATGATGGAGAGCTTGCAACACAAGAGTCCATTCAACGGATGTTTGAGCATCTGGAAGCAGGGCTGGATTCTCGCGGGTTCTTTCGTCCTATTGAAAAGAAGCCAGTAACAATTCGTAGGCTGCGCAACATCTTTCAGAAAGCAGATCTCACCGAAAATGAAGTGCGTATCATGCGTGGTGTGATTTCCTGCTTTGAGAAGTATGGCGTGAAGGACAAAGATTGATGCTGACCGGCTCCCCAGTCGTTCCATTTCAGCAAATGCATATGCGGGCGGATACGTCTGGTCGTGTGTTGGTGTTGGATAGTGGTATCGGGGGGCTGTCGGTGCAGCGTGAGATCAAGCGAATGCTTCCTGATGCTGCATTGTTGTATCTGGCAGATCGTGCTGCTTTCCCTTATGGCGACTGGGATGCGGCGGCACTGCGTGAGCACATATGCGCATTGGTGCAGACTGTCAGTGAGGCGTGGCAACCGAGCGCGGTTGTGGTGGCTTGCAATACGGCCTCGACGCTTGTGCTCAAGAGCTTACGAGAGATGTTGAGCGTTCCTGTGGTTGGGACAGTTCCAGCTATAAAGCCGGCTGCCGAGCAAACACGAAGCGGCGTTTTTGCAGTGCTTGCAACGCCGGGGACTGTGAAGCGCGACTACACGCAGGATCTGATCATCGAGTTTGCGGCTGAGCACCATATTGCACTTGTTGGGGCGACTGGTCTTGCTGCACTTGCAGAAGACAAGCTGGCAGGCCGCGCAGTTGACCTTGATCGCTTGCGGCAGGAAATTGAGCCTTGCTTTGTCAAGAAAGACGGCCAACGCACCGACTGCGTTGTGCTTGGATGCACTCACTATCCTTTTTTGCAGGAAGAGATGGAGCTGGTGGCTCCCTGGCCCGTCACGTGGATTGATCCGGCGCCCGCAATTGCCAGACGGCTGGTTCAGGTAGTGGGGTCGAAATCTGTGGCGACTGGGTGCGAGGATCTGTTTTTCCTGACCAACTGAGGTTCTCTCTTGTAAGCGTATAGGTTGCTGGAGTGTTGCCTGCCTTGGCTCAAATCCTCTCTTATTTAATTGGTTGTTCTAGGCGGATCTTGAATTTGTTTTGATAACCAGTCGGCACCTGCGGATTTGCTGGAGTCGAAGCCTTGGATATCATCAATACTGTTGTCGATTACACCAATACCATCCTTTGGAATTACGTTCTGCTTTATGGCTTGCTTGCCGTTGGTGTGTTTTTCACGTTTCGATTAGGCTTTATCCAGTTTCGTTATTTTGGGCAGTGTTTCAGCGTTCTTCTCAAATCGAGGCATGAAGATCGCAACGGGATTAGCCCGTTTCAGGCTTTGTGTACCAGTCTGGCGTCCCGTGTTGGCACCGGCAACATCGCAGGGGTTGCTGTTGCGTTGACGCTGGGCGGGCCGGGGGCGATCTTCTGGATGTGGATGGTTGCTTTGGTTGGTATGGCGACAGCTTATGCAGAAAGCGCGTTGGCCCAGCTGTATAAGGTTGAAGATGACGACGGCCAGTTTCGCGGTGGTCCGGCGGTTTACATGGCCGCTGGTCTTAAAAGCAAATTGCTTGGTCATATCTTTGCAATTGCTTTGATTTTTGCTTTTGGCATCGTGTTTTCCGCCGTGCAGTCCAACTCCATTGCAGATGCTATGAATAGTGCATTTGATATGCCGGAAATCGTCACTGGTGTTGTGCTCGTTTTAGCCGCTGGGCTGGTCATCTTTGGTGGCCTGCGGAAGATCGCGCACTTTGCAGAGGTTGTCGTTCCGTTTATGGCGATTGCTTATGTGGTGATCGCGTTTGGTATTCTGGCTGCAAATTACGAAGAAGTGCCCGGTGTTCTGTGGAGTATCGTCGCGCATGCCTTTGGCCTTGAAGAAGCGGTTGGCGGGATATCTGGTGGTGTGATGGCAGCGCTGCTGAACGGTGTCCGCCGTGGTCTTTACTCCAACGAAGCTGGCATGGGGTCTGCGCCAAACATTGCTGCGTCAGCTGTTCCTGATCCGCATCATCCTGCTTCACAGGGCTTTGTGCAGGCGCTGGGTGTTTTCATTGATACGATCGTGATCTGTACTGCGACCGCATTGATTATCCTGCTTTCCGGCATCTACGACCCAACAACAGGTGTGACGGGTATATCGTTGACACAATCTGCGGCGGAAGCACATGTGGGCGACTTTGGTGTCTACTTCATCGCTGTTGCGATCCTGTTCTTTGCATTCACCTCGATTGTGGCGAATTACTCGTATGCGGAAAATGCCATGATTTATCTGGAGCATGGCTGGAAGCCGGGGCTCACAATCCTTCGTGTTCTTTCGCTGGCAATGGTGTTTTGGGGTACTTTGCAGACAGTCGATACTGTATTCAACGCAGCGGATGCCGCTATGGCTGTGATGGCGACAATCAACCTGATTGCGATTGTGCTTCTGGCGCCAAAGGTGTCCTTGATTACCAAGGATTACATTAAGCAGCTTAAGGAAGGGAAGGAGCCTATGTTTGATATTGCCGAACATCCTGAACTTGCAGATGGTGTTGATGCTACGATCTGGAGCAAAGAGCGTGGCGAAGAAGCGCAAAGGCGCTATTGATAGTGCTCTTATTTCTCAGCTGTTTGCTGTCATATTCCGTTGACTCTTGCGAGCAATTTCAATAGGAATGCGCTGTTCATGGCGGTTCCTATGGAGCCGCTTTGATTTTACGCACCCGTGTGGTTCGGCATGCGCTATTTGCCAGGACCGCTGTCAATCTTTATGAGCCTTGGGTTTGTGAAGGAAAAGGAGGGCGCGTTTCCTTTAAAATTACAGATAAACGCTAAGGAAACTGCGATGTCTAAGCGCCAGAGCGCCAAGTATAAACTAGACCGTCGGATGGGTGAAAACATCTGGGGTCGTCCTAAAAGCCCTGCGAACCGTCGTGAATATGGCCCAGGCCAGCACGGTCAGCGTCGTAAGGGTAAGCTTTCTGACTTTGGTGTGCAGCTGCGCGCTAAACAGAAGCTGAAAGGCTACTACGGCAACATCTCTGAGAAACAGTTCCGTAAGACTTATGATGAAGCTTCCCGTCAGCGCGGTGATACTTCTGAAAACCTTATCGGTCTTCTCGAGTGCCGTCTTGACGCAGTTGTTTACCGCGCAAAATTCGTTCTCACTGTGTTTGCTGCTCGTCAGTTCATCAACCACGGTCATGTGAACGTAAACGGTCGCCGCGTAAACATCGGTTCTTACATGTGTAAGCCTGGTGACGTTATTGAAGTTCGTGAAAAGTCCAAGCAGCTGGCAATCGTACTGGAAGCAGTACAGTCCGCTGAGCGCGACGTTCCTGACTACCTTGACGTTGACACCAACAAGCTGACCGCGACATTTGCTCGTGTTCCTGCTTTTGGCGACGTGCCTTACCCAGTTCAGATGGAACCAAACCTGGTTGTGGAATTCTATTCCCGCTAATAGGTTTGATCCTGAAGGATTTGATTTGGGCTGCCCTTTGGGTGGCCCTTTTCTTTTGGTGGTGCTATTCCTCCCGCAGCATATTGCATTCGCCATTGTATGATTGAGAACGAGTGAAGATAAGATAACGCCATGAGCCAGTTAAGCGCAGAACACGCCACTGATACAGCCGCTGAGGACAAGAGTTTTGATTCACAGTGTCATCCACTTTTCCGTGAGGTGCCAAGTTCGGTTGAGTTCAAAAAACTGCGTAAACGGTTGCTGCGTGAAACTCGTCAGGCAATCTCTGACTATAAGATGGTTCCGGATGGGGCGAGCCCGGAGAAAACCAAATGGCTCATCTGTCTTTCTGGTGGTAAAGACAGCTACACTCTGCTTGCTGTTTTGATGGATCTGAAGTGGCGCGGTCTTCTTCCTGTTGACCTGATCGCCTGCAATCTTGACCAGTCCCAGCCGGATTTCCCGCAACACATCCTGCCCGAGTTCTTTGAGCGCTACCAGATCCCGAACAAGATTGTGCGCGAGAACACCTACGGCATTGTGACCGACAAGCTGCCTGAAACGTCTACTTATTGTTCCCTGTGCTCTCGCCTGCGCCGCGGTATTTTATATCGCACTGCGCGTGAGCTAGGCTGTGAGGCAATTGTGCTGGGGCATCACCGGGACGATGCTTTGGAAACCTTTATGATGAACATGTTCTTTGGTGGTCGTATGGCATCCATGCCGCCAAAGCTGGTGAATGATGAAGGTGACCTGATGGTGCTGCGTCCGCTGATGAACTCCTCTGAAGCGGATATCGAGAAGTTCTCCAAGGCAATGGATTTCCCAATCATTCCTTGCAACCTGTGTGGCTCACAGGATGGCTTGCAGCGTGTTCAGGTGAAGAAGATGTTGCAACAGTGGGAGAAGGAGACGCCAGGCCGGCTGGGCATTATGGCTCGTGCTCTGGCGCATGTGCGTCCATCTCATTTACATGATGCACAGGTGTTTGACTTTGTTGGCCTGCGTCCTAATACGGGTGAGCAGGGAGAGAGTGATCAGGAACCTTGCTCCGCTGCTGCTGCGATGACTGAGAAACTGTTTGGCAATGAGTTTTAGTCATTTGGCTTAACTGCTGTAATTCTAAACCGCTGCATCCTTTGATGGAGCGGTTTTTGCTTTTTTCCGATAGATTGATCAGTTGGATTGGATAGAGACATGACACCACTTCGATTTCGGGCACGCAACACGGCTTTGGTTTTGCAGAACGTCTTTACCGCGCTGATGTTTGTGGTGTTCTCACAGTTGCGAGGGTTTGCAGATCTCTCTCCGTTGCTTGAAGAGGTGTTTGGCATAAGCATCACCACATTCTTTCTGATTGGCATTACCATTGCACTTGGCACTGCTTGCATCTTTCATCTTCCTTCGCTCAATTATACCGAGATTGGAAAAGACGGGATTGTTTATCACCGTGCTCTCATTAAGCGCAGATTGGCCTGGAATGAGATTGAGAGTGTGGATGTAAAGCAACTCAGCTTTATGGGGTTTAAGCTGGCCAAACGCGTTGTGCTCGATTTGAAGGGGAAGCGGAAGTTTCCCTATGCTCAAGCCGTGCGTGGATTGGGCGTTGATGGGGTGTTGCCAGGCACCTACAAGCAATCTCCAGAAGAAATGGCTGAGCAAATCAACCAGTTTCGTTGTCTCAATGGTGTTTGATTTTCAGTGTTCCCGGAGATTCCCTGCAGTATTTTAAATTCTTGTTAGGTAATAAAAATACGTAAATCGCGAGAAATAATTGCAAAAACTACGCGATTTTACCTATTCAATAAAGATTGTATCCAGATCCTGTAACTAAAGTCGAATTAAGACAGAATTTCAGCGATTAAGCTGCGGTTTAACGTGGTGATATTTTTTTAGTTTCTCGATGTGAATTTTCCACGAAAGGCATTGGAGGTAACTATGAATATGGTCATTGATGGCTTGAACGGTATTGGATGGAAAAAGCAGAGAGATACTGCTGATCAATCCTGTCAGTGCGGTTCCTGGAAGTTGCACTGGATCAGGCATTCAAAACGTGACTGGCCATCTACCTGCAGCAATACAGAATGTCATAAAAAACCCACCCAAGGATCACACCTGAGATGGCTGAGCGGAAGTCGCGCTCAGATCGTTCCACTGTGTGATAGCTGTAGCAAGCTGACTGAGCGCTTTAACTTACGAGACGGTGTTATCACCGTGGTGAAGCAGCAGTATGAGTGCAGCTGAGTTCTCACTTCATCCCCCCATAGTACTTACAGGCGTCAGGGCCGTTTAGTAGAGACGGCTTTTGGAACACGGTTATGTGGTTGCACTCGTAACGGGCGAGGCCTTCCTTCGTGGTTGGCGTAATAGCCGCGGCGACTGCACCCATCGTGGTGCCTGTGATTACGCCTAGGAGCAAAACTCTCAGATAAACTTGCATCTCTCATCCCCCGATGAACTGTTGATGAGACTGTTTTAGCAAGGGGAATGTGAGAGAGCTCTGAGAGGTGTGTTCATTCAGCGTTCAGGAAGGTTAAGCGGTCAGGCTACTCCAGTTAACCTCTAAGCACTCTGCCTGCGCTATTGCTTCTGTGAAGTTTTTGAGGGGTAGGGCATCTGCTTTTTGATCGTGGGGAGCAACATGGAGTGTACTCCAACCTGCTTCGCGGGCGGGCTTGATGTCTTTTTCCAGATTATCGCCAATGAACAGAGCTGTTTCCGCGATAAAGTCGTGTTTGTTCTCAAGCTTGCGAAGAAGGGATACGCTTGGTTTGCATTTCGCCGGGAATGTATCACCACTGGCGTACGCAAAGTCGACGTGATCCAGAATTCCAAGTTTGCTCATGACAGCCCATTGGAAATTTGAAGGGCCATTGGTCATGACACAAATCTGGCAGTCAAAGTTTGCCTTCAAAAGTGCGATTGCTTCAAAAATGCCAGAGAAAGGAGTTTGTGCCTCCGCCCACCTCTGGGTGAACGTTGCCAGTGCATGCTCCTGTTCGTCAGCCCGCATGTCTGGGAAACAGGACTGCACAGCCTCCAACCCGGTGTGCTCGCCATTGTGCAGCATGTGGCGTAGCCAAGTGTCGCTGTGCTTGTTGAACTGCTCACCAAAAATCTCAAAGAACATTTTCGGGTAGGATGCTTTGTGATGACAAATTGTGCCATCCAAATCGAAAACAATGGTCTTAAACATATGCTGCCTGCTTTGGAGGAATGCTTGCAGAATAACCTAATGGTTTTGAGTGCCTGACAACAAAAAACGGGCCTCCGTGTGAAGGCCCGTTTTATAAATTTTATGGTCAGCAGAGATTTATGCAGCTGGTGCGATCTCGATGCCTTTTTCTGAGAACAGAGCCTGAAGTTCCTGAGACTGGAACATTTCACGGATAATATCACAGCCACCAACGAACTCGCCTTTGACGTAGAGCTGTGGGATTGTTGGCCACTGGCTATAATCTTTGATGCCCTGACGGAGGCTATCGTCTTCCAGAACGTTATGACCGACGTATTTTACGCCGATGTAATCCAAAATCTGCACAGACTGGCCGGAGAAGCCACACTGTGGGAAGTTTGGAGTGCCTTTCATAAAGAGCACTACATCGTTGTTTTCTACTTCGTTTTTGATCCAGCTTTGGATATCGCTCATGTCGTCGAGTTCCTTTCGCTCGACCGGGGTCAAAGCCCGGTGACCGTGATTGTATATTGTTCGTAGTGCGGCACTCATATGGGAACTTGCAGGGATAATGCAAGAGAAAGGTCGCACTGCCTTAGTTTTGTTATTCCGGAGCAGAGGTCTGCAACGCCAATGCGTGCAAATCGTCGCCCATTTTACCCTTAAGAGCCTGATACACCAACTGGTGCTGCTGTACGCGGGATTTGCCGCGGAAACTCTCCGAGATAACGACAGCGGCGTAATGGTCGCCGTCACCTGCCAGATCTCTGATTTCCACGTGTGCGTCTGGCAAAGCCTCTTTGATAAGGTTTTGTAGTTCGCCTGCGTCCATGGCCATGGGTATGCCTCCTTGCCCGACTGGGTTGCTTCTGTTTGGCTGCTTCCCTCACCCAAATGAGGAGGGAAGCGAATCTTATTTAGAACTCAGTTTAGCAGTTCGGTGGACGAGTATCAGCTCGCCTGCATAAAATGCGGGAACCATCCCTCGAAAGCATTGTTCAGCTCTTCAACTGATGCACTGATTTTCTCACCAAGAACAAGAGTATCACCTCCAGTCTTACCGATTTCTTCCGTGCTGATACCAGCGTCGATCGCATCTTCCAAGAAGGCAGCGAGCTTTTCCTCTGCCACAGTCACAACATAGCGACTTTGATCTTCGCCAAACAGAATGGCATGAGGATGTTCGCCGGTGATTTTTACAGTAGCACCGAGCTTGCCTTTGATGGCCATTTCCGCAAGAGCAACAGCAAGGCCGCCAGACGAGATGTCATGAGCTGCTGTGATACGGCCCGCGGTGATGGCTTCACGTACGAACGTTCCGGTAAGCTTTTCAGCTTCCAAGTCCACTGAAGGAGGGGCACCTTCATCGCTGCCCAGAACTTCCTGCAGGTACTGAGATGAACCGAGGTGCTTGCCTTTGCCACCCAGCACGATGATGGTTTCACCAGTGCTGACAAACGCACTGCCAACGCGCTTGGTCACGTCTTTAAGCAGGCCAACACCGCCGATTGCAGGTGTTGGCAGAATGCCTTCGCCGTAGGTTTCATTGTACAAAGACACGTTACCGGAGACGATCGGAGTTTCCAATACTTCGCACGCTTCACCGATGCCTTTCAAGCAGCCAACGAACTGGCCCATGATCTCAGGCTTTTCGGGATTGCCGAAGTTCAGGTTGTCGGTGATTGCCAGCGGAAGGGACCCAACTGCGGACAGGTTGCGGTAGGTTTCTGCAACTGCCTGCTTGCCGCCTTCATATGGGTTTGCGTAGCAATAGCGCGGGTTCACGTCTACGGAGAATGCCAGACCCTTGTCTGTTCCGTCCACGCGGATTACGCCAGCGTCACCGCCCGGAGTTGCTGCGGAGTTGCCCTGAATGAGGGTGTCGTATTGCTCGTAGACCCAGCGGCGGGAAGACCCGTTAGCGCCACCGATAAGCTTCAGCAGAGCTTCTTTGTAGTCTGCTGGCTCTTCAACATTGGCTGCTGCAATTTCTTCCGGCTCAGGCCACTGTGTCCATGGGCGATCATACTCAGGCGCTTCATCGCCGAGTTCCTTGATTGGTAGATCGGCCATGACTTCACCGTGCTGCTTCACAACAAAGCGCAGGGTATCTGTGGTTACGCCGCAGATTGCGAAGTCCAGTCCCCACTTGGTGAAGATGGCTTCGGCTTCTTTTTCCTTGGATGGCTCTAGAACCATGAGCATGCGCTCCTGGCTTTCAGAGAGCATCATCTCATAGGCACTCATGTTCTCTTCGCGGGCTGGGACTTTGTCGAGATCCAGATCGATGCCGAGGTTACCCTTTGCGCCCATTTCAACGGCTGAACAGGTGAGGCCAGCTGCGCCCATGTCCTGAATGGCGATGACTGCGCCGGTCTTCATCAGTTCAAGGCAGGCTTCCATCAGGCACTTTTCAGTGAATGGATCACCAACCTGAACAGTTGGACGTTTCTCTTCAATGGAATCATCAAACTCAGCGGATGCCATTGTGGCGCCGCCAACACCGTCGCGACCTGTTTTGGCACCGAGGTATACGACCGGGAGGCCAACCCCTTTTGCTTCAGACAGGAAGATCTTGTCAGAATCGGCAAGGCCCGCTGCAAATGCGTTGACCAGACAGTTTCCGTTATAGGATTTGTGGAACTCAACTTCGCCGCCCACTGTCGGGACACCGAAGGAGTTGCCGTATCCACCTACACCGGAGACAACACCGGACACGAGGTGGCGGGTGCGCGGATGATCTGGCTCACCGAAGCGCAGAGCGTTCATGGCTGCGACCGGACGTGCCCCCATGGTGAACACGTCGCGCAGAATACCACCAACGCCAGTTGCTGCGCCCTGATATGGCTCGATGTAAGACGGATGGTTGTGGCTTTCCATCTTAAAGACGACTGCCTGCCCGTCATCGATGTCGACAACGCCTGCATTCTCGCCCGGTCCCTGAATAACACGAGGTCCGGTGGTCGGGAGTGTCTTCAACCATTTCTTGGAGGATTTGTAAGAGCAATGCTCGTTCCACATTGCGGAGAAAATTCCCAGCTCGGTGAAGGTTGGCTCTCTGCCAATCAGCTCCAGGATGCGAGCATATTCATCTTCCTTAAGACCGTGGGCCTCAATGAGTTCGGGGGTGATCTTGACGCTATTTTGGATCATCACACTCAGAAAATTTGGGCGCAGTGCGCCGGGGCCAAATGTCACGGGCTGCTTAACAGGATTCATAGGAAAATGGAAACTGTAGACACCGTTTTTTTGGTTTTTTTGCTGCCAGGGCATGGTTTTTTGCAGCTTAACGTCAAGTCGCTTTGTTGGAAAATAAGCAGGTTGTAATTTCTTGAATTGACTGAAAAAATTTTCACCTCTGATTGGCGATTTTGGGGTTGTCAGAAGGTTATTTCGCCCTGAATTGTGGTGACGGACATGGACTTATTGGGAAGGGCCATTCTGCTCCATGTGCCGTTGCCTTTGGCTGTGTCCCATTTTTGATCACCGCCAAGGATTGCCCAGTTGCCGGAGTAGGTTCCACTCTTAACTGTCGTGATTTCATAACTGAGAGCGAAGGGCGTTCCATTCTTATCTTTTAAACTGCAGACGCCACCGCCTTGGACCTGCATGTTTTTGACGACAGCGCCTCCGAAGCAACTGCCTGATACAAAGTCAAAAGGGTCCTCTGGGTTATCGCTTAAGAAGATATAATCAGCGTTGATGCGCTTAAGATTGAGCTGATCCGTCACAATTGCGTTGTTGTAGAGGCCAAAGGTGGCCAACTGGCCTGTGTGGGAGAAGCTTGCGGCTCGAGCATTAACCTGTGCTGCATTGGCGCTGAGTGTTGTCGCTGCAAACGTGGTGGCGAAAACGGTTCCGAGGACGGCAATTCTTTTCGCGAGGGGGGGCATCACAGATAGTCCTTTGCAGGTTTGCCTGACAACTGGGCCAAGCCTATGCGTTTTCGCGATGCAACCACACCTGCTGATCCCCTTTCAACGACGACCTTTTGAACTGGTTAGGTTTTTGTTTCGCGTTCTGCAACGAGCACGTGTAAAAACTTCATATTTCAGAAATCTTCGTTAACTTACTGTATTTACTACCTACTTTGAATTTAGAGGGATGGTTTTCATGATTTTAAAACCCTCATTTGCGATGCTTTCTCGTGCCTCCAAATGGGCGCCTTTTGCCAGTGTTTGACGCTGGTTTGTCTAACAAGAATTCGCCGATACTTATGTTTTGCGTAGTGTCAGGTGAGCGGAGATAAAGGGTGCCTGGAGGCATTTATCATATAAGTGGTCCGATCAAGGTGATCTTAGGCGCATGCGCCTTGATCGGCGCTTATATGATCATAGATTATTTCTTCACCTACACTGCTGATGCTTATGTTTCTGCAGATGTGGTTTTGGTATCTCCTGAAATCTCTGGGTTTGTTACCGAAGTTCCTGTTGACCGGAACCAGAAAGTAGGGGCCGGTGAGCTGTTGATGCAGATTGACCCGGAACCATTCGCTCTGGCGGTTCAACAAGCGCGTGCGGATGAAGCAACTGCTCTTGCAAACCTTCGTCGTTCTGAAGCGGAAGTTCAGGTCGCCGAAGCATCTGTGACGGCTGCAGTTGCGAAGGTTGCTAACCTTTCTGCACAACAGCAGCGTTTTGAAGAGCTGACAGACAATGGTTTTGTGACCCAGCAACGTCTCGACAACATTACACTTTCGCTGGAAGAGGCGAATGCAGAAACAGATTCTGCCAGAGATATGCTGCGTGCCGCAACACACCAGGTTGAAGTGATGCGATCCACCTATGACGCATCAAAGTCTGCCACTGCTCTGGCGCAGTATAATCTTCGCAAGTCCTCGCTTTTGTCTCCTGTCGACGGAGTTGTGAGCGAATACTCGGTTAACCCTGGAAACTATGTGCTGGAAGGAGTGCCTCAACTGGGGCTTATCACGAACAGCAACTGGAGAATTGTTGCCAACCTGATTGAACGACATGCTGCACGGCTGACTCCGGGTCAGACGGTTTATTTTCAGGTCTCCAGTGATCCCTATCGTATTCACAAAGGCACTGTGAGGTCCATTGGACGTGGTGTTTCACGGATGGACGAGATGCCGCGTGTCTTGCCTTTTATTCCGTTGACGACAGATTGGATCCGCCTTTCTCAGAGGTTTCCTGTTGAGATTGATATGGGGGAGTTTTTGAAGGGCCACAAACCAATGCATGGGGGAGATGCCCGCATCTTCCTTGTGCATTAAGGAGGCACGATGTTTTTCAACTATGCCTTTGGTATTCGTACAAGTCTGATGGTCACTCTGGCTTCTATCATTGCGCTGTTGGTGGATGCAGATGATCCATGGTGGGCTGCGATGTCAGCTATGACGGTGGCTAATGCAGACTGGACCAATGTGTGGCGTAAGGGCCTGCAACGTGTCATCGGAACCGTTGCAGGCGGGTTCACTGGGTATTGGATCGCGGTCGCTGTTAAAAACTATGAGATTTTTCAGATGATTGCAGTTGGTTCTTTGGCTGCACTTGCAATTTATAAACGTATGGCGAGCCCCAACTATGCCTATGCATGGTTAATGGGTATTGTGACTGCGATGTTGGCTGTTTACATCTCTCTCATCGAGATTGATCGACTGTTCTACCTGATGGTTGATCGAACGATAACGGTTGCAATTGGTGTTATGACGGCTGCTGCAGTCTCCTATTTTTTCCTTGAAGAGACTTCAATAGGTGTTGGGGTTGGTCCTTTTTTGACCCCCAATATCGACACTATGGACAAGAGCTGGGTGTTCGCGTTGTGCCTGAGTGGGGCAGCTGTTGCGATGATTGCACCAATTATTTACGTCGGTCATGACTTGGCGGCCATGGTGCAGATCATCATCACGTCACTTGTTGTGCTTTATGGGCCGGTGGTGTCGGTGAAGAAGTTTGCTCTGAACAGAAGCTTGGGCTGCTTCATCGGGGGACTTATGGGATTTGGGCTCATTGGCCTTGGGCTGCAATCTTTTTTCTGGTGGGCCTTATTGCTGGGAATAGGTTTGTTTTTTCTAGCATCTGTACATCATGGCAAGAGCTATTGGGCCTATGCAGGTACGCAAGGTGGGTATGCGTTTGTTATTGCTGCGCTCGCCTCTGCCGGGCCTGTCGACAACTTCACTCAAGTAATTGACCGGCTCGTTGGGGTCATTCTAGGCGCTGTTATTGCAATGATTGTTCTGGTTGTTATTCGTATTTGGCAGGGAGCGGACTTCCCTGATATTGAACATATAAACCGCAAAAAAGCCCGTAAAGCTGCTGCTAAAAGAATATAAAAAAGAGAGGCTGTGAAATCACAGCCTCTCTGTGCATCAAGAAAAGTGTTTGTGGTACAATTGATTAAAGAGCCCCGGTGTATTCACCGCGAGCGGGATAATCATTCTTGATGCAGAAGTCGAGAGCACCGAGCATTGGTTTAAAGTCAGGACGTGCAAATGGCATAGTCTGCACATTCCCGAAGTAGAGAGTGCCGTCAGGCTTTACAAAGAACAGGCCTGGTTCAGCAAAGAGACCTGGCTCTTCGATACCGATAGACGTTTTTCCGCGACCTGCTGAAATGAACAGGCCCCATTCACGTGCTTTTGTCAGAGTAACGCCATAACCAACGCGCAGTTTGTCTGCTTTAATCGCATTGGAAAATGTTTGGGCACGGTCCTCTGTATCGGTTGAGAGGGCGATGGTTTTTACACCACGTTCCTCAAACTCTGGTGTCAGGCGTTCCAGTTCTTTTAGGTAGGTCGCACAAATGGGACAGTGCAGACCACGGTAAAAAACGACCAGAGTGGCAAAGTCAGAAGCATCGGCTGACAGATCGAATGTACCACCACCAAGAAGGTTCGCAGATAAGCTTGGGACTGGCTTGCGAGGGATAAGCATTGTTATTCTCCTGAGCTAAATTTTCTTTTTGTAGCTTTGCTCAATTCGACTTTTTGAAAGGGCAATTAGCAGTGGTCGATTTCTATTTGATATGATATTGAACGTTTAATTGCTTTTTGTTCGAAATAACTGACTGAGAGTTCGGATATGGCCACTGCACTTGCTGAGGTGAAACCGAGAGAGCTGCGATACGATCGCCTTTCTTCGCTTATTGAACGCTTTAAAGTGGAGGCACATATTCTTAAAAACACTGAGGATGAGGTGCTTCAGGGCAACTTTTTTATTCTTCGGTGTATGCAAGGTTTCCGGAAGCTTGTGTTTCTTCCCGCCAGTCCCAATAACCCCACTGAAGTTAAGCGTATCTGCGAGGATACTGTTGTTCTTGCCGGAGCTCGGGTTGAGTTTGGCGGGCCGGGGTCTCAGCTGAGTACAGCTTTGCCTGATTACGTGGAGATCTATCTCAAGGATGCGCCAGAACTGGAGAGCCTTGCTACATTGGTGGTGGAAGAAGTGCTTTCGCCTCGGTGCGGAAGTGCCGCTGTGATTAATCGCTTGTGTGAAGTGGTGGTGATCCGGCTGCTGCGTCATGCGGTGCGGTCCGGTGTTGCTTGCAGTGGTTTGATTGCCGGATTGGCTCATCCTAATCTAGCGCAAGCGCTTGTTGCCATTCATGAAGATCCTTCCAAGCAGTGGCGTCTGGAAAGTCTTGCAGAAGTTGCTGGCATGTCGCGCACACAGTTTGCTGTGCACTTCAAGGAGGTCATGGGGGAGACGCCAGGGTCGTATTTGAGCAACTGGCGGCTGGCATTGGCTAAATTGGACCTAGAGGCTGGGCGCCCTCTGAAAAGCGTTGCTGCGCGGGTTGGGTTTGCTTCACCAACGGCATTGTCGCGGGCCTATCAACGGCGTTACAATGAGCTTCCTCGTAATGTTGCATTGAAAACAGGTGTGGCTGCTTAAAACGGATGCGTTCTGCGTGTTTGTCCTAATGTCACATCTCTGCTTTATATGCTGCTCCGCTTTCTTTTCAGAATACAATTGAGCTGTGCATGAGTTTTACAGAACGCCCGACCAACCTTCCTGAAGTGCATGCCAAAGGTCATGCGCTGGAGGTTTTTGTTACCTTTCTAAAGCTGGGTTTGACGTCGTTTGGTGGGCCGATTGCTCATCTGGGTTATTTTCGCGAGGAGATCGTGAAGCGCCGGAAGTGGCTTTCCGAAGAAGCCTATGGTGATTTGGTTGCGTTGTGTCAGTTCCTACCGGGACCGGCCAGCAGTCAGGTTGGGTTTGGGCTTGGACTTATGCGGGCGGGACCACTGGGAGCTTTGGCTGCGTTCTTTGCCTTTACTGCTCCGTCAGCCTTGCTGCTCTTTGGATTTGCCTATTGGGCGAGCGCTTTTGAAGGGCCTGTCGGCATGGGGCTGATTCATGGCCTCAAGCTGGTTGCTGTTGCTGTTGTTGCTCAGGCTGTCTGGGGGATGGCACGCAACTTTTGTGCGGATCAGCTCAGAGCCGGGCTTGCTGTGCTGGCAGTGGTTCTTGTTGTTGCCTTCGGTGGTGCCGGAGGGCAAATTGCGGCGATTGTGGCTGGTGGTCTGGGAGGTTTTTTGTTTTGCCGCTCGGAGCCCAAAGCCGTGGTGCATGAGGTTCTATTTGCTCCTAGACGTCGGGTTGGGCTGCTTTCTGTCATTTTATTTGCTGTGCTGCTTTTTGGTCTACCCGTTCTGAGTGATGTTATTGTTGATCCGTTGCTGGGTGTGTTTGCCAGCTTCTACCATTCCGGTTCGCTCGTGTTTGGTGGAGGGCATGTGGTATTGCCACTGCTGGAAGCTGAAGTGGTTGGCAAAGGACTGGTGAGTGAGAGCTCTTTCCTTGCCGGGTACGGCGCGACGCAAGCCGTGCCGGGGCCTTTGTTTACATTTGCCGGATATCTGGGCGCTGAAATGCAGACTGGCTATGCAGCGTGGATTGGAGCAAGCATAGCGTTGCTGGGCATCTTCCTGCCAGGAGCGTTACTTTTGATTGCCGGTCTGCCTTACTGGGCTGTGCTGCGTCAGACACCTTCTGCACGTGGCATCATGGCTGGTGCAAATGCGGCTGTTGTTGGTGTTCTTGGAGCGGCCTTATATGCGCCTGTCTGGACCAGCGCGATCTTAGAGGCGAAAGACTTTGCAGCTGCGCTTTGCGGATTTGTTCTGCTGGTCTCTTTCAAATCGCCGCCATGGGTGGTTGTAGTGCTGCTTGGCCTGACCGGGATTGGCTTTGCGTTCATTTAAGGACTTCAGACAATAAAAAACCCGGAGTGCTGAGCATCCCGGGTTCTAAAACTTGTTGGCTTTGTTGATTAAGCAGCGAGGCTTTGCATTACGCTTTCAAACAGAGCGCGGCCTTCGAGGCCACCATGAAGATCTTCGATAAGATTTTCCGGGTGAGGCATCATGCCGAGAACATTGCCTTTGGCGCTGGTGATGCCTGCAATGTCGTTGAGAGAACCATTGGGGTTGGTACCGTCAGCATAGCGGAATGCGACGCGGCCTTCGCCTTCGAGTTCTTTCAGGGTTTCAGCATCAGTAAAGTAGTTGCCGTCATGGTGTGCAACCGGACAGCGCCAAACTTTGCCTTTTTCCATGTGCGATGTGAAGGCGCTGTTGGTGCTGGTGGTTTCCAGCATAACTTCCTTACACACGAAGTGGAGGGATGCATTGCGCATCAACGCACCTGGCAACAGGCCTGCCTCAGTCAGCATCTGGAAACCGTTACATACGCCGAGAACGTGACGTCCTTGATCTGCCGCAGTTTTGAGAGCTGGCATGATGTGGGAGCGTGCTGCAATCGCACCTGAGCGCAGGTAATCGCCGTAAGAGAAGCCGCCTGGCAGGACATAAAGGTCTGCTTCTGGCAGTTCAGTTTCAGTATGCCATACCGTGGCAACAGACTGGCCGGAGATCTGCTCCAGCGCTTTGATCATATCGCGATCCCGGTTGGAACCGGGGAATAGGATCACTGCGGATTTCATGAATGTTTCCTCTTGGATGGAGGGCCGCTTGTTACAGACGAGATTTTACAGAAGTAAAAACACCGCAAGAACAGAGAGGGCAGCGGGCAAGCCAATAAAGATGATCGCTTTGATAACCATGAACCGGATGATCCGGCCTGTATCGTCTTGCACGTTTATGCCCTCGCAGATTCTGCTATCGGATACAACTTACTTTTGAGCGAATTCTTGCCATGTGATTGAGTTCAATCACATGGAACGCGCTCTAGAGAAGCTCGATCGAGTAATTTTCGATGACGGTGTTTGCCAGTAGCTGTTCGCACATGGCTTCAATGTCAGCTTTTGCCTGAGCATCGGTGCGATCCGCCAATTCAAGGTCAAACACTTTACCCTGGCGGATGCCTTCAACGCCTTCAAAACCAAGAGAACCAAGGGAGCCTTCGATTGCTTTGCCCTGGGGATCGAGAACACCGTTCTTAAGAGTGACGGTCACACGTGCCTTCATGGTTCTAACTGGTCCTTCCTTACCAAAATGAGAGATTCAAGCGGTTTGCATTGCGCCTGCCGCGAAAATCCGTTCTTTGCGCGCGTTCATAACGCGGGAATCTATACTGGGGAAGTGAAAATGAGCGCAGGTAGTGAGATAGTTCAATACCCGTGCGGTAGTTTGCTTGCCCCAAAAATGCAAAACGGGCCGCAGGGGCCCGTTCATTGATTATTTGACTAGCACTGGTCCAGAATGTCCCGGGCGGTCGTTGTCGATCAGGATACCAAGCCTGCGGGCTACTTCCTGATAGGCTTCAACCATACCGCCCATGTTCTGGCGGAACCGGTCCTTATCCATCTTGTCGTTTGTGGAAGTGTCCCACAAGCGACAGCTGTCTGGAGAGATCTCGTCCGCGAGGACGATACGCATCATGTCGCCTTCGATCTGACGTCCAAGTTCGATCTTGAAGTCAACGAGGCGAATACCGACGCTCATGAACAGACCGGACAGGAAGTCGTTGATGCGGATGGCGAGTGCCATGATGTCATCAAGCTCCTGAGGAGCGGCCCAACCAAAAGCGGTGATGTGTTCTTCAGAAACCAGCGGATCTCCAAGTTCGTCGTTCTTGTAGTAGAACTCGATAATGGAGCGTGGAAGCTGAGTGCCTTCTTCCAATCCCAGGCGTTTGCACAGAGAACCTGCAGCAACGTTGCGGATAACGACTTCGATCGGAATGATTTCGACCTGACGGATCAGCTGCTCGCGCATGTTCAACCGGCGAATAAAATGGGTTGGAATGCCCATGTTATTCAGATTGTTGAAAATGTACTCAGAAATCCGGTTGTTCAGGACACCCTTTCCATCAACGACTTCATGCTTTTCGTTGTTGAAGGCTGTAGCATCATCTTTGAAGTGCTGAATCAGCGTTCCCGGCTCAGGACCCTCATAGAGAATCTTGGCCTTGCCTTCGTAAATTCGCCGACGGCGGTTCATAGGCACTTACCATTGCGTTTGTAGAACAAGTCGTACGGGTGACGTCGAGGCTTAAACCACTTGCCTTGCAAAACATTCGAGCAAAAATGCTGCGAATGACCCTCCAGCACTGGTTTTCGCATCTTTCGTCATTGCGAAAATCGCGATCCCGCTATGCGGCGCGGAACTTAACCGACTTTTTGATAAAGCACAAATGGGTAATTCGAATGGCGTCAACGCTCTCTGAAATGCTGCTGACTACAACTAATGGCTTTTGACCTGCAAATAGAAGTTGCGTACAATGATTTACGTAAGTTATAGCGTGGCTTGTAAGAGGGGAGGGACCTTTTTACATTGTCTGAGCTAGGAGGGAATAGATGAGCACGTTTGACAAACGAGCTGATGCGTTTGAAGGCAGTTTTGCAATGGGTTCTGAGCTTGCTTTCAAGGCTACTGCACGGCGCGATAAGCTGCTGGGCCAGTGGGCTGCTGAGAAGCTTGGTTTGGCCGGAGACATCGCAGAAGATTACGCCAAAAAGATCGTCCAAACGGATCTTAAAGAGCCAGGCGACGAAGACATTTTTGCTCGTATTTCTAAAGATTTTGCAGATGCAAGTGTTGAGCAGTCTGAACACCAGATTCGCCGCACTATGGAAGAGCTGATGGCTGTTGCGAAAAAGGAAGTTGCTGAGGAAGCATAAGCTGCACTCCTTAAGCAGGCTCACCAAGAGAGCCCTTAAACTAGAGAATTTGCCGTCTTCCCTTGATTATTTTCAGGGAGACGGCTTTTTTGTTTGAATGATAGTTTTGTTTTAGAGCTGGTGCTGCGTGGTTGATGGTGCCTGTGCTTAATCAGATGAGGCATTGAATGACTGAGAATAAGTGTCTGGCAGAAAAATTGAGAGCAGGGCAAACCATTGTGAGCGCGTGGGCAAGCCTGCCTTCCCCAATATTTTCTGATCTGTTTTTAAGAGGCGGCTACAAAGCAATCACGCTGGATTTGCAACATGGTTTGCTGACCACCGCTGAAGCGCGTGATTCTATCAAAGAGATCATTAATGGTGGCGGGCATGCTGTTGCACGAATCTGTGTCGACGACTTTAAAAATGCCAGCTGGTTGTTGGATGTGGGCGCTGAAGTGATAATCGCGCCGATGATCAACTCAGTGGACGACGCAAAGAAGCTGGTGGAATTCTGCAAGTATCCGCCGTTGGGTGCGCGTAGCTATGGTGCTGTTGGGGCAACTATGGCAACCGGTGTTTCCATGGATGATTACTTCGCTTCGGCAGATGAAAAGACGCTCGCAATTGCCATGATTGAGACGCCAGAGGCCTATGAAGCGCTTGAAGACATTCTGGCTGTTGATGGTTTGGATGGCATTTTTGTCGGGCCTGCTGACCTATCATTGACTGTTTCTGGCGGGAAGCGCGTGGAACCTGTTTCTGACGCTTCGCTGGAGATGCAGAAAGACATTGCGGAGAAAACCCGTGCGGCTGGGAAGATTGCCGGGATCTATTGTGTTTCCAAGGGGCATCTTCAGCACTCAAAGGCTGTTGGTTATCAGTTTATGACGTTTGGGACGGATTCGACTTTGTTTATCAATGCTGCGGCGGAAGCTGCAAGTTCATTGGATTAGAGCCACCTCATCTACAAAAAAGGCCGCCTTTGGGGCGGCCTTTTCTCATTTCAGGACCAGATATCAGACCTGAGTAGCTGCGCGGATTGCTGCGATGTTTTTGCGGTAGCTCTCTACTGTGCCGCCCTTGAAAACTGCTGAGCCTGCGACCAGTGTGTCAGCACCAGCTTTGGTGACTAATGGAGCGGTCTCAGGAGTGACGCCACCATCAATCTGGATACGGATTGGGCGGTCACCAATCATGCTTTTAATGCGGGCGACCTTCTCGATTTGAGAGTGGATAAACTTCTGCCCACCGAAGCCAGGGTTCACGGTCATAACAAGGATCAGGTCAACGCTGTCCAGAACGTACTCAAGGCAGCTTTCGTGTGTGCCAGGGTTTAGAGAAACGCCTGCTTTTTTGCCCAGATTGCGGATTGCCTGCAAAGAGCGGTGCAGGTGGGTGGTCGCTTCTGCGTGAACTGTGATGTAGTCCGAGCCAGCTTTTGCGAAGGCTTCAAGGTACGGATCACATGGCTCGATCATCAAGTGAGCGTCGAAGACTTTATCGGTGTGAGGGCGGAGTTTTGCAATGACGTCCGGGCCAAAGGTGATGTTTGGAACGAAGTGGCCATCCATGACATCCAGATGGATCCAGTCGGCTCCAGCTTCAACAACATCACGAACTTCTTGCCCCAGCTTAGAAAAGTCTGATGCAAGGACGGAAGGGGCGATAACGAGCGGCTGTGCCATAACAGGGATTCTCCTAGATGTGCCCAATTTGCTGTGCGGCTAACATGGACACACATGAGAAGCAAGTGGTGCGAACAGCGCAGCTTCCCGCACGGCGCTCAGGGGATTGTTGCTTCTGCTTCACGGATGTGTATCGCAGCAGGCTTAAGGATCCATGGAAGCAGATAGATCGGGAACTGGGCAAAGGCAAAGAACAGCCATGCGAGCTCTGGAATTGTACCTCCCAATGCAGCAACCATCAGACCCAGATTGCGGCTTCCGGTGCCGTAGGCGGCGATGAAGGCAGTTTGCCGTCCTGCAGGGTAAAAGATCAGGAAGGTTACGAGCAACTGAAGGGCTGCAATTGCAAAGACACCCACAAACAAGGCGGTGGCTTTGAACGGTGCGGTTATTGCAAAACCAGTCACACCATCCATCGCTGCGACGGCAAAGATAAAGAGCACGATACAGTTTAGGCCGTTGATGTGGTCTGTTACCTCGTTGATCCGTTTTGCGCCAAGCAAATAGTAAAGCAGTCGTCCCAGTCCTGCAGAGCCTATCAGGAACATGGCCAGATTGGTCGCCAGAGACAAAGGGGAGACCTGAAGGGTTTCTGGTAGCAACAGGTAGGCGAACAAAGCTGTGCTGAGAGGGGCAATGATCAATGACAGGGTTGAAATGGTGAGCGCGAGGGCTCCGTTGAGACCAAACATCCAGATAAAGATTGGCGTGGACATAACGGGCGGTGCGGCAGACACCATGAACAAGGCTGTCAGTACTCCCAAGTCGATCTGATCCAACCCGATAATCAAGCAGGTCACTGTTGCGAGCAGAGGGAGAATGAGCATTTGCCAGAGCATTGCCGCAAACGCTGGCAGTGGGCGTCTGAGCTGATTGGCAATGGCTGCGTTGTCTACGCGGATGAAGCTCAGTGTCAGCAGAATAAAGATTGCGGGCGTTAAGAGAATGCGCAGCGCTTCAGCAATGCCGGGCAGCAAAAGGCCGAGAAAGACAGAGATCGCGACTGCATTGGTGCCATTTCGCCCCAAAAAACGCAGGAGTGTATTGATCGGCTTCAGGCCGCTTAAAACGAATTTGGGGGAGAGCAATGTTTAGTCCACGCGAAAACTTAAGTGCAAGAGATCGCGCGACTAAACCATATCAGTCGAGTTTGAGCAAACATTTCAGTGTTTCAGCGACTACGCGTAAACTAACTGCGATTAGGCTGGTCTGGAAACGTTAGCTGGCAAACTCTTTAAGAGGTAACGCAACTGTTTCCTTAATTGTCGAAACTACAATGCGTGACTGAACATCTGAGACAAGAGCGTTGTCCAGAAGTTTCAAACGAAGGAAATCGTCATAAGACTTTATATCTGTGGCAACTACTTTGATGAGATAGTCCACTGCGCCAGTGATGCGTTCGCATGTAACAACTTCGGGCCATACTCCAATTAGCCTGTCGAATGTTTCCATGTTCTCGCGGCTGGGTACAGTGAGCTTAACAAAGGCATATGCGAGAAAGCCAAGCCCGACGGCTTCGCGATCAACCAGCGCAGCTGTCTGTTTGATGACACCAGACTCCTTGAGTTTCTTAATTCGCCTCCAGCACGGAGTTTGGCTCATACCGGCTTCTTTGGCGATATCTGCGATGGATTGGGATGCATCTTTTTGCAGAATCCGCAGAACTCGGATGTCGGATGGGTCCAATAAGGAATTTTCGCTCATGTGCCCTCTTAGGAATAATTTTTCGACTGAGTACGTATTTGTCGGTAGGATAGCACAGAAAGCACGCAAAAAAAGGATCACTATGGGCTAGGACGAAAGAATTGGTTTTGGCGGGGGGGACCGTCCACAGCCATGATGGGAGAGGAGCTCATTGAATGAACGTAAGTGTGCCACCGATCAGCTTACACGACAAATACACAGCTGAAACAGGCAATGTTTACCTAAATGGTATTCAGGCACTGGTACGACTGGCGTTGGATCGCGGTCGATTAGATCGTGCTAAGGGATTGAAAACAGGCGGTTTTATCTCAGGATACCGTGGTTCTCCAATTGCTGGTTACGACACGGAGCTTCAAAGATCACGTCAATATCTCGATCCGCTGGATATTCAGTTTCAGCCGGGAGTGAATGAAGAACTGGGCGCCACAGCAGTGTGGGGATCGCAAAAAGTCAGACAGCACGGCAAGGGCTCAGCCTTTGATGGCGTCTACGGTATCTGGTACGGGAAGGCGCCAGGTGTTGATAGAGCAGGTGATGTGCTGCATCAGGCAAGTGCTTCTGGAACCGACCCAAATGGCGGAGTTGTGGCACTTGCGGGCGATGACCATCTGGCAAAATCTTCCATTTTGCCCGCTCAAAGCGAGTTTTTTTTCCAGCATGCAGAAATTCCGGTTCTCAACCCGGCTGACATTCAGGAAGTTCTGGATTTCGGCTTACATGGGTTTGAGATGTCCCGTTACACCGGTCTGTGGAGCGCATTGATTTGCCTTGCAGATACGATGGATGCATCTGGTGTTGTTTCTGTTGATCCAAGGCGTATGTCATTCTCACGCCCTGCTGCGTTTGATCCGCGCAAGAATGCTGAGCTGAATCGTGTGCTCTTGCTCGGTAATCGGTTGGAGACAGAGCGTCTATTACGTGACATCCGCATGCCGGCGGTTCTGGCGTATGCAAAGGCGAATCGTCTCGACCATGTTGCCTATGGTGCGCAAAAGCCGCGTATCGGTATGATTGCGACAGGCAAAGCATTCCGTGATTTATGTCAGGCTCTTCGTCTGATGGGAATCACAGATCAACGGGCCAAGGAGATCGGGCTGGCGGTGTATAAGGTTGGTATGCCTTATCCGCTTGAGCCAACAGCATTTTCAAGCTTTGCGCGTGGTGTCGAAAAGATTCTGGTTGTTGAGCACAAGCGTGCGTTCATCGAGCCACAAATCAAAGAAATTGCTTACAACTGGCCGAGTGATCAGCAGCCGAAGATTCTGGGTAAGAAAGATGCGCAGGGAGAGCCTCTGCTCTCTGATGTTCTGGAGCTTTCCATTGATGAGATGATCCGTGTGATCATGAATTTCCTGCCTCAGGAATACGTCAATGACGAGATGCGTTCTGTTGCTGATTCCATGATGCGTCAACAGATGTGGGCTCAGGGAAATGGCGAGCTTGCGGCGCGTTCCCCTTACTTCTGCTCTGGTTGTCCGCACAATACGTCGACCGTGGTGCCTGAAGGGTCTCGCTCGATGCCGGGTATTGGCTGTCATGCCATGACCGAGATTAATGGCCGGACCACTGACGGTCAGATTGCCATGGGTGGTGAAGGCTCTTTATGGGTCGGTCAGGCGAACTTTGCGCGTGATGAGCATGTGTTTGCCAATATGGGAGATGGAACTTATTTCCACTCCGGTATTCTGTCGATCCGTCAGGCTGTTGCTGCTCGTGTGCCGATCACCTTCAAGATCCTTTACAATGACGCTGTTGCGATGACGGGTGGTCAGGAGATTGATGGATCTTTGACTGTGCCACAGCTCCTCAACCAGCTTCATGCTGAGGGGGTTGAGAAGGTTGTTCTGCTCAGCGAGACCCCTGAAGACTATTCTGGTCGCCAGGATCTTGCCGTTACCGAGCCTGTTCATCACCGTGATGATCTGATGAGCGTTCAGAACGAGCTCAAAGAGTTCAAAGGTGTTTCTGCAATCGTGTTTGATCAGACATGTGCTGCTGAAAAACGCCGTCGCCGGAAGAGAGGTTTGTATCCTGATCCGGATCTGCGTTTGTTCATCAATGACCGTGTCTGTGAAGGGTGCGGTGATTGTTCTGTGCAGTCCAACTGCCTTTCTGTTGAGCCTGTTGAGACGGTGTTTGGTGAAAAGCGTCGGATCAATCAGTCTTCCTGTAACAAGGACTTCTCTTGCGTGAAGGGGTTCTGCCCATCCTTTGTTTATGTGAAGGGTTCGAAACTGCGTCAGGCGAAACCTGCTGATTTTGCTCTTGATGAGTTTGTAAAGCAGCTGCCAGACGTTCAGTTGCCCTCTCTTGAGAACACTCGCAACCTGCTGGTGGCTGGTATTGGTGGTATGGGCGTTACGACCATTTCTGCGATTATCGCGATGGCGGCTCATATTGACGGGATCAAAGCATCTACGCTCGACATGACTGGCCTTGCTCAAAAGGGTGGACCTGTGACTTCTCACGTGCGCTTTGCTGCGGCGAGTGACACAATTGAAGGACCACGTGTGCCGCCTGCACAGCTGGATGTGCTGATTGCAAGTGATATGCTGGTTGCAAGTAAGGCTGAGCAGCTTTCTCTTTATCACAAGAGCAGAACGCATGGCTTTGTGAATACAAACGTCACGCCGACTTCTGAGTTTGTGATGAAGCAGCAGCTTTCTTTTGATGAGCATAAGATGAAGCGGACGCTGGAGCAGGGGACTCTTGATCTGAGAGCTCATGATCTGGCGAACATTGCTGAGAAGCTGTTGGGTGATGCGATTTACACCAACATGATGCTCATCGGATTGTCTTATCAGGCTGGTACTCTGCCGATCTCAGCACAAGCCATTGAGAATGCGATCTCATTGAATGGCGCAGCGGTTGAGAAGAACATCAATGCATTCCATGCAGGGCGTGTTCTTTACTCCAATCCTGATGCGATTTTTGCAGCTCTTCCACGTCAGGAAGCTGTGAAGGTGATGACGCTGGATGAGAAGATCGCCTTCTTCGCGAAAGAGCTTACCACTTACCAGAATAAGTCCTACGCCAATAAGTATCTCGACAAGATCTCCGAGATCAGGGCGCGGGATGAAGAGTTTGGTCCGGGCTCTCTTGAGGTGACGCACACCGCAGTTGAGATGCTTTACAAGGTGATGGCTTATAAAGACGAGTACGAAGTTGCGCGCCTTTATAGTGAGCCAGAGTTCCGCAAGAATCTTGAGGCTCAGTTTGCAGACCCAGGTGAGTTGCAGTTGATGCTGGCTCCTCCAATCCTGCCCGGTAAGCCGGATCCAAAGACGGGTCGTCCGCAAAAACGGGCGTTTGGTCCCTGGATCTTTAAGGCTTTTGAGATGCTTGTATCTCTTCGCGGTTTGCGCGGCACTGCTCTCGATCCGTTTGGATATGCGCGGGAGCGTAAAGAGGAGCGGGCTTTGGTGAAGCAGTACCGGGATGATCTCTCATTGGTTGGCGGAAAACTCGGTACAGCGAACTATGGATTGCTTCGCGAGTTTCTCAACTTGCCTGATTCTATTCGCGGGTATGGTCCTATCAAGGACGAGAACCTGAAGCTTGCACAACTCAGACGTGAGGAGCTGCTTGGCAGACTTGAGGAAGACCCGACAACGGTCACCTTTAAAGAAGCTGCTGAATAAGCCTTCGTTATTGGCGGAAAACAAAGGATGCCGGCCCTGACAAGGGTCGGCATTTTGTGTTTCAAATCACAGTTACGTGATTTCATTCTTGATATGCGTTCTCCTACGGGCAGCTATCTCAATTTTCTCAAAATTCGAACTTGTCTTTTTTTAGGTCTTCCTCTAAAACCGACCGGACGGTACAAAAACCGACTGGACGGTACAGAAACCGACCAGACGGTACAGGCTCCGATTAGAGGAGAGGGATACCAGCGTGGAAACAACAGCTGAACATATTCTGGATGCAGTCGAGCGTCTGGTTTGCATTGAAGGAACTCGTAAGCTGACCATTGATGCCGTGGCGGCTGAGGCCGGCATGTCTAAAGGCGGGGTGCTTTACAATTTCCGAAGCAAGCATGAGCTGTTGCTGGGTGTGATCCGCAGAGTTGTTTCTGAGGTTCGTGAACGGACTTACACGCTGAGCGACAAGTTGACAGAGCAGGGAGTGGCCTGTCCCATTTTGCGGGCCAGCTTCCAGATCTACAAAGAGTACAGAGAGAAGACCGCTCCGAAAGCATTGTTTGCTCTTGCTGCTCAAGAGCCTGAGTTGATTGTTGAATTTCAGGAGATGAGTGCTGAATTTGGAAGAGCAATCAACTGTGAGGTTAGTGACCCGGTTACGGGGCATATGTGTTTGCTCATAATAGACGGGCTTTATTATCGCCAAGCGCTGGGTATTGAACAAAACAGCACTGGTGAAATTGATGAACTTATTGATCGCGTGTTGGAAATCACCTCCCAGAATAACCGGTACGCCGAACTGAACGCTGAAGCTGGAAACTAAGGTAAAATGCAGAAAATAAGCGGAAAAAGTAGAATAGGACGCCTGAGTGCTCCTGTTTTTGTTGGGGCACTTGCTCTGCTGCTTGCAAGTTGTCAGGAGCAGGAAGTTGTTGAAGCACCGAAAACGGTTGCTCCTCGTCCTGCTCGTGTCATGGTCGTTTCTGAGATTGATGATCTCTTTACGCGTAACTTCACTGGTCGTGTCGATGCGGTTCAGACCGTCGATCTGGCGTTTCGTGTGTCTGGTCAGCTTGTTGAAATGCCAATCATTGAAGGGCAGCGCATTGCAAAAGGTGATCTGATTGCAGCGCTTGACCCAACTGACTACGAAAACACTGTTCGTGAAGCTCAGGTCAACTTTGAACAAAAGAAGAAAGATCTGAAGCGCTTTGAAACGCTGAAAGACAAACAGGTTATCTCTGAAGGTCAGTACGACAATGCAAAGACTGCATTTGACCTTGCCGAAGTGACCCTTGATAAAGCCAAGCAAAACCTTGGTTATACGAAGATTGTTGCGCCTTACGATGCAATCGTGACCTCTCGTTCACTTGATAATTATGCGATCATCAGTGCTGGTACCAGCATTGCCCGGTTGCAGGATGTGAGTGAAGTTCGTATCGATATCAACGTGCCTGAAACACTGTTTGCTCAGGCGACTGAATCTTCTGTTCTAAAGATGACTGCTGAGTTCCCTTCCCATCCGGGTAAGGTATTCCCATTGGAATATCGTGAGCACAGCACGGAAGCAGACAAGGTTGCTCAGACCTATCGTGTGACTTTGGCCATGAATAACGATGATGGTTACAACATCATTCCTGGCATGACTGCGAGCGTAAAAGTTAAGCTCAATGGTCTTGATAAGTCTCAGACCACCGCCTTCTTCGTGCCGACATCTGCAGTTGGCTCTTCTCCTGACAAGAGCCCGTATGTGTGGGTTGTTGATGAAAGTGAAAAGCGTGTTGGTCGTCGTAAAGTTTTGCTTGGAACTGTGCTTGGCAGCTTCATTCCGGTGCTTTCCGGCTTGAAAGACGGCGAGATGATCGTAACGGCTGGTGTGAGCCACCTGAGCGAAAATCAGCTGATCGTGCCTAAGCTGTAAGAGTAGCGTCTAGGAGTTATTGATATGGATATTGCACGCTACTCGATCGAGAAGCCGGTCAATGTCTGGATGGTTGTTCTGATTGCTCTGCTTGGGGGCATTTGGGCTCTGGGCGGCATTGGACGACTGGAAGATCCGGCATTTACCATTAAAGAAGCGCAGGTGATCACCTCCTATCCGGGTGCCAGCGCTGCGGAAGTTGAAGAAGAAGTTACTGAACGGCTGGAAAGTGCCATTCAGCAGATGCCTCAGCTGAAAGAAGTTCGCAGTACCTCTGAACCGGGTCTCTCCCGTATTCAGGTGGAAATGAAAGACACCTATGATGGCACTGAGCTGCCTCAGGTGTGGGATGAGCTGCGTCGCAAAGTGAACGACGAAGTGCCAAATCTGCCAAATGGTGTCCGTACTCCGATTGTTTATGACAGCTTCGGTGATGTGTTCGGCATGTACTATGCTCTGACGGCTGATGGATACTCCAACCGGGATATCCGTAAGACCGTGAAAGAGCTGCGTCGTGAGCTGCTGACTGTCGATAATGTTGCTAAGGTTTCTATTCTTGGTGAGCCTGAGGACGAGATCATCATTGCGATGGATCAGGACCGTCTGGCACAGCTGGGAATTACCATTGCGGACGTACAGAATGTGCTGAATGCGGAAAACGCTATTCAGGCGAACGGTACGACTGTTTCCGGTGATCTGCGCATTCGTATCTCGACAGTTTCTGCCTTTGACAGCTACCGTAGTATTCAGGATCTCGTGATCGGTAATCCGGGTTCTACAGCGATGGTTCGTTTGTCTGATGTGGCGACGCTTTCTGTGCAAGAGCCTGAAAATCCAAAGGTTTTGGTTCGTCATAATGGCCAGCGCGCGGTTACTCTTGGTGTTGCTGCTGTTGAAGACACAAACGTTGTGGCCGTTGGGCAAGACGTTGAAGCGCATCTGAATGACTTGCGTGCGAACCTGCCTATTGGCATGGAAGTCATCCCTATCTACGAACAGCACAAAGTGGTTGATCAGGCCGTTGGTTCCTTTGTTTGGAACCTTGTAATGTCTGTTTCCATCGTGATTGTGGTGCTCGGCATCTTCATGGGCTGGCGTGCTGCTGTGGTGGTTGGCTCGGTTCTGTTGCTGACCGTTTTGTCAACGATCCTGATTATGAAGCTGGGCAGTATTGAGCTTGAGCGTATTTCGCTTGGTGCGCTTGTTATTGCCATGGGTATGTTGGTGGACAACGCCATTGTTGTCGCCGAAGGTATGATGATCAACATGCAACGCGGTATGCGGCCTATCAAAGCTGCGTCGACCGTTGTTGAGCAGACGAAGTGGCCACTTCTGGGTGCGACTGTCATCGGCATCATGGCATTCTCTGGTATTGGTCTTTCCAGTGACAGTACCGGTGAGTTCATGTTCTCGCTGTTTGCTGTGGTTGGCATCTCCCTGTTGATGTCCTGGTTGTTTGCGATCCTTGTTACGCCGCTGTTTGGTAAGTACTTCTTCAAGATGGCTGCCATCTCCGGTGATGAGCATGATCCTTACCGCGGCTTCATGTACACCATGTTCCGTAAGATCCTGGTGCTGACGCTGAAACTGCGTTGGTTGTCTCTGGCAGCTCTGATCGGTGTGACTGTGGTTTGCTTCTGGTCTTTCCAGTTTGTTGCAAACTCCTTCTTCCCGAATTCTGCGACTCCGCTGTTTTACGTGAACTACTGGTTGCCGCATGGTACCGACATTCACGCGACTGCGCGTGATATGGAGAAGCTGGAAAACGAGATCCTGTCTTTGCCAGGTGTCGTTTCAACCAACTCCTTCATTGGTCAGGGTGCAACCCGCTTTATGCTGACTTACTCAGCTCAGGACGGTAGCTCCAACTATGGTCAGGTGATTGTCCGGACTGAAAACACTGATGTTATTAATGATCTTGCATTGAAGATCCGTGCGTTCGGTGTTGCCGAGTTGCCTCAGGGACAAGTGTACACCGAGCGTCTGGTGTTCGGTCCGCCGTCTGGTGCTGATGTTCAGGCTCGTATCACTGGTCCGGATGCTGACGTTCTGCGTGCTATCTCTGAAGAGATGATCCAGATCTTCAAGGATCCTCAGTACCGCTTGAGTGATGTTCGTACCGATTGGCGCGAACGTGAGCTGGTGATGCATCCGAAGTTTGATGAGCAGCGAGCTCGTATTGCTGGCATCACGAGACAGGACCTTTCTACTGCGGTTCAGTTTACCTCTGATGGTATCCGTGCAGGCGACTATCGTGATCTGGATGAAGACATTCCGATCATCGTGAAACGTAAGCGCGGCGAAGGTGAGACTGCGTCCGAAGCCCTTATAAACACACTGGTTTGGAGTTCTCAGCAGCGCAAGTATGTGCCGATTGATCAGGTGACTTCCGGCATCTCTACTGAAGCTGAGGATACTTTGATCCGTCGTCGGGATCGTGTGAAGACGTTGAGTGTGCTTGGGGCGAGTGCTCCGGATGAGTTGGCGTCGGTTGCTCATGCTCGAATTCGGGGTGCGATTGAGAGTGTTCCGCTTCCTGATGGGTATTCCATGGAGTGGGGTGGTGAGTACGAGAACTCTCAGGATGCGAATGCGTCGCTGGGCAGTAAAGTGCCTGTTACCTTCCTCGTGATGATTGTTATCTCCATCCTGTTGTTCTCTAAAGTGCGGGAACCACTCATCATCTGGCTGATCGTACCGATGTCTATCAACGGTGTTGTGATTGGTCTGCTTGGGACAGGTATGCCGCTCGACTTCATGGCAATCCTTGGTGTGTTGTCGCTGTCAGGTATGTTGATCAAGAATGCGATCGTGCTTCTGGAAGAGATCGACCTGCAGCTGGAGCTTGGTGGAGACCGGTTTGAAGCTGTTGTTAATGCCAGTGTTTCTCGTCTGCGTCCGGTGTCTATGGCAGCGATTACGACGATCCTTGGTATGGCTCCGCTGATTGTTGATCCGATGTTCGCGAGTATGTCTGTGACCATTATGGGTGGTCTGACGTTTGCGACGCTGCTGACATTGCTGGCTGTTCCGCTGCTGTTCATCATCTTCTACCGCATCCATCCAGGTGAGGGTGCAGGGAAAGGTAAGGCAGAGAAGTCTTTGAAAGAACTGGAAGAAAAACCTTCCATTGATCAGAAGGCTGAGCCGGAACCGGCTTAAGAAAAAGGCCTTCCCGGTTACCTAAAACCGGGAAGGCCCATGAGATAAGCAAGGGGCGGCGTATATTTACCGCACACTCCGTCCTTTGCTCCCCCGCGTCGCCTCTGCCCCCAACACCAGAGGCGGCGCATCTTTTTTGCCTTCACGGCACTCCCCACAACAACTTGATCAGGCACTTTGCGCGAATTTGCGTTGTTTTGCGCAATTCAGCGTTTTTGTGCGTTGGTTCGCGTTGCTATGTGGATCTTTACCTTAACGGAAATAGCGGAATACGGAATTCAAATCTACCGTGATCCGTGTTGACACTTCCAAGTTGGTACAGTGTCACCCGGGTACTTTGAGGCTGAGTAGACTCCGCGGGCGATAGCACGGGAGACTGTCTGAGCTGCGTATGCACCCAGTTCCAGCAATTCGACCATTGGTTCCTGCATTTTTCGTTTGCCGGTAGAAATCACGAAGAGCAGGTCGCCGTCCATTGGTGTGTGTGCTGGCCAGAGGGCGCGGGCGTAGCCGTCGTGGGCGGCTGTGGCAATGCGTTTGGCTTCTGACTTGGTCAGGATCAGGTCCGTTGCGACAACACCGATGGTGGTGTTTGTGTTCGGGGATAAGTCGATTGTGCCAAGCGTGAACTTGGTTTGCACGGTGCGGTCCATGCCAGGCATTTCGGTTGGCCAGCCCAATCCGCCGAATTCTTCGTTCTGTTCGCTTGGGGCTGCCCAGAAGTAAGGCGTGTCGCCAATTGTGGTGCGGCCCAGTGCGTTGACGGCGATTAGCGCGCCGACGGTGCCGCCGCGGGGGAGGGCGAGGGAGGCTGAGCCCAGTCCGCCTTTCAGATCAGCGGTGGTTGCTCCGAAACCTGCGCCTGCAGTGCCGAGTTCGAATTCGTCGGCTGCATTGTCGACGGCCTCGATGCCCATTTCGCGATAGATTGGATTTCTGCCCCACGATTTATCCCCTCCATTGAGAAGGTCGAATAGAATGGCTGTGGGGGTAATTGGAATGACAGCACTGCCAACACTGAAACCTTTGCCGAGCTCTGCCAGTCGAACCTGTGCACCGCTGCCTGCATCCAGTCCGAATGCAGAGCCGCCTGACAAGACGAGCGCGTCAATGGCATTGACGGTTTGCTCCGGCTCCAGCAAGGCAACGTCACGTGTGCCGGGGGCTCCGCCCATGATGGCGACGGAGGCAACGGCTTGCTCGTCGGGAATGAGGACGGTGACACCTGATTTGGTCTTTTCGCAATGAGCGTTGCCGACCTTCAATCCCGGAACATCGGTGATCAGGTTGCGCGGTGTTGGGGACATGGTGTTTCCCTAATTTATTATTAAAACGTACAGGAAGCGCCTTAGCGATGAAAAAATCGCAGGGCACTCTAACTAATTGTCTTTATGCATATCTTGGTTTGAAAATCTGTAGGCCCTTTCGGGCAAAGATATGTCCGAAGTCCCTGTTTCAAGATAAATCTATTCCGAAAACTGGAATAGGGAACACCCTTAGACTGAATGGTAATTTCGGTCGAGGTAGATCAGAGCGGGTGCAAATTCACCCAGACGTGCAGCGACCACTTCACCAAATAGAACTGAATGGGTGCCGACTTCTGTTACTTCTTTGATATGGCAATCGAAACTGACACGTGCACTTTCCAGAACAGGACTTCCTGTTGCCAGAGTGCCCCAAGTTCCTTTTGCAAAGCGCTCTTCCATTGGCAGGTCGCCCTGGCCAGCGAAGACGTTCGACAAGTCTGTATGATCATGAATGAGTGTGTTGATACAGAACACGCCGTTGTCCTTGACGATCTGATTCACCTTTGCGCTGCGGTTGAGGCAGACAAGCAAGGTGGCGGGATCATCAGAGACGGAACACACAGATGAAACGGTTGCGCCAATGCGCCCTGCAGGGCCAGCACTGGCCAGCAAATGAACGGAAGCGCCTAAACGACTCATTGCCTCTCTAAATTCATGCGAGGCGAGACTTTTATTCGTATTTTCAGTTGGCGCCATGGTTAAAGCTGTCGTCATCCAGTTCGTTCCAAGATATTCCCACAGGTATGATCTGTGTTTCACACTGTACAATATTCATTAGTACTTTTCAGTCGCCCAAAAACGACAGGTATTTGAAATAGAGTAGTTATAGCCATTTGCTGAGAAAAGCTAGTTCTACTGCGAAAAACTGATTAATATACCAGAGGCTATATTCTAGTTTTAGGCGCGCATTTTGCTGTTCCGGAATTTTCATTGAAAATTGAATGCCCAACAAGGTCTTCACGCACGGGCAAATTGGAAATCTTCAAAAAATCCTGGGTACCATCTTGCAGTTTTTGTCCGGATATGGTCAGTATACAACAGCTGTGATATATTACAGAATAGGGAAGAGGCTTTCTACGGATGAGGAAAATTCACGTATGGGTTGTGGTGCTCTGGTCTCAGAGACTGTCCTAGTGGATTGTCGGGAGTAGGAATAAGTCCAGATTTTGGATTGTATGAAATAAAAATGCGCCTGACGCGTATAAAGAATAGGAAAATTCCAAAATACGGACTTATAAGTATGGGTAATATACTTACAGGTCGGCTTACCATAAAATATTTGGGGTCTGAATTCGGAGGCATTCAGACTGGACAGCAACTAAAAGCTGATCTCATGCGGGGAACAAAATAAAACATGGATTACTTTCTCCAACAACTTATCAATGGTGTGACGCTGGGGTCCATTTATGGTCTCATCGCCATTGGCTATACAATGGTCTATGGCATTATCGGCATGATTAACTTCGCCCATGGCGATATCTTCATGGTCGGATCTTTCGTTGCACTCATTCTAATTGTTGCACTTGGCATTACAGCCGCTACACCGGTGCTTCTTTTGATTTTGGCTCTGGCCCTCGTTCTTGTTGTGGCCATGGCTTTGACTGCTGTTTGGGGGTGGACAGTAGAGCGCATTGCCTATCGGCCTTTGCGCGGGTCATTCCGTCTTGCACCGCTGATTACTGCAATTGGTGCATCAATTGCTCTTCAGAACTTCGTGCAGGTTTCTCAAGGCGCCAAGAATAAGCCATTGCAACCTCTCTTTTCCGGCAGCTTTCAGCTGACTGATGGTGGTGCAGATGGTTCTGGCTTTATCGTAAACCTGTCTTACATCCAGATCTTGATTGTTGTGACGACGGTCATTTTGATGGGTGGCTTCACTTATCTCATCAACAACACCAATCTGGGCCGCTCTCAGCGTGCTTGTGAGCAGGACCGGAAGATGGCGTCCTTGCTGGGTGTGAATGTTGACCGCACAATCTCTCTTACCTTTGTGATGGGTGCGTCTCTGGCTTCGGTCGCAGGTCTGATGTTCCTGCTGTATTACGGTGTGGTAGATTTTTACATCGGCTTCCTGGCTGGTGTGAAGGCCTTTACCGCTGCGGTTCTGGGAGGAATCGGATCGCTGCCGGGTGCAATGCTGGGTGGATTGCTGATCGGGCTTATCGAGACGTTCTGGTCTGGCTACTTCTCCGTTGAGTACAAAGATGTTGCCGCGTTTTCGATCCTGGCGATTGTTCTGATCTTTATGCCGGAAGGACTTCTCGGCCAACCTGAGGTGGAGAAGGTCTGATGCAAGCGAGAAAAAAAGACAGCTTGCTTGTTGCAAGTGTAAAAGACAGTTTGGGTGCTGCGGTTATTACGTTCGCCCTTGCCTGTGTCATGGTTGGTTTGCGCGTTGATGTGGCGTCAGGCCGCGGCGCGGAGCTGTTTCTGGAACACCGCTGGTTAGCGGTTGCAGTTGCAGTGCTCGTTGTGTTCGCTGGCCGTCTCGCCATGAACATCTTCTTCTGGAAACGGGAAGACCCGCCGTCTCTCAACCTCTCTGGCCTATTGCCAAAGGGTGGATTGGGAGGAGGCTCTTCTAATGTGCTAAAATATGGCTTGGTCGTTTTGGCTGTTGCGCTTCCATTTGCGTTGATGTTCTGGCTTGGTGCCCGTGGGTCGCGTCAATATATTGACCTTGCTATTTTGGTGATGACCTATGTGATGTTGGGCTGGGGCCTGAACATTGTGGTTGGTTTGGCTGGATTGCTGGATCTGGGCTATGTGGCGTTTTATGCGGTTGGAGCTTACTCCTATGCATTGCTCGCCCATTACTTTGGTTTCTCCTTCTGGCTCTGTCTGCCGCTTGCCGGTATTCTGGCTGCGTTCTGGGGTGTCATCCTCGGGTTTCCTGTCCTCAGGCTGCGAGGAGACTATCTTGCCATTGTGACGCTTGCGTTTGGTGAGATCATTCGTGTTGTGCTGCTGAACTGGTATCAGTTTACAGGCGGACCTGATGGTCTTTCCGGTATTCCGCGTCCAAGCTTCTTCGGGTTGGAGTTTACCCGTGCTGAAGGCGGCTTTGCGAGCTTCTTTGGGCTGGATTACAGCAGTATTCACCGCATCATCTTCCTGTACTACCTCATCTTCGCAATGGCCTTGTTTACGAACTTCGTGACCATGCGTTTGCGCCGGATGCCGATTGGTCGTGCATGGGAAGCTTTGCGTGAAGATGAGATTGCTTGTCGGGCACTGGGTATCAACACAACGAATACCAAACTGACAGCCTTTGCTCTTGGTGCGATGTTCGCTGGCTTTGCAGGGTCCTTCTTTGCAACGCGTCAGGGCTTCATCTCTCCTGAGAGTTTCACCTTCCTTGAATCTGCGATCATTCTTGCGATTGTGGTTTTGGGTGGTCTTGGCTCACAGATTGGCGTGGTGATTGCAGCGATTGTGATGATCGGTGGCTTTGAATTCTTCCGCGAGTTTGAAGAATACCGCATGCTTGTCTTCGGTATGATCATGGTGGTTATCATGGTTTGGAAACCGCGTGGATTGATCTCAAGCAGAACGCCAAGTGTGGCGCTTTCCAGAAACGCTAAGGGCATCTCTGCCGATCTCGTTCAGGAGGGCCACGGATGAGCACCTGGGACAACAACCCTGTTCTGAAGGTTGAGCACCTGACCATGCGCTTCGGCGGATTGACGGCGATCAACGACCTGAGCTTCAACATTGGGCGTGGTGACATTACTGCGCTGATCGGGCCGAACGGTGCGGGTAAAACCACAGTGTTTAACTGCATCACCGGTTTTTATAAGCCGACTGAAGGCCGTCTTGTCATGAACCGCTCCAATGGTGAAAAGCACCTTTTGGAACGGATGGCAGACTTCAAAATTACGGCGGACGCGAAAGTTGCCCGTACGTTCCAGAACATCCGTCTGTTTGGCGGCATGACCATTCTGGAAAACCTGATGGTGGCACAGCACAATCCGCTGATGGTTGCTTCCAACTGGACCATTGGTGGTCTGCTGGGGCTTGGTGGTTACAAAAAGTCCAATGTGGACGCGATTGAAACTGCCAAGTACTGGCTGGAGCGCATTGATCTGATCGATCGTGCGGATGCACCTGCGGCTGATCTTTCCTACGGCGATCAGCGCCGGTTGGAGATTGCCCGTGCCATGTGTACCGGCCCTGAACTTCTTTGTCTGGACGAACCAGCTGCTGGTTTGAACCCGAAAGAAAGTCTGGAGCTGAACAATCTGCTTCAATACATCCGCAAAGAGCATGACACTTCGGTTGTTCTGATCGAGCACGACATGTCTGTTGTTATGGAAATCTCCGACCACGTTGTGGTGCTGGATTACGGCGTGAAGATTTCTGATGGCTCTCCTGAGTTCGTCAAAAACGATCCGCATGTGATCGCGGCGTATCTGGGGGTTGAGGATGATGAAGTCGATCAGGTTGAAGAGGAGGTGGGCATAGCATGAACGCTCAACAACCACTCCTGAGCATTCGCGGAGTTAAAACCTTCTACGGCAAGATTCAGGCACTGCATGGTGTTGATCTTGATGTGTATGAAGGTGAGATCGTGACGCTGATTGGTGCGAACGGTGCAGGCAAGTCTACGCTGATGATGACCGTTTGCGGCACGCCGCAGGCTCGTAACGGGTCTGTGACGTATTGCGGTGAGGACATCACCTACAAGCCAACCTACGAGATTATGCGCACCGGTATTGCTCAGTCACCAGAAGGTCGCCGTATCTTCCCACGCATGACGGTTTTAGAGAACCTGATGATGGGCGGTATGGTTGCCGGGAATGAGCATTTTGAGGAAGACCTGCGTCGTGCGTTTGAGCTGTTTCCGCGTTTGAAAGAACGTCAGCAGCAGCGCGGCGGGACTTTGTCGGGCGGTGAACAGCAGATGCTGGCGATTGCCCGTGCCTTGATGAGCCGTCCGCGTCTTTTGTTGCTGGATGAACCGTCTCTGGGGCTTGCTCCGATCATCGTGTCGCAGATTTTTGATGCTATCCGTGAGCTGAACCGGGCCGATGGTCTGACCGTGTTCCTTGTTGAGCAGAATGCGTATCACGCACTCAAGCTGGCTCATCGGGGCTACGTGATGGTCAACGGTACAATCACCATGACCGGCACCGGTAAGGAGCTTTTGTCTCGTGAAGAGGTGAAGGCAGCTTATCTTGAAGGCGGCGCGCACTAAGGAGGCGAAGAGATGGGTATTCTTTACGGCAGCTCGATGCCTGCCTTTATCATGCTGGTTGTTGTTTTAGGCGGTCTGGCTGCTGCTGCGACGGGGCGCTCTATTGCGACCACGTGGCGGCCGTTACCGATCCTGTTCTGGTTCATCTTCCTGTTGTCATTGGCCATGCGATTCTTGTCGTTTGCGCTGTTTGAAGAGCCTCTGCTTTCCATTCAGTACCTGGTGGTGGATTACGCCATTCTCATCGGCATTGCGTTGGCGAGTTATCGCATGACACGGACTAAGCAGATGGTGACGCAGTACAGCTGGCTTTATGACAAAACAGGTCCCTTTGGCTGGAAGCTGAAGCCGGGCCAGCAAGATAATTACTAATTCGCAAAATTACTTAGATAATTGTTGCGCATTCGGTCAGTTCTGGGTCACACTGGTGACTGGCTAGGCATCCAGATGATGAGTACGGAGAGGTCTCATTGTCGGAAGCATTGAGCAGGCGAGGGGTTTGCCTGCTCTGGTGGGAGACGATTGCGTTTCCCGCTCAATTTCAATTGAGAAATGCACCTGACTCGGGGAGTTTTTTATGAAAAAGTATCTTTTGGCAAGCGTTGCCGGTGTTGCTGCTATGGCAATCTCTGGCGCAGCTATGGCTGAAATCACTATTGCTACTGCAGGCCCAATGACTGGTCAGTACGCATCGTTTGGTGCGCAGATGAAAGCTGGTGCTGAACAGGCTGTTGCTGACATCAATGCTGCTGGCGGTGTGAACGGCGAGATGCTTGTTTTGGAAGTTGGCGATGATGCATGTGACCCTAAGCAGGCTGTTGCTGTTGCCAACCAGATGGTTGGTAAAAACGTAGCCTTCATGGCTGGTCACTTCTGCTCCGGTTCTTCCATCCCAGCTTCTCAGGTATATGCTGAAGAGGGTATCATCCAGATCACTCCAGCATCCACCAACCCGAAGTACACTGACGAGCGTCCAGGACCTGGTACCTACCGTGTGTGTGGTCGTGATGACCAGCAGGGCAGAGTTGCCGGTACGACGCTTGCGACTGAGTTCGGCGGTCAGAACATTGCTGTGATCCACGACAAGACTGCTTACGGTAAAGGTCTTGCTGACGCGACTAAGGCTGTGATGAACGCTGCTGGTAAGCAGGAAGCGCTTTATGAAGCTTATACCGCTGGTGAAAAAGATTACACCGCGCTGGTTTCCAAGCTGAAGTCTGAAAAAGTCGACGTTCTTTACGTTGGTGGTTACCACACTGAAGCTGGTCTGATGAAGCGTCAGATGGTTGATCAGGGCATGGACACCATTCTGGTTTCCGGTGATGCTCTTGTGACTGATGAGTATTGGTCCATCACTGGCCCAGCTGGTGAAGGCACACTGATGACCTTCCCGCCGGACCCACGTAACAACGCTGAAGCTGCTGCTGTTGTGGCTGCTCTTGAAGCTGCTGGCAAAACCACTGAAGGTTACGCTCTTTACACCTATGCTGCGATCCAGACATGGGCGAAAGCTGCGGCTGAAGCTGGTTCTACCGACTATGATGCAGTTGTAGAGAAGCTGAACGCTGGCAAGTTCGACACCGTTCTTGGTGAGCTGTCCTTCAACGAGAAGGGCGATGTGTCTCTGCCAGGTTACGTTTGGTACGAGTGGAAAGACGGTTCCTACGGTTACCGCTAAGATTTAAAGCCTGAGTTTATTCAGGTTTTGTGAGGGTTCCGGGGCGATGCTCCGGGACCCTTTTTTGTTGGAGTTTAGGGAGGTTGGAAGAGCCCTATTAAGGTTGAATGCGCTCTGTTCTTATTGGCTACTTCTGGCTTAAGGTTCCGCGCGTACACTGGCGCCTTGTTTATTGAAGGTGCCCAATGATCATTCGATGTTTGGTGTTGATTGCATTTCTTTGTTCTTCCGGCGCAGCTGCCGCGCAGGGGTCTAACACGCCGCGACCTGAAGAAATAAAGGCGTTTCATGAGTGCCTGCGAAAAGGGGGGCTTGTGTTCAACGACAGAGTTCAGTGCATTGGAAAGGTCTTTGAAACTTGCGCCATGAAGTTGCAAGACCAGACCAGCATGGGTATGCGAGAATGCTACTCGCGCGAAACAGCCCTTTGGGAAAAGATGATTTTGAATTCTGAGAAGGAGTTGAGGCGGAATGAGAACAAGCCCACGAAGACCATGCTTGTTGAAGCTGGTCGGAACTGGAAGGCCTTTCGCAACAACACCTGCAATATTCCGTATGCCATGAACCCAAAGGGAACGCTTGCTCCTGTACTGGGCATGGAATGCTACAACCGTTTAACCGCGCTTTGGGCGCTACAGCTTTCTGAATTTGCGACACCATTAGGGAACTAGGACCATATGAGATTATGGGTATGTGTGATTGTCTTTTCAGTTTTTGGGGTTGGCTCCGTAGAGGCGGCCCAACAGGTTGACCTGCCACTTTGTAAAGCAGGGGATGGCAAGACGCCTGTCCCGCGTTGGGAGGTGACTGCAATGCCTGTTGACGTGCCTGCCGGCGAAGAGGCGAGGCCGTTTGCTTACAGTGTCACCGCTCCACCACCTGCCTATCATGGTCTGATGGGGCATCTAAGGGTGAAGCTGGGCAATCTGGATGAACAGTATTGTTCTGCTTTGCGTGAGGAGCTTACCCAGATCAAGAACAGTACCGGGCAGTCTACACCACTGGTTATCGCATGGCTGGTTGATGACAATGGCCCGCAGGATGCAGTGCGCTCCCTGGACTTTTACGAGCTGCCTGAGTTTGTGCAGGATGGATGCTGGCTGGATGGTGTCTATCAGTTTGTTGCGCTTGGTCACTCAGGTGTGGAAGCCGAACAGTACATGCTGAATCTGGTCCCTCTTGAGGCAATCCAGGAATCCGGATCCTTTTGTCGCCCTGTCCAGGAAGGGTGATCCACCTTTCAGTCCTGTGCAACTTCCCCTAGCGCGTACTTGCGTTTGTCGAAGCCCATTTTCGCCTATCTTTACTCTTGAACCGGGTTCCCCTTTTGAGAAAAGCGAGTAGGATTGGTTATCTCTTACGCAAGGGCATAAAGGGGCTGTGAGCCAGATGATTACCCATGACACGATAGAGATCAGTGCTGTGCTGGAGGCATCTGCTGCGGATGTGTTCTCAGCATGGGAAGAGCCGAAGGCCCGGATGGTGTGGGGAGTGCCTTCCGATGATGAAGCTATTGAGTTTCTTGAAAATGATTTTCGCGTTGGTGGTCTAGATATTCATCAGTGCGGCCAAAAGGGCGATTTACGGTTTCGCGTTGAGACACGCTATCATGATATCAGAGCTCCGGATTGCTTGCTGTTTACAGAGCTGGTTTCAACCAGTGATATGCTCTTGAGCGTCTCTTTGATCGCTGTTGTCATGGAAGAACAAGGAGGTGCTACCGAGCTTCGCGTGACCATACAGGTGACGTCGATGATCGGCGCGGATATGATTGAAGCAACGCGCGGAGGATGGCAGGCTTCTCTGGCTCAGCTGGCGGGGTATCTGGAGAGCTCAAAGCGCGAGAACTCGGAGGTGTGATTGCCTCAGGAAGATGCTTTCTGTGGCCCTGTCAAAGAAGGGTGATATCCCGTTCGCAGTATTATGGTGCACCCTCTTTGTAATTATCTGAAATGCAGTATGTATTCATAGTGTTGACTGTTGTGATGCGTATGAGGAACTCACTTTAATAGTGAATACTTGAGAGTTTACCCTGTTCAAATCACCCTCGGATTTACTAGGTTAAATTATCAATTTAATTCAATTTTTCTATATTGGGAAAATTGGTGGAGTGGGTGCAGGCAGCAAGTGTGGGGCGTTTGAGTGCTTGTCTGTGCATGATCAGGGGTATTCATGCGGTCCAAAACCTTCATTATTTCAATAGGTTTTGCAGTGGCAGGCTGTGTGCCGAACTATGTCGGCGACGCTCCTGATCTCACTGAGGCGGCGGTTAAAAAATCTAACGCAAAACCAACCGTTGTGAGTGCTCAGAAAACGGCTGAAGAGCTGGCAACTGTTGTTGTGCTTGCAGGCAAATGGTCTGTAATGCGTGGTGAGGGGCAAAACCCGTGCGCACTCCAACTGAAAACAGCACAGTTTGGTGGAAATTATGCAGCAAGTTCTGTGTGTTCCGGTACGCCAAATGTATGGGCGTGGAATGTGAGGCAGGACGCTCTGGTTCTGTTCGATCACAGAAATGAAGTGATCGCATCCTTTCATGAAAGCGGGAATGGCCGCTGGGAGGAAGCGCAAGAGGGTGGGGCCCCTGCGCTTGGTCTTGTTCGCCTGGGAAACTGACAAGACGATAGATTACAGAGATTTGGGGCGAATTCTTTGGGGGGAATGAAATGAAGAGGTTTATTGTTGTCGGGAGCTTGCTGGCGCTTGCAGGTTGTCAAAGTGCTGGGGGAGGTGCTGGACCCTATGCTGCGCCTACGCCTGCTGCGCAACCGCCTGCCAATGCAGCTTCCAACCAGAGCGTTGTCGCGCAGGAACAGACCACGCAAAGTAATATGGAAACTAAGGCAGATGGCACTGTTGTCACAAAGACGACAAGCAGTTCAGCTCAGGCGACTGTTGATCCGGGTACTGCGACGGCGTTTCTGGCTGGTGTGGTTGCAGCTGCAGCTCTTGGAAAGAAAGAGGAACGCAGTTCGCAGCCTATTGTGCAGGTGAAGGATATGGTTGGCGGTTGGACCGTTTATCTGACCTCTGATGAGCGCGTCTGTGAGCTGACACTTGGCACAGAACCTAAGGATGATGGGTACTCTGCCAGTTTCAATCACTGCATGGATGGGGATCTGTTCTTTGTGTCCAACTGGCGCATGAAAGGGCAGGAGCTCGTTTTGTTTGACAACTTCTCCCGCGCCAAAGGCAGCATGCGCATGACAGAATGGAACCGCTGGGAAGGCCAACTGGCAAGCAATAGCAAACCAATCACCATTGCGCGATAATTGAACCTGGCTTACTCTGGCACTGCGCTTTTGAGGGCAGTGGTGAGTGCGGTGACCGCTTCGTTCGGTTTTCCGCTGCGAACTCTTGTATGCAGCATGATTGGCAAGGCGGGCAGATCAGGCAGGCCGAGCTTTTCTCCCACATCAATTGCGCCAATTGGCAGCATACGGCGAGCGAGAGCTGCTACGCCCAACCCGGCCATCACGGCGGCTGATACAGCAGTGACGCCGCCGCCAACGAAGACCTCTCTCCATGGAATATCGGCCTGATCGAGCAGCTGTCCGGCCATGATGCGCACGCCGCAGGGTTCCGGCATGGTGGCAACGGGTAGGGGCTCGTTGGCGCGAGGCTGCCAGTCTTGCGACGCAAACCAGCCGAACTTCTCATTTGCGATCAGCTTGCCATCTTCTCTGCTTTCGTGCTGGCGCACAATCACTGTGTCGAGTTCCTGCCGGTCAAAGCATTTTAGCAGGTCGCCTGAGGAGCCAATCCGTATTTCAATCAGGAGTTCTGGATCCTGTACGTTCATGCGGGCGATCAGCATTGGAAGTTCTGGCCCTGCAACATGATCACTGATGCCGATGGTCAATCGCTGACGGGCATTGGTGAGGGAGGCCAGTGCATGGTCGTGTTGTTTTAAAAGTTCCCGCGCATGTTCTAGAAACGTCACGCCTTGTGCAGACAGCTGCACGTAGCGAGGGGTTCGCTCTATGAGCTGGCAACCTAACCGCTTCTCCAGCCGTTTTAGCTTCAGGCTTGCAGTTGATTGGGTCGACTGCATGGCCTCAGCAGCCTGAGTGAAGCTGCCAAGTTCTGCAATTTTAACAAATGTGCGCACTGCGTCGAGATCAAGCGGGCGATCAGTCATTTAAAATTTCAATTTCTGATATAGTTAGTCATTGTATATTAAAATATTAAAGTCGCGTCTAGAGTTGCCTCAGCGAACCAGAGGAGGAAACGCTGATGCCACTTGTTCATATCTCATTGCGGTCAGGAAAATCTGATGTTTACCGGCAGGCGATTTTTGATGGTGTTTATCATGCCATGCGTGATGCGCTTGAGACGCCAGAGGACAACCAGTTTATGGCGATTACAGAGCATACCAGTGCCAATTTTCGGTTTGGCGGCTCATATCTTGATATTGCCCGCAGTGAGGATCTGGTTTTTATCCAGATTACGCTCAACAACACCCGCAGCTCCGCGCAGAAGAAGGCTCTGTTTCAACGCATTGTCGAGCTGCTTGGAGAGAAACCTCAAATCCGGTCAGAGGATGTCTTTATAAATTTGATTGAGGTGGAAAAGGAGAACTGGTCGCTTGGCAACGGCATTGCTCAATACGCGTGACACCATTGCCTTTCATGGTGAATTTGAAAGCCAATGAAGGAGGTGACAACGCTGAGAGGCGTCTGATACGTGGGTGTATCAGACCTGCTTGTCCATGATTTCTGCTGGAAGGTGGGCCATCCATTTGCGGCGGATTGCTTTTTCCAGATCGAGATCATTGCGGTCTGCATAAAGCAGAAGGTGGGCCAGCAGGTCTGCGGCTTCGTCTTCCTTTTGCATATGCAGTTCTTTTGGAGTTGCTGAACCGGAACGGCCGCGGCGGGTGGCCTTCAAATGGGCTGCCGTCAGCTCTCCGAGCTCTTCCTGAAGTTTCGCAAGATACCAGATCTCGTCACGGTTGATGTTGAACCGTTTGGCGTAGATTGCTGATACTGTTTTTACAATGTGCAGAAGTACTTTGAACGTCATCGGATCTGACAGAAAGGTTGGGCTTTCTGCGTGGTCTCACGCAGGCGAGCCGAAGGTTTGCCGGGAATGTGCGCTAGAGGAATCTCTTGGTGGCATCATATGAACTATTTATGCGCTTGTCATTCAAGGCGAGGCAAAGATCTTTAACTGCATCCATGGAATGGATTGCCCGAAACTCATCGGTATGCGGCAGTATTGCCTGAATCCCGCGTGCTTTGGCCTCAAACTTGTCGTAGCGCAGCAGCGGATTGAGCCAGATGAGCCGTCTGCAAGATCTGTGGAGACGATCCATCTCAACGGACAATTCATCGTAAGCTTCCCGTTCCAGCCCATCCGTGATGAGCAGGACGATTGGTCCGCCGTGGCAGACACGTCTGAGCCAGGTGCGGTTGAAGGTTTGCAGCGAGCTGGCAATGCGGGTGCCGCCGGACCAGTCTTCCACTTCATCCGTACAGGCGGCGAGGGCCTCATCAGGGTCTTTCATACGCAGGGCGCGGGTGATGTTGGTTAGCCGTGTGCCAAACAGGAAGGTGTGGGTTTTGCGCTTTTCTGACAGAGCATGCAGGAAGTGCAGCATGATGCGTGAATACTGGCTCATGCTGCCCGAGATATCGCAGAGCGCGACCACGGGTGGATGAACCTGAGCGGGCGCTTTGTGCTTGAGATCGATGATGGAGCCACCAGCCTTGAGCGTGGCGCGCATGGTTCTTCTGGCATCCACCTGTTTGCCCAGAGTGTGCGAATGGACGGGTTTGAAGCGACGGGATCGGACCTGATCTGCTGGCATGGTGAGGCGGGCGAGGGATCTGCGTGCTTCCGCGATCTCCTCAGCTGTCATCTGGGCAAAGTCCTTCTTTTGCAGGACTTCCTTCTCCGAGACGGTAAAGCGGGCGTCTACCTCCACCAGTGGTTTGGTTTCTTTGGCCCCGCGCTGCTTGTTGGCCTCAAAGGCATTGGCAACGCGGGATTGTGCGGCGCGCGGCTTTTCAGGCTCGCGTTGTCCGGCAGGCGCGACCGGAGACAGCAGCGCCAGCATCTTTTCAACGAGGCCTTTGCTTTGCCAGTAAAGGCGGAAGGCTTCATCGAAGACGGGTTGCTGGTCGCGTTTGTGGACGAAGACGGAATGGAGGGTCCAATAGAGGTCCTGCTTGTTCTCAATGCCGTTGATGGTGACCGCGCTCACCGCATCCACCACAGAAGACGGGCCAGCAGGCAGGCCCGCTTTGCGCAGGGTTCTGGCAAAGTGGACGATGTTTTCGGTGATGCGCCCGTGTGGTGGGCGCGGGGATGGAGCGGGGGTGAGCGTGTCCTGCATCAGGCAAGGCTATGCTATTGGGGCAGGCATGCTGCCAGCAATGGTGGCCTGTGAGTTGGCTTCCATGCGGATTTCATCGAGGATCGCACGGGTTCTGGAGCCTTTGATGCGGTCGATGTCCTCCTGATACTTGAGCAGGACACCGAGCGTGTCTGACACCATTTCCGGATCAAGCGCGACCTCTTGCAGTTCTGTGAGGGCGGTGGCCCAGTCCAGCGTTTCGGCGACGCCTGGCTTTTTGAAGAGGGCGTCATCCTCGTGGGCTCGGAGATGTGTATAAAGAGACGGAGCGGAAAGGGCTGCGGCGGCTGTTGGCAGTTTGGTTTGCACGATTTGCAGCTCGCGCTCTGCTGTTGGGTAATCCACCCAGTGGTAGAGACAGCGGCGCTTCAGAGCGTCATGAATCTCGCGGGTGCGGTTGGTGGTGATGATGGTGATCGGTGGTTCATCAGAGGTGATGGTGCCCAGCTCCGGGATCGTCACCTGACTGTCTGCCAGCACTTCCAGCAGGAAGGCCTCAAAGGCTTCGTCGGTGCGGTCCAGTTCGTCGATCAGGAAGATCGGCGCGCCCAGCTCTGTGGTCTCCAACGCCTGTAGGACAGGACGTTTGATCAGGAAGCGCGGGCTGTAAAGGGCGGTGTTGAGGTTCTCGCGGTTCACGCTGCCGGAGGCTTCCGCCATGCGGATTTCGACCATCTGGGCGGCATAGTTCCATTCGTAGACGGCGGAGGACACGTCCAGCCCTTCATAACACTGCAAGCGGACGAGGGGGCGGTTGAGCGTGGCTGAGAGGACTTTGGCGATCTCGGTTTTGCCAACGCCAGCTTCGCCTTCGAGGAAGAGGGGGCGTTTCATGCGCAGGGACAGGTGCAGCACGGTTGCGAGTGCGCGATCTGCCAGATACCCGCCAGAACTTAAGAGCGTGAGGGTTTCTTCAATGGAGTTTGGTAGATCAACCTTGTTGCTCATAAATAGTCTGCTCCCGCCCTGTCAACTGCTGCGCCTTGATTTGCGCCTTGCGATCATAATAGGGAGAAAAACGTATATTGAAAGCGGATTGTTATCGGCAGGTTAGCCGTGTTGCTCAACGGTTTGCGAGGCCAAGGCCCATGCCATCGCGCATGATGGTGGTGGCTTGCTGTGTGAAGGTGCCGCCTGCTTCTTCATGCAGGGTGAAGCCCGGCAGGATCTGGAGCGGGGCTTTGCTAGCGGCCACTGCGCGGACAATGATGCGGGTGGCTGGTGCGTCTGCAGTCGGGCGGATCGGGATGATATCGATGGCACCGAAACGGCGTTGCATGGGGTCGAGGAGATCTTGCAAGCCATCTGCTCTGAAGATGATGGAGAGTGTTCCGCCGTCCTTCAGCAGATCTTTCGCGGTTTTGATCCACGGCTCGATGCCGCGTTCATCCAGCGCGTGGGCTGGCGCACGGTCTGACTTCGGGGTGACGCGAAAGCGGGTACTGTCGTAGTAGGGCGGGTTCATGATCACATGATCCGCGATGGAAGAGCCAAGGCCGCTTTGGTGGCGAATGCTGCCCTTTGCGGTGAGGTTGGATTCCAGAATGGAGACGCGGTCAGCAAAACTTTCGTTTTCCGGCAGGGACAGGCCTTTGCGGGCCAGCGCTGCGGTGACGGGGTCAACTTCAACGCCGACGGCTTTGATGTTTGGCAGGCGGTGGGCGGCGCAAAAAGCTGCAGTGCCGACGCCAGTGCCCAAATCATAAAGCGTGCCTGTGGTGCTTTGCGGCAGGGATGCGGCCAGATAGACGGCATCAAGCCCCGCTCTATGACGGCCTTTTGCAGGTTGCTCAACCATGACTTTACCGCCGAGGAACTTGTCCCTGGTGGTTTGCTGCTGAGATTGAGGTGTTTCAGGGTTGGTCATGGCGGCGCCGGATCAAGAAAAGTCGCAATAACGCACTGATACAGGCTGCCGGTTTTCATGCAATCCCTATTGTTTATCTAAAGAGAAGTTTTCACGCGTCTTTTAGGTAGTGTCCCAGGTCAGCATCACGCATAAGTTGACAAGCTTCATCCATACGGTCTGCTTCCACCATGATCCGGCGCGGCAAAAAGCCAAGGGAGCCGTCCAGTATGCTCATGTTGGTGTCAGCGACAAAGTAGATGATCTCGGCATCTCCCAGCAGGGCTTCAAGATGCGAGATGAGGACGGGATCTGTTGTTCTGATGAGTTCTTCCACGATGGTGTCCTCTTGAAGAGAGTTGCCTATTTTGCCAGAAAGTATGCAGGTTAGGGTTGGTATTGTGAAAAAAACTAATTGTGATTGGTAAATTATCCCTTCGACACTACTTTATTGGCAGCAAATTCTTACTAAAGCTTGCCCGAGACTATCTACCAACCTATTGTCCCGTTGGAATCAAAATAGAGGTATCCCGTGGGCGTTGTTGGTCTTCAATCTCAGACAGCCAAACCAGCTGGAATTCAGGGGCTCGTAGAGCTCGTTTCAGGTGACATGGAGAAGGTGAACGAGCTGATCCTCTCCAAAGCCGGTTCTAATGTTGAGCTGATCCCGGAAATTGCGCGCCATCTGATCGATTCAGGTGGGAAGCGTTTGCGCCCGATGCTGACACTGGCGTTTGCACAGATGTTTGGCTACGAAGGCGAGGGACATGTCATCCTTGCAGCATCTGTAGAGTTTATGCATACGGCAACTCTGCTGCATGATGATGTTGTCGATGAAAGCGATATGCGCCGCGGTAAGCTGGCTGCTCGCAAGCTTTGGGGCAACCAGGCCAGCGTGCTGGTGGGTGACTATCTGCTTGGTCAGGCTTTCAAGATGATGGTTGATGTGCACTCTCTGGAAGCGCTGCGCATTCTGTCTGAGGCCTCCGCGATCATTGCTGAAGGTGAAGTGCTTCAGCTGGGCGCCGCTCAGGATACCACCACGACCTTTGAGATGTACCTGCGGGTGATTGAGGCTAAAACAGCCGCTCTGTTTGCAGCTGCCTGCGAAGTGAGCCCGGAGATTGCCGATAAAGGTGACGAGATGCGTGCTGCTGCGCGCAAGTTCGGGCTTGAGCTTGGTTATGCCTTCCAGCTTGTTGATGATGCGCTGGATTATGGCGGAGCGACTGTTGATCTTGGCAAGGACGTTGGTGACGACTTCCACGAAGGCAAGATCACACTGCCTGTCATCTACGCGATGGAGCGTGGCAGCGATGAGGACAAGGCGTTCTGGAAACGTTGTCTGGAAGATGGTGACATCAAAGAGGGCGATCTGGATCATGCCATCAAGCTGCTGAACGACACTGGCGCTCTGGCTGATACGGTTCAAAAAGCGCGTGATTATGGTGCATCTGCAATTGAAGCTCTGACCAGCCTGCCAGACGGTCCTGCCAAGCAGGCGCTGAAAGAAGCCGTCGACTTCTGTATTGCCCGTGTGAGCTAATCAGAGAGCAGTTCGAAGAAATTGAAAGCGCCGCAGCAGAAATGCCCGGCGCTTTTTTGTTGGCTGTACTGGGAGTGAGACTTGTGTACCAAGGGTAAAGTGATGGCAGGCGTTGAAGACGTGCCTTGAGCAAAAAATCTAAATAAAGTAGGAGTTCGCACTGCTGCTCGTTTGAAATTAAAAGTGCAGCAGTGCATTGAAAAAGCTACTTTAAATCATGCCTTTTGTAGCTTGTGGTCGTAATAATCCCGATAATTCTTGTTGTACTCTTCCTGCTCAATAGGCAAATTAAGTGATGCTCGCAATCTGTTCGCGATATGTTGTCTGGACCAGGTAATAGCTGCGAGCTCAGAATTTGTTTCTGCTTCAAGCTCCGATATGACCTGAAGGATTTTGGCGCTTAAGTCTTCCTCATTTTGACTCGCGCTCCAGGCATTGCTCGCAACGACAGATGCTCCTGTGGCGACAGCCATCGTGGAACCGCGCGTTAAAAGCATGCGTCGATTGATATGGGTATCGTTACCTTTGAAATCCATTGAATTTTCCCCTTAGAATGTACTTCGGCAATTGTGGATCAGGGGCCTTTATTGGTTGGTTGGTCGGCTTTGGCAGAGCCCCTGATCTTTGGCTATCAATGTAACTTAGATGTCTTTTACATCTGCAATACTGATGTTGAGCGCAGCAGCAACACCTGTGCCGTAAGCAGGGTCCGCTCGGTAACAGTTGCGGACATGACGGTGTTGGATTTCGATACGTGCGGGGCTAAGCGAGCGGGCTGTGTTTGCAAACAGAGCTTCTTTCTGGTCTGCATTCATTGAGCGGAAAAGAGCGCCAGGCTGAGAATAATAATCTTCATCCTCTCGATGGTCCCAATGACCCGCTGCTCCTTCTATGGAAAGTGGCGGCTCGGAGAAATCTGGTTGCTGTTGCCATTCGCCAAACATGTTCGGCTCATATCCGATGCGTGAACCGTTGTTGCCATCAACTCTCATGGCTCCGTCGCGGTGATAGGAATGGAATGGGCAGCGCGGTGCATTGACCGGGATTTGCGAGTGATTAACTCCAAGACGATACCGAGCAGCATCCCCATAAGAGAACAGGCGGCCTTGAAGCATTTTGTCGGGAGAGAAACTGATGCCGGGCACAATTGTGGAAGGGGCAAATGAAGCCTGCTCAACTTCAGCGTAGTAGTTCTCAGGGTTCCGGTTCAGTTCAAGCACGCCAACTTCGATCAGCGGATAGTCGGACTTGGGCCAGACTTTGGTTAGATCAAACGGGTTGATGTGATAATTGCCGGCCTCTTTTTCTGGCATAATCTGGACTGACAGTGTCCATTTCGGAAATTCGCCATTCTCGATGCTGTCATATAGATCTCGCTGGTGACTTTCGCGATCATTTGCAACGATTTGAGCGGCTTCTTCATCTGTCAGGTTTTTGATACCTTGTTGGGTTTCAAAGTGGAACTTAACCCAATAACGCTCGTTGTCTGCGTTGATGAAACTATAGGTATGGCTGCCAAATCCATGCATATGGCGATAAGTCGCCGGAATGCCGCGGTCTGACATGACGATCGTGACCTGATGCAGAGCTTCAGGCAGGTTCGTCCAGAAATCCCAGTTGTTATCCGCACTGCGCATGTTGGTGCGCGGATCTCGTTTTACTGCATGGTTCAGATCCGGGAACTTTAACGGATCGCGGAGGAAGAAAACTGGTGTGTTGTTGCCCACCAGATCCCAATTGCCTTCCTCAGTGTAGAACTTGATGGCGAAGCCGCGAATATCCCGTTCTGCATCAGCAGCGCCACGTTCTCCTGCCACTGTCGAGAAACGCATAAATAAATCAGATTTTTTGCCAACTTCGGAAAATATCTTAGCGCGAGTGAACTTGGTGATGTCATTGGTTGTTGTGAACGTTCCATAAGCGCCAGAACCTTTGGCATGCATTCTGCGCTCAGGAATAACCTCACGATCAAAGTGGGCCATTTTTTCGAGGAACCAAACATCCTGCAGCAGCGCTGGACCGCGGGGGCCTGCAGTTTGAATGTTCTGATTGTCGGGGACGGGGGAACCAAAAGCAGTGGTCAACTTGGGCTGATTCGTCATATTCTCTCCGCATATTATTATGCCTGAAGGATGATTTCAGAGCGGAGAAAATCAAAATCAATTAAACTTATTGAGCCATAACTTGTCTTGATGATGTCGTCACATCAGTTGAAAAGATGCGGCAGATCAAGAGTTTACCTCTGGGAATCTAGCTAGTTGTTGTGGCGTGTATGTGAGGACAACTTTGGATTGAAGGCAAAATTGCGAGGCAAACCAGATCACAGCAGACTGTCCTCGGCTTCTGAATAATCAGGGCAACCTGTGAGGAGTAAAGGTGAGCCCGCTCTGGGTGAAAAGATGGGAACGTGAGCTCCCATCACAGAACCGCTTGGCAGCATAGATGGCTTTTAAAAAGAGACTTATGGCAAAGCCTGGATGCACATAAGTTTGGTTTCCATGCTCAGCCTAAACCCGTGCCGCCTTGATCCACCAGTTTCCTTTAGCTTCCTGCAAGTGGGAGGCTATGGCTTGGGCGGCTTCTAAGGTTTCAACAAGGGCAAAGCAGGTGGCGCCGGAGCCGGACATGCGGGCGAGGAGGGTATCTGGCTGGGAGGCCAGCAGGTCGAGGACCTCAGAGATTTCTGGCGCTTGTGAGATAGCTGGTTTTTGTAGGTCATTGCGGCAGGTTTTGAGCCAGTTGGCGAGGGCTTTCATACTCTCGAACTCTTCCGGCATTTCCGGCAGCGGGGTGTTGTTTTTCTTTTCCAGCGTGTGGAAAATGGCTGGGGTGGAGACCTCAATCAATGGATTGATCAGAACGATCGCTCCGGATGGGAGATCTGTCAGCGGTTCGATGATCTCCCCAATGCCACGAATGCGGGCAGGCTTTTCTTCCAGACACATAGGCACATCAGCGCCGAGACTTAGGGCAAGTTTGGCAAGGTCTGTTGGAGACGGAGACACGCCCCAGATCCTCGTGAGCGCGCGCAGAGTTGCGGCTGCATCCGCGGACCCGCCGCCGATGCCTGCTGCAACGGGGAGCGATTTTTCGAGCTCTATCTGAACTCCTGATGCGGAGGGCAGGTGTTCTGCGAGCATGTTTGCGGCTTTGATGACCAGATTGTCAGCAGGATCGCCCTGTATCTTCGCAGAGAACTCTCCAGTGATCTGGAGTGAAAGGTCGGGGGCTGGTTCAACCGAGATCAGGTCGCCGATTTCAGGGAACACCACAAGGCTGTCGAGCATGTGGTAGCCGTCTTCCCGTTGACCGGTGATGTGGAGGGCAAGGTTCACCTTGGCACGGGCTAATTCCTCAACCCGTGCTGCCTTTGTATCTTCCAAAGTCATCATAATATGATCGTGTTATGAGTTATTTGCTGTCTGCAGAGCTTGCGACGACCGGAACGGCGTCTTCCATGCCATTTTCGATCTTGTCGAGAATGCGCTTCAGGTCTTCTGGTTCCGGCTCAAGGTCGCGGGCGTGGTTCCACTTGTAGCGGGCTTCCAGTTTGCGGCCAACTTGCCAGTACGCATCGCCCAAATGATCGTTGATGATTGGATCATGTGGACGCAGCGCTACGGCGCGTTCCAGCTTTTCAGCTGCTTCTTCATAACGGCCCAGGCGATAGTAAACCCAGCCGAGGCTGTCGACGATGTATCCATCAGTTGGACGCAGGCGAACAGCGCGTTCAATCATCTTCTGCGCTTCATCCAGCTTCAGACCGCGATCCACCAGGGAGTAGCCGAGGTAGTTCAGGATCATTGGCTGTTCAGGCTTGAGGGTCAGAGCTTCGCGGAAGTCTTCTTCAGCAGCGTCCCACTTGTCCTGACGCTCGCGGGTGATGCCGCGGAAATACAGGATCGTCCAGTGGTTTGCCTGAATTTCGCTGAGGGTATCCAAGCCCTGATTGTAGGAGGTCTCGGCTTCCTCAAAGAGAGAATGGCCGCGCAACACGTTGCCCAAAGAGGTGATGGCCTCTATGTCACTCGGATCGGATTCCACCAGCTTTTCAAGATGGGCGCGGGCTTCTTCCAGATTATCCAGAATGTTGTAATGAAGCGCGATCTGGATTTCAGCTTCGCGTTTCATTGGGGAGCCGTCTGATACCGCTGACAGGTACTCAATGGCGCGCTCGTTGTCGCCAAGCTGCTCAAACAATGAGGCCAGACCAATCAAGGCTGAATCGTTCTTCGGGTTGAGGTAGGCGGCGAGCTGCAGGTAATTTGCGGAGAGCTCTTCGCCTTCTTTGCTGACTGCGATGCCGAGACCGTGCAGGGCTTCCGCCAGCCCTTCAGCTGGTGATTTGGCGACGGATTCAATAACCTCGCCGCTCTCAATCTTCTCTCTCAATGTGACAAGAAGCGGATGTTCTGGAATGAGTTGCTCATATTCGGCAACGATGTCCAGCGCTTCTTGCTGTCTGCCGGAGGCGGCGAGCATACGGGTGTAGGAAATGGCGTTGCGCAGGGCGCCGCGGTCAATCTCGTAGGCTGCCTTATAAAATTCTGCGGCCTGATGCGGGTTGTTGTTGTATTCAGCCAGCAGGCCTGCGTTGAAATTGATGAAGAGGTCAAACCACTTGGCGCCGGTGGTGCTTGTCAGATCTGCAATGGCTTCATCTGTCTTACCCTGACCTGCTTTGACCCAGGCTGAAACAAGAGCGAAGCTCAGACGGGACAGCGGGTTGACGTTTTGCGTGACGGCATCTGGCAGTTCGGTGGTAAAGTTACCTTCATGAATGCGCTGCGCGGCAACGGCCAGCTGCGCAAGGAAGTGCTCGTTGTCTTCTTCCAGAATGCGGTTTGCCAGAGGGAGCGCTTTTTCGACATTGCCGTTTGCCAGTGATGTGACAAATGCGCGGTCGAGAATATAAAAATTATCCGGGTCACCTTGCAGAGCTGAGGTGAAATAGTTGGACGCGGCGGCCAGATCCTGAGCAAGAAGGGCGCTTCTGCCTGACAGGTAACTTCCTGACAGAGAGCTTGCAGCCGGTAAGGACTGGGAGTTTGCCTTCGCGCTTTGAGCGGGAACAAGTGGTGAGCTCACCATAACAAGTGCCAGCGCTGAGGCCATTAAGGTCCTTTTTGAGAATCTGTTTTTATTAACAGAATGATAGGTCATACGGCCATTGTTCTGAGCAGAAGCAGAATTGGAGCGGAACAGCGCAAAATAGCTTGTCAGGGTCATATATGTCTCTCATTGAGAGCCGATTGCGACTCAATATTACATCAATCTGTTAGTAGCGAAGAATGGCGTTTTTATAGCAGCCGGATAACTCACCGCATGTTGTTAAGTGTATCCGAACATTCTTTCAATTGAACCTACATTTTTTCAAGTATCTGCGGATAAGTAAGTATATTGATATTTCTCAAGAATTCAGAAGTATTTACGCAATAACACTAAGGTCGAGGTCTGAGTCTCTTGCTATAATGACCCTGTTCATTGCAGATAGTGGGCAGTGGTGCAATTCCAAGTGAGATTGGTTGTCGTCTCACTCAATAAAGGGGGGTGTTATGACCAAGTGGGTCTACATCTTTGGAGAAAACAAAACCGAGGGCGATGCTTCTATGAAGGAGCTGCTGGGCGGTAAGGGTGCAAACCTTGCCGAGATGAGCAGACTAGGATTGCCTGTCCCTCCCGGCTTTACCATTACAACGCAAGTTTGCACGCACTATTATGATGAAGGTCAGCAGTATCCTTCCGAGCTCAAAGAACAGGTCCATGCTGCCATTGCGGCTGTTGAAGAGCTGACAGAGCGTAAGTTCAACAGCACGTCCAAACCGCTGCTGTTGTCTGTGCGTTCCGGTGCCCGTGTTTCCATGCCGGGTATGATGGATACGGTTCTGAATCTGGGTCTCAATGACCGGACTGTTGAAGCGCTGGCCAAAGATGCAAACGATGACCGGTTTGCTTATGACAGCTATCGTCGTTTCATCCAGATGTACTCTGATGTGGTGTTGGACGTAGACCACGATCACTTCGAAGAAATTCTGGAAGATTTCAAGGACGAGCACGACTACTCCCTTGATACTGACCTGACCGGTGACGACTGGAAACAGATCGTCGCGGCTTATAAGGACAAGGTTGAAGAAGAACTTGGTCGTCCTTTCCCTGAGGATCCTGAAGAACAGCTCTGGGGTGCCGTTGGCGCTGTGTTCAAGAGCTGGATGATCCCACGGGCCAAGACTTACCGCGCCCTGCACGAAATCCCAGAGGACTGGGGCACTGCAGTGAACGTTCAGGCGATGGTGTTTGGTAACACAGGCGAAAACTCTGCGACTGGTGTTGCCTTTACCCGTAACCCGTCCACTGGTGAAAACGCGCTTTATGGTGAGTTCCTCATCAACGCGCAGGGTGAAGATGTTGTTGCGGGTATTCGTACGCCGCAGGATATCACCGAGAAAGCCCGCATTGAGGCGCATTCCGAAAAACCATCTCTTGAAGCGACTATGCCTGAGGTGTTTGCGGAGTTCCAGGCTGTTTGTGACAGGTTGGAGACCCATTACCGCGATATGCAGGATCTGGAGTTTACCGTTGAGCACGGCAAGCTTTGGATGCTTCAGACCCGTAACGGCAAGCGGACGCTGAAAGCTGCGCTGAAGATTGCAGTTGATATGGCTGAGAGCGGCCTGATCACCAAAGAAGAAGCCGTCGCGAGCATTGCTCCGTCTTCTCTGGATCAGCTGCTGCATCCAACCATTGATCCTGCCAGTGAACGGGATGAGCTGACTGTTGGTCTGCCAGCTTCTCCGGGTGCTGCCTGCGGTGCGATCGTGTTCAACTCTGACGATGCTGAAACAGAAAAGGCCAATGGCCGCTCTGTTATTCTGGTTCGTACAGAGACCAGCCCTGAAGACATTCACGGCATGCATGCTGCGGAAGGCATTTTGACAACACGTGGCGGAATGACCAGTCACGCGGCTGTTGTTGCGCGCGGTATGGGTAAACCTTGTGTTGCTGGCGCTGGAACCATTCGTGTTGACGCCCGTAATGAGGTCATGACGGTCGACGGTCGCAGCTTTGGCAAGGGTGATACAATCACCATTGATGGCGGCAATGGCCAGGTGCTTGCTGGCAAGGTCCAAATGCAGGAGCCTGAGCTTTCCGGTGATTTCAAAAAGCTGATGGAATGGGCTGATAACATTCGCCGCATGAACATTCGCACCAATGCAGAAACACCTGCTGATGTGAAAGTTGCGCTTTCTTTTGGGGCTGAAGGTATTGGCCTGTGCCGTACCGAGCACATGTTCTTTGAAGGCGAACGTATCCTTGCGGTGCGTGAAATGATCTTGTCTGACACGGTGAAAGAACGCAAAGCTGCGCTTGCGAAGTTGCTTCCGATCCAGCGTCAGGACTTTATCGATATCTTTGAGCTGATGGTTGATCGTCCGGTCACCATTCGTTTGCTTGATCCGCCACTGCATGAATTCCTTCCTAAGACGGAAGAGGACATTGCTGAGGTTGCCAAGCAGATGGACATTGATCCGGAAGAGCTGCGTGAGCGTGCGGAAGAGCTGGAAGAGTTTAATCCGATGCTCGGCAATCGTGGTTGCCGTTTGCTGATTTCCTATCCGGAAATTGCAGAGATGCAGGCGCGGGCGATCTTTGAAGCCGCTCTTGACGTTTCCAAGCGTCATGGTCGCAAGGTGGCACCTGAAATTATGGTGCCGCTGGTTGGCTTGAAGAGCGAGCTGGATATTGTTCGCGAAAGCATTGACGGTACAGCTGCAGTTGTGGCCAAGGAGCTGGGCGAAAAGCCTGAGTACTCTGTTGGCACCATGATTGAGTTGCCACGGGCTGCGCTGCTTTCTGAAGAGATTGCCGCGTCTGCCGAGTTCTTCTCTTTTGGCACCAACGATCTGACGCAAACCACCTTTGGCATCTCTCGTGATGATGCTGCGTCCTTCCTGGGCAAGTATCAGGAACGGAAGGTGATGGAGAAGGATCCGTTCGTCTCATTGGATGTGGACGGCGTTGGCCAGTTGGTGAAGCTTGCAGCCACGAATGGCCGTAAGACGAAAGCTGATATCAAACTTGGTATTTGCGGGGAACATGGGGGTGATCCAGCCTCCATCGCCTTCTGCGAAACTGTTGGTTTGAACTACGTGTCCTGTTCTCCATTCCGTGTTCCTGTTGCGCGTCTTGCTGCTGCTCAGGCAGTGCTGGCACAGCGGAACAAGGGGTGAGTGGCTTTGTGAAAAAGGGGAGGAGCTGGCCTCGGTCGGCTCCTGCCAATCTGGAAGACCTGAGAGCTGGCGGCAAGCCAGCTCTTGCACGTTTGCTCAGCGCTATCGAGAGTTATGAGGGGCATCCTCAGTTGATCTCTTTGCTGGATGAGGCGTTGCAAAACCCAATCGCGCACGTGATCGCGCTGACCGGACCTCCCGGCGTTGGGAAATCCACCCTGACAAATGCAATGATTTCGGAATACCGCAGCGTGGATCAAAGCGTTGGTGTGATTGCGGTTGATCCCTCCTCTCAGTTGACTGGTGGATCGTTGCTGGGTGACCGGACACGACTTTCAACAGATCCGGAAGATCAGAAGATTTTTGTGCGTTCCATGGCGGCGCGAGACCGGCTTGGCGGGCTCTCCGAGCATGCAATTGCTGCGGTGATCCTGATGCGGGCTGTGATGGACCGGGTGATCGTGGAGAGTGTTGGTATTGGCCAATCTGAGGCAGATGTGGCTCTTGTGGCTGATACCTGCGTGCTTTGTATTCAGCCGGGATCTGGTGACAGTCTTCAATTCATGAAGGCGGGCATCATGGAGCTGCCGGACATTATCTGCGTGACCAAGGCTGATATGGGGGACGTTGCCAGCCGTGCCCGTGCGGATGTGGAAGGGGCTATGAGCTTGAGTGCGAAGCGAGGGGACTGGAAGGTTCCTGTGTTGATGCTGAGTGCAATGGACAACAGAGGCCTTAGTGAGCTGATTGAGGCCAGCGACAAACATCACTCTGTGCTGCACGATAATGGTGGCCTCGCGGTTCAACGCCGTGATCAGGTGAAGGCCTGGCTTGTTGACCAGCTTAAGATGGAGTTTGGGCAACAGGGTGTTGCTGTGTTGAAAAATTCCGGTGTGCGCTGGGAGGAAGCGGCCAAGCGGCCTTTTGCTTTCAAGCAGGAAACCAGCGAGAAATTTGCTGCGTTCTGGAAGAGTTTTTCTGAAAACTAAATTGAGATACTAACCGCTTGGGAAGGGCGCAGATTATTCTGCTGCGCCCACTCTGATTTTGCGTGGCTTTTGCTCCACTTCTTCATCCCTGTCATCACGCCATAGACGGAACTTGCCAAGTGGGATTGGGCGGGAGAACAGATAACCCTGCATCATTGGGCAATCCATGGTGAGCAGCAGTTCTTTTTGCTCTTCTTCTTCCACGCCTTCAACACACACATCCATGCCAAGACGAAGCCCCAGCGTGATTGAGCTTGCCAGAATTTCTCTGGCTTTGGCATCAGTCACCGCACCATTGATGAAGGAACGATCGATCTTGATTTTGTCGAACAGATCGCGGCGCAGGTAGCTGAGAGATGAGAAGCCAGTTCCGAAATCATCCAGCGCAATTTTTACGCCGAGATTACGAAGGCGCTCAATGACTTCAACCACAGTTTCTGAGTAGTTGATGAGAACGTCTTCGGTAACTTCCAGTTCCAGACGGTTAGGTTCCAGCTGGTACTTTTCCAGCAATGTGTTGACCAGCTCAGGGAATTCAGGATGACGTAACTGAGTTGGAGAAACGTTCACGCACATGGTGACGTCATTCAGCGTTGAGCCATCCTTGATCGCGTTCTCCAGCACCCACTCACCAATGCGATTGATGAGCATGGATTCTTCAGCTACCGGCAAAAATGCAGCTGGTGGCAAAAGACCTTTTTTCGGATGGTTCCAGCGAATGAGAGCCTCGGCTGCCAGAATGTTCTTGCCGGTGTTGTCCATGATAGGCTGGTAGTAGTTCTGGAATTCGTTGGCATTGAGCGCGCGTTTGATATCCTCTTCGATTTCGCGGGAGATCTGAAGAGTGTCCTCCATCTCCTTTTCAAAGAGCACATAACGGCCACGGCCCAGTTTCTTTGCCTGATAGAGTGCAATATCTGCTCGGCGCAAAAGCGCTGTCAGATCGTGTCCATGCTCAGGAGATAGCGCGACGCCCATGCTGGCTGTAGTCAGGATCTTGTGTTTCTCAACCTTGAAGGCATCCGAGAGCATCTTCTCGATGTACATGCAGGTTTCGATGATCTCATCCATGCTGGTGCGGTGCGCCAGTACGATGAGGAACTCATCTCCACTGACGCGCGCGACCCGGTCTTCCATGTTGATCGACACTTTGAGGCGTTCGGCGACGAGTTTGATGACTTCATCGCCGATGGAGTGGCCCAAGCTGTCGTTGATCTGTTTGAAATGGTCCAGATCCAGAAATACAATGCCAGTAATACGCTGTTTTTGTCGGTCGCGTCGCAGCACGTCAGCTGCAAAAATCTCGAACCATGTTCTGTTGGGCAGGCCACACAAGGCGTCATGGAGTGCTGCATGTGTCGCATCTGCTTCATTTTGCAAGATGCGGTCTGTCATCTTGATGTAACGGAGCAGAATGAGAATCGTCATCAGCAAGATAGCGATGATGGTTCCCAGAAAATACGGTGATGAGTTGGTGTAGATCGCGCCAGAGGCTGCGGTGGTTTTCCAGCTCAGGTTGGCGATGATCTCGCCGTTGCGGCGGAGCAATGGCAGGGATACACGCTGGAAGTCGGCTTTTGGCTTGTTCGTGGTGATGAACATTTCCGACAAGCCCGTTGATTCCTCAAAGGATCTGATGGACCGGATGTCCAGTGACCGTACCCAAAGCAGATAACCGGCAACTGTTGGCATACCTTTTGGCGGTGCTGTTGACGGAGTGATTGCTGCAACTGTGGCGAGGCCGATTGCACCATCAACCAGAACAACATCGCGCAAGCTCAATGCCAGAGGGGCGTGGCTGCGCAGTGGTTCAGGTACACGGAACTGGGTTTGCTTCGTGTTGGCCCGTGTTTCCAGCTCAGACAGTGTGGCATCAAGCTGGCCACGAAGCTGATCTTCAAAGACTTCGCTGTGCCATGGCAGGTCGCGGCGGTAGGTGTAAAGCGGCTTCATATCCTTGTTGAGGATGACGAAGATGTCCCGATCACCACGTGTGCTTGGGGTCGGTGTCAGATCCTCATCCAGCAGGATGTTGGTTTCTTCTGAAAGAACAGAAGCGTATGCCTTGTTTGAGATGGCGATGCGCTCTGCTTCATTTGCGAGCCCATTGCGGAACACTTTGAGGTTGCTCTGTACGAGGCGAACTTCTTTATCGACCTCAAAGTCGAGCGCACGCTGGGTTGACCAGTAGAACGCCAGATACCCAACAGCCAAAGCTGCAGCTACAACACACAGGATCAACAGAGCCATCATGCGGGCTCCGATTTTTTTGCCTCGTGTAATCGTATTGCCGAAAGTACTGCCCAACACTGCTGAAGTCATGGGAGTTTTCGAACTCGGTTGTCCCGCCATCGGCAATTTACTCATGCTGCCTTTAAAACTCTTGATTGTATGCGAAAACGCACTTGCCCATGCTTATGTTCGGAGATTTTGCTTGAGTGAGCCTGTACAACCGACGTGTTTTATCGATCGCTTGGGAAATTTATGTGAATGGAGTTCTGCTGCTGGGGATAGCTTAGATGAGTTGAAGGCCTCTGAAACTGACGTGACCTGAGCCGGCTATGATGATGTGATCGTGCAGCACTATCCCTAGTGGTTCCAATGTGTTTGAAATTTTCGTCGTCATTTCAATATCTTGGCGGGATGGTGTTGGGTCGCCAGAAGGGTGGTTGTGGACCAGAATGACCGCGCAGGCTGACAATTCCAATGCCCGTTTTGTAACTTCGCGCGGATAAACGGGCGTGTGGTCAACTGTTCCGGTCTGCTGGACTTCATCTGCGATGAGGCGGTTCTTTTTGTCCAGAAACAGGATGCGGAATTCTTCTTTGTCGTTGTGCGCCATAGCTGCGCGAACGTATTCCAGAACTTTGCTCCAGGAGGAGAGGGGGTCGCGCTCTACAACCTGCGCTTTAGCGTAGAGAATAGATGCGGCCTGCATTTCTTTGATAAAACTTGCTGTGCGTGGCCCGCAACCGGGAACCTCTTCCAGCCGTTGTTTTGGAGCTGCAAGAACTTGCGCGAAGGAGCCAAACTGAGCCAACAGTGCTTTTGCCAGTGGTTTGGTGTCGCCCTGTTTGATGGAGGAGAAGAGGAGCATCTCCAGCAACTCGTAGGATTGGAGGCCGTCCAGGCCTGTTTCCTCAAACCGTTCACGCAAGCGTGCACGATGACCGTGATAGTGTTTGGCGGCTGGCTTAGGGGATTTACTCTGTTTAGCAGAGGGCGGAACCGGGAGAGTTGCCGGTTCGTCCAGAGGGATATGGCTCTGGAGTGCAGGCACGGTGGGTGCCTGCTCCTGAGGAGAGGGAGTTACCTCATGAAACCCGAAACTGGTTTGTTTCATTCCCCCTCCTTACTTGGTGCGGCTAAGCAGCGGCTCCGGCTTCCGGTTCCATTGGGTTGAACAGGCCTGCTGGTGATGTTGTGAAGATATCGCACCCTGTTGAGGTGATGCCGATGGAATGCTCAAACTGAGCAGACAATGTTTTGTCTTTGGTTTCAGCCGTCCAGCCGTCCTTCAGTACTTTCACATCTGGCCGACCGAGATTCACCATTGGCTCAATTGTGAAAATCATGCCCGGCTTGAGCTCGATGCCAGAACCTTTCTGGCCGTAATGCAGAATATTTGGCATGTCGTGGAACAGCTTGCCTACTCCGTGACCGCAGAAATCACGGACAACGGAACAGCGCTCTGATTCTACGTATTCCTGGATCGCATGACCAATATCACCTGTGGTGTTGCCCGGCTTGGCAGCTTCCAGAGCACGCATCAGAGATTCGTGGGTGACTTCAATCAGGCGCTTGGCTGCAGGCTTGAGTTTGCCAACCGGATACATGCGGGAGCTGTCGCCGTGCCAGCCATCAACGATGTAGGTGACGTCGATGTTGACGATGTCGCCTTCTTTCAGCTTCTTCTTCGAGTCAGGGATACCGTGACAGATGACGCGGTTGATGGAGGTACAGCAGGATTTGCTGAAGCCACGATAGTTCAGTGTTGCCGGAACGCCGCCGCGCTCCTTGCCAAACTTGAAAACGAAGTCATCAATTTCCTGCGTTGTGACGCCTGGTTGCACCAGCGGCACAAGTGCGTCGAGGCACTGTGCAGTCATCTGGCTTGCTTTGCGCATACCTTCAAAATCTTCCTGGCTGTAGATCTTGATCTGGCCGGTATTTTTCAGGGGCGCGTTGGCAGCGTCTACGTAGTCAATCATTTTCCCGTTTTTTCCTTGTTCCGTTTCGCGCAGGGACGAACGCAGATTACATCATGAGGAACTGTAAAATGCCGTTATGCTTGCTCGCAAGCCCTGCTTCTCCGTAGAAGCTTCTCCTATTTTTTTAGGGGCATTCTAGGGAGTAATCTGGTGTTTCCCCACTTATATCGGGTATTTTTGAAAGGTGTAGCGAAAAAAGAAGGTCAGATCCTTAACTGCGCACGCATTTTATGAAGCCCGTTGTATTCCGTGGTTCCTGTTGGGATTCTATCGATTTTTTGAGGGGCTTAATCCGGGATAAGCTATAGGAACTTCTTGGATAACGGAAAAGAGGCTCTTGCACGAAAGTGGTTTGCTCGTGTACTCAGGTGCCTGCAAGCGGTCGTGGTGGAATTGGTATACACAGCAGACTTAAAATCTGCCGCCCCTGGGCTTGCGGGTTCGAGTCCCGCCGTCCGCACCAAATTACTCTCCCAAAAAATTATATTGTAAACTTGCAATAGTGAGACTGTTGCACAGTTTTTTGCCAAGAATGCGTGATGGTTTTTCAGTGCGGTTCGAAGCAATTTGCTTGTGTTGTCCTCAAAAGAAGATTCGGCAATGCAATGAGTTATATATTTTCACCTGTTCTCTGCACGTTGTTGTTTTACCGAATATGCTGATTTTAAGAAAAATGTAATTTCCGCATTGTTGTAAGAGAACTAATGGAGCGGAAAATGCGGAAAGTTCTTGCTGGTGTATTCCTAGCAATGTTTGCAGTATCTTTAGGAGTTGGGGTCGCTGCGGCGCATAGCGGTGGGACGAATAGTGATGGATGCCATAATGATCGCAAACGTGGGACCTATCACTGCCACTAGGCTTGATGAGTAATCAATAAGGGTAGTTGGAGCATTGCTCTAGCTACCTGCTTTCAGGGTGTAGGCTAAACATCAAATCTGTAACGTTTTCCTTCTGCCGACACATCCGGTGGTATGCGGTTTTCTTCGAAGAGATCGTAGCCCTGTTTGAGGTTGCGCCAGAAGTTCAGCCAGTTTGAGTTGGCGTGCTTGCTGAGGTTTTCCTCTGTCATCTCAAAGGGGAAGATATGGACTGGGACTGCGCCTTGTCCGTTCTGAAGGGCAGCTTCCACGAGCAGATAGATTTCCTCGATATGTTGGTTGGTCATGGCGTAGCAGCCGATGGAGAGGCAGTTACCGTGGACCATCAAGTAAGAGCCTGTGCGGTCCAGTGACTGATCAAAGGCGTTCGGGAAACCGAGATTGAAGGAGAGGTGATATCTGCTGTTCGGGTTCAATTGTCTAGCTGACACATTGTAAAAGCCCTCAGGGGACTGACCGTCGCCTTCTTTCAGCTTTGGCCCCAGATCACCAGAGTATTTGCAAATCTCCCATGACTTGTAGGGCTGATAGGTTTTGCCAGACCGGATCCACGCTTCCAACCGGCTTTCTTCTTTGAAGACACGTAGGAAAACAGGGCTTCCCAAGGACATTCCTTTGAAAGTCAGATCTGCGCGCAGGGCTGGCAAGCGCTCATCTTTAACTTTTGTGAGATTTGCGGAACCGGGCAGATCATAGGGCAGGAGTAAGTACGTGGCGAAGACTGCCAGCATTACGAAAAAGGCCGTGCCGACTGCCCAAAGGAGCGGACGAGAAATGATTTTTGCCATGGAAGGTCCGATTGCAAATCACTGGAAACTGAGAGTGGCAGATAAGAGAGGCAATGTGGCCAAGTCATGGTTCGCACTGGAAACTCTGTGAAAAGGTCACTCCGATATTCCTGTGGCGTAAGAACGCAGCGCATTTGTTTTGCTTTTCTTTGAAAAAACAAATGCTAATGCAGTTCGCGTCTGGGCAGAACCTGGTGCACTGCATTGGCATTTTTTGCTTACGTATCTTTATCCGAAAACCGGCTTCCACTTTTCGGCGATACGCTATAGTGTCCGTGCCCATTCTGATCTGATTGCTCTATTGTGCTATAGGGCGTTTCTATCAAGCGTTGTGTGAAGGGTGATCGTCCTTGGATATTCGGCAGTTACAGTACCTCGTTACTCTGGCTCAGGAGCGACATTTTACGCGTGCCGCTGCGGCTTGTAATGTGACGCAGCCAACGTTGTCAGGCCGAATTCGCCAGTTGGAAATTGAACTGGGCGTACCCATTATTGAACGTGGCAAGAAGTTTCATGGATTGACTGCGGAAGGGGAGCGCATTCTCGTTTGGGCGAAGAAGGTGCTTGCGGACTGTAATAGTTTGCGGAACGAGGTTGCGGGGAAGAGTGCCGAGGTGTTCGGCAAGGTTAATATCGGCGTTATTCCCTCAGCTGATGTTGCGACAGCCTCTCTAATTCTGGATTTGAAGAAGAGCCATCCGCATGCACATGCGACGATCCAGTTGATGAGCCATGATGAAATCCATAAGGCTCTTGAGGATTATCAGATTGATGCAGGCATCACGTACACTCAGTTCAGCGATGCAAAGAAGCACAGCAGTTTCACGCTTTATGAGGAAGACTACCGCCTGTTCATGCCAGTAGGACATCGTTTGCAAGGGGTAGACGCGGTGGAGTGGGAAACGGCTGTGAATGCCGGGGCGATGGTGGCGCTTTCGCCGAAGTTGCAAAACCGGTTGATGGTGGATAGCACGCTTCGCTTCCTCGGTGTTGAGTTGGACCCCGAGATTGAGGCAGAGACAATCCCGTCACTTGGCGGGTTCATCCGTGCGGGGTATTGCGCGATTTTGCCGGAATTTTCTGCCTTGTCGCTTGGGGCAGGAATTGTTTCCGTACCGCTGATCAAGCCAGTTGTTTCGCACAGCATTGGTATGGTGATGACAAAGCGTGAGCTGGAGCCTGCAATTATTACGTCGTTAGCGGATTGTGCGGCTCAGTATAAGAAGCCGCTGATTCCAGAGCAGGTTGATTAGAAAAGTAGCATTGCTTTCGAGTTGCTCATAAAAAAAGCCCGCGATGATCGCGGGCTTAGTTGTTTGGGTTTGCTTTTTATTCAGCAGGCATTGGTGCAGATGTTTGTTTGCCAGATGCTGCCGGTTTTGTTGTTGTGGCCTCTCCTTCGCCCAGTGCGTCCTCAGCCATGTGATACTTGGGGTGGACTGGCTTCATGAGAAGGTTGGAGACGAGTGCTGCGACGAGCAAACCAGCCATCACATACATTGTGGTGTTGTAGAGGCTCGGAGTTGGATCAACCGTGCCTTCCGGAGCTACTTCCATCAGTCTTGAGACAGAGATGGATTTTGCTGCGATGAGCTCAGCCAGTTTCTCTTTGCCTTCACCGAAAGTCTGGAGGAATACGGCTGGATCAACTTTTTCCGCAAGCTCATGGATTTTGGTGTTTACAGACCGTTCGCGCAGGAATGTGATGAGGAATGGACCAGCAACACCTGCTGCAGACCATGCAGTGAGCAGGCGACCATGGATACCGCCGACGAATTTGGTGCCGAAGATATCTGCCAGATAGGCGGGGATTGTAGCGAAGCCACCGCCATACATGGTGAAGATGGTCATGGTGGCTGCGTAGAACATCACCAGCCACATCACGGAGGGGCTTGTACCTGCCTCCGCCGCGATGAGCGGAATGGAAAGGTATAGGAAAGAGCCCAGCACGAAGAAGACTGTGTAGGTGTTCTTGCGGCCAATATAGTCAGAGAGTGTGGACCAGCCGAGGCGACCCATAGCGTTGAAGACGGAGATCATCAAAACGTAGGTTGCGGTGAAGGCTCCGTCTACGATGGTTGGCATGCCGTTGCCGAAGATCTCGTAGATCATGGTTTTGGAAACGGAGATCACGCCAATCCCAGCTGTCACGTTGAAGCAGAGCACGATCCAGAGCTGGTAGAACTGTGGTGTCCGCAATGCTGTATCAATATGCACATGGTTGCGAGTGATAAGACCTTGTTTTGCAGGGTCTTCCTGTGGTGGCTCCCAACCTTCCGGTTTCCAGCCTGGTGCAGGAATGCGGTAGGCGAAGGAAGCTAGGATCATTACGAAGAAGTAGACAATACCCAATGTGAGGAAGGTTGATGCTGCGCCAGTGTTACCTGTGCCTGCGAGGTATACGCCTGCTTGGGCACCGTCAAAGGCTGCTTCTGCTTGAGATGCACTGACGACAATGGCTTCCAGCTTCTGGCCTGCAACCTGTACGTAGCGCACACCGTTTTCTACGGTTGTTTGCACGTCCGCGAGAGGGCCGAGATAGTCAGGTGCTTTGGCATAGAGGCCCAGAAGCCAGCTTTTCAGCGGAACTGCGATGATTGCGCCGCCGCCAAAGCCCATGATAGCCATGCCGGTTGCCAGACCACGACGGTCAGGATACCAGCGGATCAGGGTAGAGACGGGTGAAACATACCCAAGGCCTAAACCACAGCCGCCAATGACGCCATATCCCAGATACAGCAGCCAGAGCTGGTGGGTCATGATGCCAATTGAGCCGATGATGTAACCACCTCCCCAGCAGAAGGCAGCTGTTGTGCCAACGCAGCGCGGGCCAACTTTCTCAAGCCATTTGCCTGCAACAGCGGCAGACAGGCCAAGAAACAGAATTGCGACTGAGAAGATCCAGACCACAGAACTGAGAGACCAATCTTCAGCTGCTGGCGCTATGCCGCCGATTTCTCTTACAAGTGCCGGATTGTAGATACTCCATGCATAGGCGGAGCCGATGCACAGGTGAATTGCAATGGAAGCCGGTGGAACGAACCAACGATTGAAGCCCGGCTTGGCTACGATCGCGTCTTTCAGCATAAAGCTTGGTATTTTAAACATCAGCAAACCCCTAGAGCAATCAAAGCAGTTTGCATTGCCTCGCCCGGCAAACCGCCTCGATCTTTTGTTGCGACTACATTCTGTTTTCCGAAAATCGAGCCCCATTTCGGGAATGCGCCTAGGAGGCAGGCGAGAGGGAGGAAGCCTGCATCCATACGTTGAGTCTGCATCTAACACATGGTTAGTTGAAATCGCCAGAGTCTATCACGTTATAGATGTAATCTATTACAATGTGGGTTTGTGGAGGATAGGGCAAAGCCAAAAGCAGAAAGTGGTGCGGTGAAAAATTTTGCACGCTCTGATTTATTTTGAAATATCAGAGGAGTAGGGCTGCTTGGTGCCTATGAATATGCCAGATGAAGGTGAGGTTGTCATCCGTACTGTGCGTTACTGACGTCAGGTTTTACGCAGGTGCGTATTGTCGCAGTGCCTAAGGAAACGAAAAAAGCGCACCGCTGGGCGATGCGCTTTTAAGATTTGGTGTGGTTTAGCTTACAAGAGAGCTGGAATACCTGGGAGCATGCCAACTGCAGCCATTGCCAGAGTACAGATGATCACTGCACCTGCTGGAATGATGATGCGGTCTGCAAAGCTCAGACGTTCTGCACGTTCCTTGTCGCCAATGAGACCATTGTTGTCGAGGAACATGGTGATTGCCCATGCCAGAACAGGGTTGGTCACGATTGCTGCGAAGATGCAGATACCAGCGGAGTTGGTGTCGTTGCTGGATTTTACCATCTGCAGGCCAGCTTCCAGAAGTGGAAGGAACACACCAACCAGAAGAGCACAGGACATCACGGGCTGCCATACTGCTACGTCCATTGGGTAGCCGATGGTAGCGATAACGATGCACAGTGCGCCGAGCAGGATTGCGCCTGCAGGGATTGGACGCTTCGCGATTGCTGCTGGGATCATGTAGGTGCCCCAAGAGGAGGTGATGTTACCACCGCCGAAGAATGTGCCGGTGAACTGACGCAGGGAGCAGCAGGTCATGGTGTCATCAACGTCCATCAGAACCTTATCTGTGTTCTTAGGGTAGTTGAGTTCCTGGAAGATACGGTGACCTAGGAAGTCCGGGGACCACATTGCGACTGCCAGAATTGCCCAAGGCAGAGATGCAACGAAGTGGTTGAAGCTAGGGATGCCAAGCTGCCAGCCGGTCTCGGTAGATCCCCACCAGTACCATGGGTTCATGTTTGGCAGGCCAGGAGCTGTGGTGAACTGAAGGTCAACACCAGCGCCAAGTGCGAGAGCCAGAACTACCGCGATGACGGAGCAAGCTGGAATTGCGAGCCAGCGCTTACCGACCTTTGCGAGGAAGGCGTAGAGCACGATGTTGACGGCAAAGATCGCCAGAGCGACGTAAGAGAGGCTGTAAGCAAGGTCATGCTTCGCCTGCAGGCCGCCAGCCCAGCTGAAGAGGGATGTGATTTGCCCCTTTGCCCCCATGAAGCCAAGGAACACGAGCAAACCGCCAGCAACACCCTGACTGGTTAGGTTCACCAGACGAGAGCCACCTTTGAAGTAACTGAGGAGGAGGCCGAAGGCACAGACGAGTGCTGCCAGTGCCAGAGGGTGTGCGCCTGCAAGAGCGATGGAGCCAATGAGTGGGATCATTGGACCGTGGTTGCCTGCAAGGTTTGCACGTGGGTTGAGGAAACCAGAGCCGATGATGCAGAAGAGCAGGGCCGGGATGAGCATCTCAACGCGGACCACTTCAATGATCCACTCAGCACCAAGATTGACGTGTGGCCATTTTGCTGTGAGGCCGGTTGCCCATGCTGTCATAACCGCAGAGTACATCACGGAGATGCCGATTGTTCCTGCAATTGCGGGAACAAAATCTTCCATTTCAAAACGGAAGTCGCGGCCCGGCAGGTTGAGACCCCAACGGCGTGGTTTCATGATCTGGAGTTCGTGGTCCAGATAATCAGACCGTTGTTCGAACTTGCTCGCAGGCTTGTGTGCCTCGCTATAGGATTCTTCGTGTTTGTCTGTCTGCTGAAGCATAACAGCCATTCTCCATAAAACTGACGGAGGAAAGGAGAGTGTGGCTTCACGGTGCTTGCTTGGTGAGCGAAGCTGATGAAGGCATCTCACGTCATGGCCTTGATTTCTGGTTTGCTGGGAGGAGTTGGAACCGTCAGGATTTTCGGGTTTTGAGTTGCAGCTTAATGGGAGGTGTTAAAGTGCAACTGCGTCAGCGGCTTCAAACTCGCTGTAACTTTCCTTTCGGGTTCCAGGGTCTTTTCAAGAGACCGTGCAAACCACAAATTCAGACCATGAATACCCTTCCCCTGTTCTTCAGTTCCGAAAGGCCCCTACCTGAAATGACGTAGGGAAGCTTACGGTGTTCAGCGAGAACTTGCAGAAGGACGCAGCTTAAATAAAATCGTATGAGTCTATCGCGTCATTGATGAAATCTATAAGATGAAAAACTGCGACAATATGAGCTATCTAATTGATTTTGTTGAATTGCCTTGTTTTTAGGTGCTGTGAAATTTCAGGCTGCAATATCTTATTTAAAACAACAGTATAATGAAATTAATTCACTTTGAGCGGGTGTTAAGGCTAATGAAAAACGTGATCTGAGGATCACATCCTGTCGCGGTAGAATGACTTATAGGTAGTATTGTCGCAGCGCTGTGGGAACTTGTAATACAAGTGTTTTTCTGAGTTTAAATTGGACTTTGCTGACACCAAGTTGGCTCCACGCCCGGTAAAATTGTACCTCGATGGCTATGCACTTTGCCGGGGTGAGAGCATTCCGGATAAGAAAAAACTTGGCTGCCCCCTACTTTTGGCGTAGATAGGCGATCCATCTTGCCGGACTTATCTACGGGCTCGTTATGAGCCTTCAAATTTTCACTTCCCAGTAACCTCAAAAATCATCGAACCGATTTGTTGTGTCTGTTTGCTGAGAAGTTTAACCGAGTTTCAGTAGGATTTGAGATTAAAGCGTGTTGGTGCGCTCGCCCGAGGCGAAGCCCATCTTGAAATGAGAGATATTATGGCACTGGTGGGTCCCGTATTACGGGTGCTTGGATATTTTCTGGTTGGGCTGGCTATTTTGATGCTGGCACCTGCATTGCTGGACATTTACTTCAGCAATCCAGACTGGATTGCATTTGCACTCTCTTCTCTGTTTGTTGGCTTACTTGGCCTGCTGCTTGCTGTTTCTACGGCCAATTACAAACTTGAGCATCTCACCATTCGACAGGCGTTTTTGCTGACCACAGCATCGTGGATTGTGATGCCAGTCTGCGGCGCTCTGCCCTTTCTCAGCCTTGGGATCGGCTTTGAGAACGCTTTTTTTGAGAGCGTCTCGGGGTTTACGACAACTGGATCCACGGTCCTGATTGGTCTGGATGGTATGCCTCCTGGTTTGTTGTTCTGGCGTTCCCTGACCCAGTGGATCGGCGGTGTTGGCATCATCGTTATGGCGATCTTGCTCATGCCTTTGCTGCGTATTGGCGGGATGCAGCTGTTTCGGACAGAAAGTTCTGACCGTGGAGAGAAGATTGTTGCCCGTGCGACTGATCTGACGCGCTTGATTGGTGGCGTCTACATCATGCTGACGCTGACCTGCACGATCCTTTATGTGTTTTCTGGAATGACGTTGTTTGATGCAGTGAACCATGCAATGACGACATTATCCTCTGGTGGTTTTTCTACTCACGATGCGTCCTTTGCATATTTTGAGAGCACTGCTGCAGAATGGGTGGCTGTGGTCTTTATGCTGGCCTCAGGACTGCCGTTTGTTGTGTTAATCAAATCCTTGACCAAGAATCCGAAAGCACTTCTGCAGGATCCTCAGGCACGAGTCTTTATCTTTGTTATCATTGTCCTTTCCAGTTTGACTGCTCTGTATCTTGGCATTGAAAATAAGTTCACGTTTGGCCGTGCAGTGGTTGAAGCGCTGTTTGTGGTGATTTCAATCATCACCACAACGGGCTATGGACTTGGTGATTATACGGCGTGGGGCCCGCCGATGATGGGCTTCTTCCTGATGTTGACGTTTATTGGTGGCTGTACAGGCTCGACCAGTGGTGGCATCAAGATTTTCCGGTTTATCGTGTTCTTTGGCACTGTTCGTGCGTACATGAATAAGATGATCCGGCCTGATCAGGTGGTTCCTGTCCGGTATGGCGATACAAAGATCACGCCTGAACTGGCGTTCTCGGTTCTTGCGTTTTTAGTGGTCTATATGGCCACTGTGGGGTTGATTACCGTCATTCTTGGTGGACTGGGACTGGATCTGGTGACGGCTATGAGTGCAGCGACGACTGCGGTTTCTAATGTCGGTCCGGGACTTGGTGATGTGGTTGGCCCCGTTGGAAACTTTGCTGACATCCCCAACAGTGCGAAAATTGTACTTTCTGCGGCAATGTTGCTGGGGAGATTGGAACTCTTTACGGTGCTGGTGCTGTTTAATCCTCAATTCTGGCGTTGACGCTACGTCCCTGAAAGACTAGGGATTTCGTGCATTGAGCATGTTTGGGCTGTCCGGTTTCATTCTTGTTGTGTGAATAGGTAGTTGCCCGATTAATTCAATTGCCAGATATCACTAAGTGGCCTAAAACCAATGCTTCATAAATGTTTGAGAGCATACCGTTCCAATCTCGTCCGTTAAGGGACAATATGTGACTAGCGGGCGGGTTAAATTGGATTTTATATCGGCGGATTGATTTTGGTTTCCATACGACCGGTTTTAAGTGTGCTTGGGTACCTTTATGTTGGCCTCGCTGCTGCCATGCTTGTCCCTGCATTTGTGGATGTTGTGTCGCGTAATGCTGACTGGCAAGCCTTTATTATTTCATCGTTAATTACCGGTCTGGTTGGCATGTTGCTAATCGTGGCCATGGGTGGTGCGCTGCGTGACGGGCTGGACACACGCCAGACCTTTATCCTGACAACTCTATGCTGGGTCTCGTTGCCTGCGTTTGGGGCTCTGCCGTTTTTGTGGCTGGGTATTGCGTATGTTGATGCTGCGTTTGAGGCCGTGTCGGGATTCACCACCACCGGCTCTACTGTGCTGACCGGGCTTGATTCACTTCCACCGGGGCTGCTTGTGTGGCGTTCGCTGATGCAGTGGATGGGCGGTGTTGGGATTGTCGTTATGGCGATCGTGCTTTTACCGTTCCTGCGCATTGGTGGAATGCAGCTGTTTCAGACAGAAAGCTCCGACCAGAGCGAGAAGATTGTTAGCCGTTCCATTGAGTTGATCCGTCTGATCAGTTTGACGTACCTGTTTCTGACCAGCCTTTGCATCGTGCTTTACTGGTTCTCTGGCATGACGATGTTTGATGCGTTCAACCATGGTCTCACGACAATTGCGACAGGTGGTTATTCCACGCATGATAACTCCTTCGGGTATTTTACCAATCCGGTGACTGGTTGGATTGCGGTTGTCTTCATGATTGTGGGCGCGCTGCCGTTTGTGCTGATCATTCAGGCGTTGCGCGGGCAGCCGCTGTTGCTTTGGCGTGATCCGCAGGTACGGGCATTTTTGTGGCTGGTCGGTCTGATCTCTCTTGCACTGACGATTTATCTCGGTACTTCTGGCAATGCTGATAGTTTTGGCAGTGCGATCCTGCAATCTGCGTTTAACGTGATTTCTGTGGTGACGGGCACTGGCTATGCCATGGGGGATTACACCTCCTGGGGTGCTCCGGTGATTGGACTTGCGTTTCTGCTCAAGTTTGTTGGTGGCTGTACAGGCTCGACAACGGGCGGCATCAAGGTCTTCCGTTTTCTCGTGTTCTTCGGAACCGTGATTGCGCATATGCGGCGGATGGTGCGGCCTAACCGTGTGATCTCTGTGAGCTATGGTAACACGCACCTGACACCAGAACTGACGTTCTCCGTTCTTGCGTTCCTTGTGGTTTACATCGGTACTGTTGGTATTCTGACGCTGATCCTTTCTCTGTTCCATCTGGATCTGGTGACCGCTGTGTCTGCCGCTGCGACATCCGTTGGTAACGTTGGCCCGGGCCTTGGCACCATGATCGGGCCATCTGGCAACTTTGCGGCGCTGCCTGATCCAGTGAAATGGATTTTGTGTGCTGCAATGTTGCTGGGGCGTCTGGAACTGTTCACGGTTCTTATTCTTCTGGATCCTGATTTCTGGTCCAAATAATCTGAGTAATTTGGAAGGTCGCTATGCAATTTGATGTACCGCTGGTCACTGGCCGGCTGATTAAGCGTTACAAACGGTTTCTGGCTGATGTGGCCCTCGATGATGGCGGTGCTGAAATCACAGCGCACTGCGCCAACTCGGGCTCCATGATGGGTTTGAAAGATCCTGGCATTAAGGTTTGGCTGACGCCTAATGATGATCCAAAGCGCAAGTTGAAATACTCCTGGGAAATGCTCGAGATTGACGGTGCGATGGTGGGCATCAATACCAGCCGTCCGAATGGCCTGGTCGAAGAGGCGATTGAAGCAGGGCGTATTCCTGAGCTTGTCGGTTATGAAAAGCTTCGCCGTGAAGTGAAGTATGGCAAGAACTCCCGCATCGACATTTTGCTGGAAGGTGAGGGCGACAAGCGCACCTATGTTGAGGTGAAAAACGTTACGCTGGCCCGCGAAGGTGGGATTGCCGAGTTCCCGGATGCTGTGACCGCGCGTGGTGCAAAGCATCTGGATGAGCTTGCTGATATGGTCCGGGAAGGCCATCGTTCTGCTATGGTGTTTCTGATCCAACGTGATGATTGCGATGCGCTTGTTCTGGCGCGTGATATTGACCCGAAATATGGTGAGGCTTTTGATGCGGCTGTAAAGGCAGGTGTTGAAGTCTACGCGATTGGATGCCGGCTGGATACTGATGAGATCATTGCTGATCGGGTCATCGAGATGCGGTGTTAAGGCAGGCGAGGGATTTCAAGTTTCAATGATTGCATAGACCTCCTATAATGATTGCATTGTTTTAGTTCTGTAATCTTGGGTTGTTGTGCATATGTTCCTTTGTGAGATGGGGCGTGCTTTCTATAAGAGGCTGACTGTTCCCAATGTTGTAGTTGGTGTTATTGCAGTCTTAACGACAGCAGCGATCATATTATCCTTGCCTGTTTTCTATTCTCTAGACGCAGTTTCTAGTTATGTAACTGTGAGTCTGATAACAGGTCATTCGCCCGTTGTTTTTGTGGTCTCTATATGGTTCGCTTCAGGAATAGGTCAGTCAAGAGGCGATGGCTTGCAGGCATCTGGGCGAACTGTATGCAAGATTATTGCTTGGGTAACACTCATATACACGACCATTGTTGTCTTGTTTTTGCCTCTGGTCGCATTTATTGGTCCGTTGTTTCAAGTCGGGTTCCTAGAATGGGGCATGTTTATTCTAGGGGCACCTCTAGCGATTATTTTTGCCGAAGTTTTTGTGTTTTTTCTTATTTTGTATCGCCTGTTTATTATCGTTCCTGCAGTGATTGTGATGCATTATTTGGTTAGATGGCTGCGTGAGCGTGAAGCTCGGCAAGTAACCGAGCACTAAAAAAGCCCCGGCGGTGAGGCCGAGGCTTTTGAAACTCTTATGCAGAATTCCGGCGGGCTGATTAGCCTGCTGTATCTTTAGAGATTGGCGGCTGGAACTGCATGCCCAGATCCCATGGGAAGTACACCCAGGTATCCTGAGAAACTTCAGTCACAATGGTATCAGCCAGATCGCGACCCATTGGCTTGGCGTATACGGTTGCAAAGTGTGCTTTTGGCAGCATTTCGCGAACAACTTTTGCAGTCTTACCGGTGTCGACCAGATCGTCGATGATGAGAATGCCTTCACCGCCTTCAGAGCCGACCACTTTCGGGTCGATTGGCTTGATGACCTTCAACTCGCCCTGATCGTCGTAGTCGTGGTAAGATGCAATGCAAACTGTTTCGATGGTGCGAACACCCAATTCGCGCGCAATAATGCCAGCTGGAACAAGGCCACCACGTGTGATGGCTACAATCGCTGTAAATTCGCCTTTGTCGGCGAGGCGCCAAGAGAGGGCACGGCAATCGCGGTGGAATTGGTCCCAAGAGACCGGGAATGCTTTGGATTGCTGCTGATTATCCATGTGTCTTCTTTCAAAGAAATTTTGTCTTTGCAGCTTCTACGGCTGCTCGGACGGCTTCACTGGCCTGTTCCAGTACATCATTTGACCTAGATCGCACAACAACCTGTGTGGAAAATACTCCATCTTTTGACTGCGGATAGGAGCCAATTGAGGTTTCGGGGAAGTTTTTCTGGATTTCCCCTAGGTCTGTGGCAATGCGACTCTCAGGAAGAGTGGCTTCAATAGTCACAGAAAGCATCTTTTGACTGGTTTTCAGCGTTGGTGCGATGGCATCGACCATGGATTGCATGATGGCTGGTACGCCTGCCATGACGTGCACGTTTTCCATTCTGAAGCCGGGTGCGATGGACACCTTGTTTTCAATCAGGTCGGCGCCATCAGGCAGACGGGCCATGCGCTTGCGGGCAGGGGTAAAGTTCTCAGCGCCGTAGTGATCTTCCAGAAGCTTGTAAGCGCGTGGGTCCAGATCAATTGAGACACCAAAAGCCTTTGCGATGGCATCTGCTGTGATGTCATCGTGTGTCGGGCCGATCCCGCCGGATGTGAACACGTAGGTGTATTCTGCGCGTAGAGCGTTGACGGCTTCGACGATCTTTTCTTCTACGTCAGGCACGACACGCACTTCAGACAGGTCGATGCCGATATCCGTGAGATAGCTTGCCAGAAAGCCGATGTTTTTGTCTTTGGTGCGACCAGACAGGATTTCATCGCCAATAACGACATATCCCGCTGTGATGATCTTATTGGTCATGGCTTTCTGTATTCCTGAAATATGGGTGGCTTTGACAGCCAGAGCGTGCCGCGTTCATCTGCATTCACGCGCCAAGCTATAGCTGCTTATTCTTATGCGTATTCTTACTCGAAAACCGGACCCACTTTTCGGGAACACGTATCAGTTTTTATTCGGTATGGTCTTCCGGCGTCCATTCATAGATCCAGTTAAACCGATCAAGAAGCTGACTTGGGGTGTTAGAGCGCATGACGAGATCTCGTGCAATACGAAGAGGGAAGCCCATATGGTAGACCCAGTCATTCCACTTAACGAGCTTGCTCATTTTTTCGATGCGTGGTCGGCGGGCAGTCTCATAGGCCTGAAGGGCCTGTGGTGTTGCCCCGTGTTTGTCGACCATTTTGGACAGGACTGCAGCATCTTCGATTGCCATTGCAGCACCTTGAGCTGAAAATGGCAGGATCGCGTGGGCGGCGTCACCAATAATAGTAACAGGGCCCTGGGTCCATGCAGGGCGGGTGTCGACCTCGCACAATGACCAACGGGTCCATGTTTCCGGCAGGTAGACCAGACGCAAGGCCTCTGGTGCCCAGTTGCGAAAGTGCTTGCGGACATGATCACTGCCAACCGGATGGGACCAACTGTCTTCTTCCCAGTCTTCCCTCGTGATGGCGACGATGTTGAGCAGCTTGCCATTCTTTACTGGATACTGAACCAGATGAGCGTCACGAGCGAGCCACAGGCCCGAGGTGCTCAGGAGAGGTTCCAGATTGAAGGGCGGCTCTGCTGTTGCTCTGTAGGCCACGAAACCGGTGTGTTTGGCAGGTGCACCACCCAATGTGGTCTGGCGGATGCTTGAACGGACACCGTCAGCGCCGATGAGCAGGTCAAACTGATCCGGTATACCTGCAAGAGCTTCTGAGAAAGCCGCTCCCTTGAGCTTGACAGTATCACCGTTGATTTCGGCGGATTCTACCTTGGTATCCAGCCGCAGAGTGACTTCCGGTGTGTTCTGGACAGCTTCCAATAACAGCTGTTGCAGATCTGCCCGGTGGATCACATAGTATGGCGCGCCATAGCGGTCTTCAGCAATGCGGCCAAGGGGAACGGTTGCAAGTTGAGACCCATCCTGGCCGGAGCGTATATTGACGCTGGCCGGAGAGACGGCTCTGGACATGAGTGCAGGGCCTAAGCCAAGAGCCTGCAAACATCTCATTGCATTGGGAGATAGCTGAATTCCCGCGCCGACTTCGGAAAGCTCTGGGGCAGCGTCGAACAGGAAAACACTGTGGCCCTTACGGGCAAGGTATAACGCAGCTGTAAGTCCGGCGATCCCGGCTCCTGCGATAGCAATATTTTTTGGTATCATTACGCAGCTTGCCTGCCGTGCTTTGCCTGAGGTTATCGGGATCAGGCAAAGTAATGTGATTACTGTTTATTTGTTTTATCGATCAAATGACGCGGTTGTTAGGCCGCATCAGGTGCCCAGGCGCAGTCAGCCGGATTAGATTCTGCAGAACCGAGTGCAGCATCGTAGTGGTAAAGCGTTGAGCAGTATGGGCAGATTATGTTGTCATCAGCACCCATGTCGAGGAAGACGTGTGGGTGGTCCTGTGGGGGGCGTGCGCCAATGCACATAAATTCTTTGGCGCCGATTTTAATGGCGTCAACGCCATTGGTGTTGTGAAAGTGGGGTACGACTTTACCGGCCATTTTTTCGCCAAGCTCCATGGAACAAAAATTTGCCGCCGACATTAAATTGGTTCTGGTTAAAAAGACAGTTTTTCTCGCTGATTGATTGCCTTGAGATCGATGCGGTCCACAACTGTACTGCGTTTTTTCACCTAGGACCGAGGTTTTACCGCGGAACTGGTGTTGTCTCAGCCTCTGTGAATAGTTGATGGACTAGTCCAAATTGATAGTTCTTTGGCCTTTTCTTTCTCCATCCTTACATTTACCCTCCCATGATCCCATAGTTTTCCTTTACGTAAACGTTAGGTAATATGCCAATATTCAATAATAATGATCACCCTATCGCTTATCTTGATGAAGGAGAGGGCGACCCAATCCTGCTGATCCACGGATTCGCATCCAACAAGTTCGTCAACTGGGTGTATCCCGGCTGGGTTGATTTGTTGGTGAAGGATGGCCGCCGTGTGATTGCGATTGATAATCGTGGTCATGGTGAAAGCTACAAGTACTACAATGCAGAGGATTATGGCGCTCCGGTTATGGCCGAAGATGCGCTGAAACTGCTGGATCATCTCTATATCGATAGAGCGGATTTGCTTGGCTATTCCATGGGCACCCGCATTTCTGCGTTTTGTGCGCTGCAAGCACCGGACCGGGTGCGCTCGCTGTCGCTTGGCGGGATGGGGTATGGGTTGATTTCTGGTGTTGGTAATCCTGAACCAATCATTGAAGGGCTGTTGGCTGACAAGATCTCTGATGTGAAAGACCGGACGGGTCGTGCCTTCAGAGCCTTTGCCGAGCAGACCAAATCAGACCGGCGTGCGCTGGCAGCGTGTATGCAGTCAGCCCGGAAGCCTATTTCTGAGGATATGGTCTCTAAGATTACAGCGCCGACACTTGTTGCTGTTGGTACAAACGATGATGTGGCCGGTGATCCTAAGGCGCTTGCTGATCTTATGCCGAATGCCAGTTATTTGGAGATTACCAACCGGGACCATATGACCGCTGTTGGCGACAAGATTTTCAAAAAAGGCACATTAGAGTTTTTGGAGCAATTTTCATGAATAGAGGCACCCACGAATTTATCGGAGCCGATGGCAACCGTATTGTTGCAGACCGGTTCGGCTCAAAAGGTCAGCCGGTGATGATGATGCATGGTGGCGGGCAGACGAGACATTCGTGGGGCAAGACTGCTGAGATGATCGCCAATGCAGGTATGCAGGCGTTTTGTCTTGATATGCGTGGACACGGGGACAGTGCGTGGGTTGAAGGGGAGAAATACTTCTTTTCTGACTTCGGTGCAGATGTTGCTGCAGCTGCCGCGCAAATCTATGAGGAAACCGGTTTCAAACCAATTGCGATCGGTGCCTCATTAGGTGGTCTTGCGTCTATTCTGGCTGAGGGTGTTTTGCGTCCAGGTGTGTTGGCTGGCGTTATTCTGGTTGACGTGACCCCGCGCCTAGATGAAGGCGGAGTGAGTAAGATCCTGTCGTTTATGGCTGAAAAGGTCGAGGACGGGTTTGGCAGTGTGGAAGAAGCGGCGGATATGATTGCCTCTTATCTTCCGCATCGAAAGCGCCCTAAGACATTAGATGGCCTTTCGAAAAACCTGCGTTTACGGGAAGATGGCCGCTATCGTTGGCACTGGGACCCTCGCTTTATCACGCATCACGCTGATCGTGCTGATTTGAAAGACAAGGTGCAGAGTGAGCTGTTGGAGGCGGCGGCTAATCTCAAAGTGCCGAGTATGCTTGTTCGTGGAGCGGCATCAGAGCTTGTGAAACAGAGCCATGTAGATGAATTTCTCGCATTGGTTCCCCATGCTCAATTCACAGATGTGAAAGAAGCTGGTCATATGGTGGCAGGCGATGTGAATGATATTTTCACTGCTGCGATCATGCCATTTTTAAAAGAGTACCAAGCGGCAGCTTAAAATTAGAACCGTTTTCTGGTTTTTGAAAGAAATGTAGGTTCACTTTCTAATTACCTATGTAGGTTTGGTACGCGCTTTCTCTAATGGCAATACTGCGTGATGTACTATAGGCGGATAATTCATAGTGAGTGGGTGGGGCTTGGATCGAGACAGTCTGCACCTATGTAAGGTTGAATAGGTCCTATCCATAAAGGAACGCTCTTTCATGGTGCAATTTTCTTCAAGTAGCCCCAAGGAGTTCGCATCGCATGATCCTGTTTGGGATCGCGTGAAAGCCGAAGCCCAGGCGATGGCCAGCTCTGAGCCAGCACTTGCGTCTTTTGTTTACGAGACGGTGCTGAACCACTCTTCATTAGAGGAAGCGATTGTTCATCGTGTGGCTGACCGGCTAGGCCATGTGGTTGTCTCTTCTTCTCTTATTCGCCAGACTTATTTGGATGTTCTGGATCAGGCTCCTGATATTGTTCAGGCCTTCCGTGTTGATCTGGGTGCTGTTTTTGATCGCGATCCTGCCTGTGACCGGTTTCTGGAACCTCTGCTTTATTTCAAAGGGTTCCATGCGCTGCAGACACACCGGTTAGCCAACTGGTTGTGGAAGCAGGGGCGAGAGGATTTCGCGCTTTACCTGCAAAGCCGTTGCTCTGAAGTGTTCCAGATGGATATTCATCCTCAGGTTCCAATCGGGCGGGGCGTTTTCTTTGACCATGGTACCGGCATTGTGGTTGGCGGCACTGCTGTTATTGAAGACGATGTCTCTATTCTGCAAGGTGTGACACTTGGTGGTACGGGCAAGGTCTCTGGCGACCGTCATCCGAAGATCCGTCAGGGCGTGCTGATTGGTGCGGGTGCCAAAGTTCTAGGCAATCTGGAAATTGGCCATTGCTCACGTGTTGCAGCAGGATCTGTGGTTCTTAAAGACGTTGATCCGTGCACGACTGTGGCGGGTGTTCCTGCCAAGGTTGTGGGTGAAGCTGGTTGCGACCAGCCGGCTCGTGCCATGGATCAAATGATCGGTCAAGGTCAAGGACTTTCCTCGCAAAACAAACAAGGATAAGCTAGTTTCCTAGGGTTGGCAGGACGATAAACTTGTATAGTTTGTGCCCCAAGTTTGAAGTGAAATTGGTAAGGAGACGGCTGTGAAGCCTGATGAAATTCGTAAGGTGCAAACCTACATGCGCAATACTTTCAAGTCGCCAGAACTTGAAGTGCGTGCGCGTCCTCGTAAAGATGATTCCGCAGAAGTTTATATCAAGGATGAGTTTCTTGGCGTTATCTTCCGCGACGAGGAAGATGGCGAACTGAGCTGGAACTTCCAGATGGCTATCCTTGATATTGACGTGGAAGGCCTCTAAGGCTTCACGCAAAATCTGATTGATTTGAAGGGCTCCGTTTTGGGGCCCTTTTTGCATCAAAATGAGACTCCTAAGGGCTGTGGGCGTCCTGAATTGAAACGGGATGGAGTTTGTTCGCCTGCCTGAATTTCCTATGTGGATTTCATATGTAAATATTAACAGGAGGTTAACTCGAGGATAGCACGCGGCATAGGAATTGCTTTCAACTGCACAGTAACGCGTTTGAGCTGGATTGAGCCAGCTGAGAATGGGGGAAGTGCATGCTGGGCGATTTGTTGTTGGCCGCGTTTATAGCGGCTTCTGGTTTTGTGACTGCGGGAATTCTGGGTAGCTTCTATCACTTGGTGACTGGGGAGCCACCGCGATTTTTTGCTGAGATGAAAGGGCCGTTGTCCTGGTTTATTGTTGTCGGGTTATGGCTTGTTGCTGGTCCTTTTATATTTATGCGCAATGCGATTCAGGGTTATTACCGCGAGTCATTTAGCCCCAAGATGCTGGCCGCCGCAGGAGGGCTCACCGCTATGTGGAGCATTCTTTCCGGTACGTTTGTTTTGAGTTTTCTCTTGGCACTTTGAGCAAGCCATATGCTAGATTGCGCGGGATTTGATTTGTGCAATCTAGGAGAACCTTGTGCCTTTTTATAAGCTTGGAGACAGAAGCCCTAATGTTCCTGAAAATGGAAACTACTGGGTCGCGCCATGTGCAAGTCTGATTGGGCATGTGCAGCTGGATGAAGAAGCGAATATTTGGTTTGGCGCTGTTTTGCGCGGTGACAATGAGCTTATCCATATTGGTGTGCGGTCTAACATTCAGGACGGATCAGTTCTTCATACAGATTTGGGGTATCCGCTGGTTGTTGGCGCAAACTGTACGGTTGGTCACAAGGCGATTTTGCATGGATGCACTGTGGGGGAGGGCTCGCTTATTGGCATGGGCGCGACAATCCTGAATGGTGCTAAGATTGGTAAGGGCTGTATTATAGGTGCAAATGCACTGGTTCCTGAAGGCAAGATTATTCCAGATGGTTCTCTGGTTGTGGGAATGCCGGGGAAGGTGGTTCGTGAGTTGGATGATGAAGCACAGGCGATGCTTATCCGCTCAGCAGATGGCTATGTGATGAATGCACAGCGCTTTAAAGAGCAGCTGGTTGAACTCTGAAGCCATCACGATTTTTGAAAACAAAACAAGCCGCGGCATTTCCCGCGGCTTTGTTGTTTGCCAAGACCATGGCAGCTTTATTCTGGAATACTTGCAACAGTGGTGACGCGTTTATCCGAAATAGCGGACCAGGCAGAAGCGTGGCGAGCGGACTGGCGTTTTACGTAGCGGTATGGGGTTGAGTACCAGGGTAAAATCGAAGAGATCTGATTATCGAGAATGAGATCTCCCTGGTCAGTGCGCACGCTTAACACAGCGTGCCCGCCATTACTCAGGTCTTTCACGACCGTTATGAGCAGGGAGCTTGGCGGCCAGCCCAAGGCAATGAGTTGCCGCTGTTTTTCCAGAACGTATTCTTCGCAATCACCAGCACCTTGCGGGTATGTCCAGTATTCAGGCACTCCGAACAGTTGCTCGTCTGTTAGCGGGCGAACTTGTGTGTTGATTGAGGCGTTTACATCCAGCAATTCCTGCCAGCGCTCTTTGGTCAAGCGGACAACCAACGGCGTGTTGGTACCATAGCGGCACTGTTGCGGGTAGTTTTGACAGAATTCGATATGACCAACGGGGGCAGTGGCTTGTCCGATAATTGGCATAAAGCGTCCTGGAACTTGCTCAGCGTGAGCGTAAGACAGGCTGATTAGCCCACCCAATGCGACCCCCAAAACACTTTTCGCGAACAGCTTATACTCAAACACAAGTAGCGCCCTCCAATCATGGCAGGCTCTACTTTCCTTCGCGCATTTTTATTTGGTTATAATCTTTAAAGTCAGTATTTAATCAAAATTGAGCAGTATTTAAATCAAGATTGAGTATCAGTTAAATCAATATTTCTGAAAATAAGAATCAATATTAATTCAAATTGTAATTATGCTAAGACTCCGCAGGAAACTGGAGTTTCTGATCAGACCTAACGAGAGTTTTATGGTTTAGTTACAGTTAATTAGAGAGTTGGCATGTGAAGCTGTGTCAGTTGCATGTAATTCTCACTGCAAATATTTTTTTATAAATTTATCGAAAAGCTGAGGCTTAACCGTTGATAAGACAGGAATCGGTCTGGCTGGCTTAGCGCTTTTCAGCGTTGGAGATATGGTGCTCCAGCAGTTCCTTATTCTGGACGGTGGCGAATTCGACTGCGACGCCTTCTTCAAAGTGGCGAACGATCCGTGCACGCATCTTACCAAGCGTGATTGGTGTTCCAAGTGCCGGACGTACATCCGTCTTGAGTGCTGCGCCAGAGAGGGAGACATCCACAATGCGGCAGGCGTATTCTCTGCCGTCTGGCAAAATGATCTTCGTAATTGGATTCTTTGGAGTGAAGCGGTCAAATCTGCGATCTTCTGGCAGATTAAGCTCGTCTTTGTTTGCCAGCCAAGTCAGGACGGAAGCCAGCTTGTCGCGCTTGCGTGCGCTGGCATTGAGCGTCATTGCAAAGCCGCCATCGATCTCGCGGACGATCTTTCCTTCAACACGACCAATGTGATCGAGATAAGCGACAACGCGTTCGCCAACTTCGCCCATTACCGGAGAGATAAAGGCGGCGCCACCAGGTGACATGTTGACGACCTGGCAAGGGTACTCACGTCGGTTTTCCAGCATGAAACGGCCCAGCACGTTGATTTCAACGCGAGAAAAACGGCGTCTGTCAGGTGCTTTTGCTGCTAGTGCAGCAATTCTGTTGGTCGCTGTGCGCCCTGCCATTTTCCTAGGAATCCCGACTACGCGATTATTGACTAGTAGAAACTTGGGTCACACCCTAGGAAAACAAGGTTAACAGAATGGTAACTGTGGTGCGGAGTACAGGTTTATATTTTGCCCCCATCAACAACTCTAAGGTGTCCTACCTGTCGGCTGTTTGGAATTTCGACGGCCTTTGGTACTGCTGACCGTTGCAAGTGACTTCCACGGCTAACTCTTGGTTCCATTGAACTAACAGCGCGATGCGTTGGAGTTCCAAAATGTGGGACGCAGTCATTTTCGTCACTGAAGAGAGGTGCGTCTTCATCTGGCCAGATCAACCTCAGGCTGTTGACTTTTTGCTTGGAGATCGCCTGAACACCGAGCCAGAATGGACGCTTGAGCGGTGCCATGCAGCCAAGAATACGCGTGCAACCTTCCCCCTGAACACGGATTGGCAGGAGCAGGAGTTCCAGGTCTACTGACTGGCCCATTTCAGTTGTGCCCGTGAAGCTGATCACAGCAGCAGCGCCATCCTGTGTTATGGCAGAAAGCATGGCTGTGACGGCTTGCTGGTCTTTCTCATCCCAACCATCAAGGAAACTGCGGCCTTTCAGTTCACGACAGAACAGGGAACACAATCGTGTCCCTGCAAGACGGAACCTGAAATTGTTCTGCTGTGCCAGTTCCAGAATAAACGTATCGCCCAAAACACTTTTGATTGCGGAAGGTTGAATATCGCCACGTTCGGGAGCTGGTCGTTCAGCCCGAATTTCGTCCCAGTATTCGAAGAGTATCCGTGATGCACCGTGTTTCATATTCCCGCCTTCCCCAGTCCGCTTATTGGGTTTTCCCATTGGGGTCAGTGTCCTTTTTATGGACAACTTTAACTATCCGCTGGTCTATGGTGGGGAATAAGCATGGAGCGTGCCAAGTTAGAAATATCATAAAAATTTAATAAAATATTAACCTTAACAAAGAGTTTAAGTTGTGCTGTTGGGGGGCTTGTATAATCTTGGTTGCAGTTGCCTCACCTGAACCCTTGAGGCCCTAAGAATTGAGCTATTGTTGGCGGTAAACCTAGGTTTTCAGCATTTCGTGTGCTGATAAAAGTCGGGAAATCAAACGCCTAACGGGGAGAAGCTCCGATAAACCGTCAGCGCTTGGGGGAGTGCTGGCGGTTTATTGTTTTCATTTGATCCTTACATTTTGCGGCAAGCCTTGCGAAGCGTGCCAAGTTGTCTTAGTTCAAAATGGGACAATAATTTTGGATCTGTAATAAAATGAACCAATCCAATGAAGACCATCTGGCACCTCACGGCCCCAATCTTCAGAGACCAGCACGGGAGCCGATGTTCAATCTGCCAACCGTGGTTGTTGGACTGTCTCTGATCTTTATTGGGATACATCTGGTTCGTGCCTATGTGTTGACGCCCAACGCGGATTTGCAGACGCTGCTTTTATTTGCGTTCTGGCCTGTCCGATATCTTAGTGGATTTATGGCTGAATATTCCTGGCCAGGAGAAACTGTTTCGGCGATCTGGAGTTTTCTGACCTACGGATTTTTGCATGGTAGCGTGCAGCATGTAGGTTTCAATGTGCTTTGGATGGCAGTGTTCGGGAGTGCTGTTGCACGACGTTTTGGTGCGACCCGGTTTCTGCTGCTGTCGGCTGTTTGCGCTGTTGCTGGCGCGGGGGCTCACCTTGCTACAAACTGGGGGCAGAGTATCCCGGTGATTGGTGCATCGGCGGCAGTCTCAGGACAGATGGCAGCTTCCTTACGCTTTATCTTTGAAGCTGGTGGTCCGATGAGCTCGTTTCGGCGCTATGATAATGCAGCCTATTCTATTCCTGCCCGACCTTTGATGGAGGCGTTGAGCGATCGCCGTGTACTTACCTTTATTCTGGTATGGTTTGGCTTGAACTTCCTGTTTGGCATGTGGTCTGCGCCAGTTGCGGGTGAGGGTGTTAGTATTGCCTGGCAAGCTCACGTAGGTGGATTTATCGCTGGCTTGATCCTATTTCCATTATTGGATCCGATTAAACCGCGTTGAAGTGGAGCGTTTAATAGTTAGCTAACTACATATGTTAACAGCACCTAAGTTGGTGGCTAGGCAAGCATTGTTTTTTTGTGTCATGATGCCGTAGGGTTAGATTTGTTCTCTTCCTCTTTTTTCTCTGAGAAAGAAGGATGACATAAACAAACGAGGAGGTCGCCATGACAGTTGCTGCCATATTGAACGGCAAAGGGCGGGACGTTTTTACGGAACCGAGCACACGTAGTTTAAGCGAGATATGCGCAAGCCTTGGAGGCCGCCGCATAGGTGCTATTGTGTTGTGTGATCAGCCGGGTGTGATTGTTGGGATCGTGTCGGAGCGTGATGTGGTTAAGGCAATTTCCATGGAAGGAACTGATGCACTTGCACAACCCGTCAGTGACTACATGACTAAAGAAGTTGCCGTCTGTAACGAAACCGATTCCGTGAACGGTGTTATGGCGCGTATGACTGATGGGCGGTTCCGTCATATGCCAGTTGTGGAAGACGGAAAGCTCATCGGGCTGGTCTCGATCGGTGATATCGTGAAGTTCCGCATTGCTCAAGTTGAGCGTGAAGCCGAGGATCTGCGGAGTTACATTCAGGCCGTATGATATGTGCCTAAACTGCTGTGCTTCTAAGGCACAGCAGTTCTATCCAGTCTATTTCTTATCAATACATTGTTGGTCAATGCACTTCATCAAGGCTGCATCTCTGCCAGTTGATGGAGTTCTGGAAGCGCACGGCATGTGGTTTCATATCCAACGCGAATTGCTTCTTCACCACGATGAAAGTCGAAAAGACCCAGATGTGAGAGGCGCAGTGTCAGAATGTTGTCTGGGGGGTCTCCTGCAAGCCGTGAGCGTCCGATCCTGTCCTGAATGATATTGTAGCTGTCCATCATTACGCCGGAGATGCCCGGCAATCCTTTTGGCTTCCCACCGAATATTTGACGTCGCAAGACGCGCTTGATTGCGCCGCCCGGATCTTTTTGCAGCTTGCTATCGATCTCTGGGATCATGTCTTTCGGGATTGGGGGCAGTTCATGGACAATTGTAGAGCCTCGGCCGAATGTGTCGGAGTTGAGGTTGACTGCGATCACAGCTCGTGCACCCATCGCGCGGCATACTGAGACTGGGATTGGATTGACCAACGCACCATCCACCAGCCAGCGACCACCATATGCGACCGGCTCGAACACGCCGGGGAGGGAGGTGGAACACCGCATCGCCTGCGTGAGTGGACCCTTCTTCAACCAGATTTCGTGTCCGGTCCCAAGCTCTGTTGCAACTGCTGCAAACGGTCGGTCGAGGTCCTCGATCATGATACCGCCGAAGTGGTCTTCGAATAATGAAAGGACTTTTTTGCCTGAGATGAGGCCGGAACCGCCGAAGGAAAGGTCGACCATGCTGAAGACCCGGCGGCGAGAAAGTGACACAACCCATTCTTCGAGTTGGTCCAGCTTGCCACAGAGATAACAGCCGCCGACAACAGCGCCAATGGACGTGCCAGCTATAAAGTCCGGCTGAATGCCTGCTTCTGAAAGGGCTTTAAGTACGCCAATATGCGCCCAACCACGAGCCGCACCACCGCCTAGAGCCAATCCGATACCTGGTGTGATCTCTGGCTCAGGTGTGGTGGGTGGTGTCTCAGGCTCTTCTTCTACAGGCTGTTTGCTGTTTGGCCACAGAGGTAGATTTTGCAGCACTGCTATCTCCCCGACTGTCTTTCAACGGTTGAATAATCAAAATTACCTTGGGGTAACTATGCTATTTAAACCTATAAAAAGACTGAATCGGGGCACAGCGAAACCTACTGTTTTTTCCCGTAAACTTCTTGGGGGTCATATACCGGAGCGACTTCCGTCTTCTCCAGCCAAACGTCGCCTGTGTCGTTGCTGTCCACTTTTCGAAAGAAGCAGGAGCGGTAACCGACGTGACAGGTTGCGCCGTTGCCATGCACCTTGACGCGCAGCCATATGGCGTCCTGATCGCAATCGGTCCGGATTTCAATGACTTCCTGCACTTGGCCGGAAGTGCCGCCCTTTTTCCAGTATTCCTGTCTGGAGCGGCTCCAGTACCAAGCTTCGCCGGTTTCAATTGTACGACGCAGGCTCTCGGTGTTCATATAGCCCACCATGAGTAGCTCACCGCTCTCGAAATCCGTGACTGCAGCTGCGATCAGACCGTTATCGTCAAATTTTGGGCAGAGTTCATCACCCAGCTCAATTGCTTTTTTGTCAGCACGCGGCGCGAAGCCGTCGGCTTTAATATTCGTCGACATGAAATGCTCGAATTTTGTGATGAATGGTCCGAGCTTACGAACGGACCATTGTCATAAAGCGTACCTGTTCAGATGCGTTATCTTCAAAAACACCAGAGAACCGGTTGGTGAGTGTTGATACACCTTGTTTTTGAATGCCACGCATGGACATGCACTGGTGTTCTGCCTCAATCATGACGGCGACGCCACGTGGAGCCAGATATTCTTCCAATGCCGTTGCGATCTGAACGGTCAGATGTTCCTGTGTCTGAAGGCGACGCGCGTAAATTTCTACAACACGTGCGATCTTGGACAGGCCGACCACAGCATGATCTGGATAATAAGCGATATGTGCTTTTCCGGTGAACGGCAACACATGATGCTCACAGAAAGAAGTGAAAGAGATATCCTTCAGCAGCACAATATCATTGTAGCCGCCGACTTCTTCGAAGGTTCGTTCCAAGTGCTCGCGAGGATCTTCTTTGTATCCAGAGAAGAGATCTTCGTAGGCTTTTACCACGCGTTTTGGTGTATCCAGCAGTCCTTCACGTTCGGTGTCATCACCGATCCATTGAAGAAGTACGCGTGCAGCAGCCTCAGCTTCAGCCCGGCTAGGGCGGTTGGGGAGCTTGTTGTCTTCTGTAGCCGTGGGATCGGTCTCTGTAACCGGTCTCAAAACAGCGTCCATATTATGTCTCCAACAATACGCAGTCGATGAGTGTAATTTAAGACATACTTCTCTTAAAAAAACACTGAACCCGCCATAGGTTCCTGCGCAACAACTATTTTTGTCGGCCTGTTTTCAGTCAGGCTCTTCCCATTGTCATACGCAAATCTATAGCTTACCTAAGGAGATGCGAGTATGGCGCAGGGTATAAACTACGACAACCCGTTTAGACAGCCAATAAATTGGCACCTATGGTTTCTTCTAGGTAATGTGTGCTAGATTGCGATATTCCGCTTTTGACCTCTAGCAAGGTCTCGGCAGCACCACCTATATAAGATAGATGTCTTGGTTAGGAAAGGGTCTTCCCTTACTACTGAGTGATCCAAGGTCGCTTTAAGTTATAAAGCGAGTGTCAGAATAGTAGCCAGAGTTTTGCATGTTGGACGACATTTACAATACTAAGATCCTTGAGTTTGCAGGGAATATCCCTTTACTGGGACATCTCGATGCCCCGCAAGCTCAGGCAAAAGCACACTCGCGGCTTTGTGGTTCGACGGTGAGCGTTGAGGTTTGTGTAGCCGATGGTCTAATAACCTCATTTGCGCAGGACGTGAAAGCGTGCGCGCTTGGGCAAGCATCAGCCTCTATTTTAGGTCAGCATGTTATTGGGGCTTCACCCTCTGAAATTCGGGAGGCTTATGCGCAGCTCCATGCGATGTTGAAGGAAAATGGACCACCACCGGTCAGTCGTTTTGCTGATCTGTCCTTCCTTGAACCGGTGCGCGAATATAAAGCGCGTCATGCGTCCACCATGCTTGCGTTTGAAGCCTTGGTGAAAGCGCTTGATGATGTTGAAGCTACCGTTGCTTAAGGCCAACTGAAATGTGTAAGCCCGAACCGCTCCCCAAAGTGAGGCCTGCCAGCCTGATGGCGCGGGTTGGGGTCGGGCTTATTTGGATTTACCAACACAGTTTGTCGTTGATACTCGGGCGTGCGTGCCGTTATCAGCCTTCCTGCTCACATTATACAGCTGAGGCGATGGTGCGTTTCGGCTTTTGGCGTGGCGGTTGGATTGGGCTATCACGGATCATCCGTTGTAATCCATATGGAGCGAGCGGGTATGATCCTGTGCCTGCAAGTCTGCCCAAGCATTCCAGATGGTATCTGCCCTGGCGCTATGGGCACTGGACTGGACACCATATTGACCCCAAGACGCGCTTTGATCTGCTGGACTAGAAACCGTTCCTGTTGCTAAGGGCAGGTGAACTCGTTTTTCTCTTCTTCAGTGAGGACTGGCAAAACCGCGAACTCTCCCTCAATGGAAAGGTTTTCATAGGGCTGTGAGTTGATAACAACACCGTATGCTTTTCCGCTGGCAGCATCTAATGTCCAAACCCATCCGAGATTGGATTCCTGCGGATTATCCTTCCAGGAGATTTGAGTAATTTCCGGTGTGATCTGCTGAACAGTGTAGGTTGCAGATCCTTTGCTCTTGCCAAGTTTGGAGGTGGTGTTCCATGCGAGTGCTTCACTGTTGCAGATGAAGGTTGTGAACTTCTCTTCAATTGCCTCTGCGCCTTCCTTTGTAATAGTCCAGGCGAAATTCAATGATTTCCCTAACCATTGCTCGGCGGCTTTTGCAGCGGAAGCGCCACTTCCAGTTTCTGCGAGTGTATGGATGTCGCTTTGGAGGCTTTTGCTGGTTGGGACGGGCGGACCATCTCCCGTAACCTGTGCAACTGCGACCAGACCAGATGAATGAATGAACAAGACTGCGCTTGCGCTCAGGATTGCTAAGGGTTTCATTGGGTTATCCTGTTTTCATTCTTGCCGCTGTTTGATTGAGTTCAAAGGCTACTGAAAGAACTGCGACCAAAAACTTCCTTTGTCATTCTCACTATTCTCATTGTCAGTAGCGGTTGGATCAGTCGTCGGTTCGGATGGTGCCGGCATGTCGTGTGGATTGCTCATTTGGTATTCCGGCATGCCACTCATCATGGATGGGTCTTCTTCTGCATTATCTGGTTCTGGTTCGACAGTCCCAGAGGTTCCAAGAGAGGGTTCAATAGATATCTGAGTGTGAGCAGGACGCGCTCCAGACGTGAGCGCAAACCCTATGACGACAAGATATGTGAAAAGCCAGTGCCTGCTCATTTGAATACCTTCGGATGATCAGTGTGGTGTGCACTCCAATACAGAAACTCATAATTTCGTTTGAAGATAATGGCTTAATGTAGAGTTGCGTCCAGCAACTTGCAGTGGTTCCGGGTTCTTGGCTTAATGAAAAGCTATCTGCCGGTGTTGAAATTCATGAAATTTTTGTGCTCGAAATACGTAATTTTGCCTATGTGAGAGCCGCCTAGAGGCGTGTTGTTCACAGATTGAGGGCCAAAAACGTTTTTTCCTATGTTTTCCCAACCCAAATTTCAAAGGAGCGTTGACAAGAGGGGCTCAAATGAAGATAACCCGTCCTCACACGGCGCGGCCAACTTGGCCAATGCGACGGAGGAGTGCCCGAGTGGCTAAAGGGGGCGGACTGTAAATCCGCTGGCTATGCCTACGTTGGTTCGAATCCAACCTCCTCCACCATTTTTCTTTCATAAAATCAGTTTGTTACGGTAGAGATGCATGTCTATTGAAGGTTTTGAAGACCTCCCAAGTTATGCTTTTGGCGACAGCCCTGACCTTGCTGACAGCTTGCTTGAGCTTGTTCTGAATGGAACAAAGACGGCTACCTGTGGCGATCTGCTTTCCTATGAGAAAGAAGGGGAGTCGCTTCCTCAGCCGGGTGATCAGTTCGTTATTCTTGATGGTAAGGGGCATGCCGCTTGCGTCATTGAGATGGTTACGGTTGATGTGCGCCAGTTCGACGAGATTGATGAAATTTGGGCTGTGCTGGAAGGCGAAGGCGATCTTAGCCTTGAATTCTGGCAGGACGCGCATCGTGAATATTTTGAACGGAACGGTGTCTTTGCTCAAGATATGAAGTTGGTTTGTGAGTATTTCCAGCTGGTAAAGATCTTCGAACGCGATCAAGCTAAGCCGAATTAAGTCTCTTCCAGTTTTTGTGAGATGTTCTCTGAGCCGGATGATCGCTTGTCCGGTGATGTGCTGTGGCTTTGAATAGCCTGCCAGATATCCTCTTTAACATTCTGCCATTGCCGGAGCTCAGCTCTCAAAGGTAGTTCTGCGCGCAATGTGTCCTTGGTTTTTAATGTTGATTGGATCAGGGCGGCCAGTTCCTCAGCGTTGTGCGGGTCGAAATATCGGCAATGATCACCGCCAACTTCTGGAATGGAGGTCGCATTTGAGGCAAGCACAGGTGTCCCCATCCAAAGAGCTTCGCCGACGGGCAGGCCGTATCCTTCAAACAAGCTCGGATACACCAGCGCAATTGCTTCTTTGTAAAGGGCGGTGAGCTCGGCTTGCGAGGGTGATTGGACAATCGTCACGTACTTGCCAATAGCCGTATACTGCTGATCGTTGTTGAGGCTTGCGAAGGCGCCATTTGGAATTGCGCCTGCGCATATGAGCTGTGGCAGTGGGGTATCTTCGTTGTGCTCCAGAATGTGCAAGTAGGCGTCAAAAACCAGCTTCGTATTTTTTCGGTATCTAATGTCACCTAACAGCAAAAAGAACCCATTCTCCGGGCGTTGTCTGAGCGGGTAGATCGGCTCTGTTTCCTGAAATTCATGAGCCAAATGTACAACGCTTGTGCTCTGAGGGGATGGGAGTTTCTGCTCTGCCAGGAATTTCAGCAGATCGCTTCTCGTATACTCTGAGTTTGCCAGAACGTGCGGTCTTGTGGTGACAGTTCGCCTTAAATGTTCCAGCCAAAGTTTTGCGCCGAGGTCTTCTTCAGGGTCGTTGAGACGCAAAAGAGAGATGTCATGGATCATGACGTAAACTGGTACATATGGCGCGCGGCTCTTCACATACTCAGTTAGACGCCGAGCTTCTTCCAAGTTTCCCAATGAAAGGAAGGGAGCGTCAATGTCGGAGAGTGGTTCTCCAAGCGCTTCTCCATCATAAGCTCCGATGGTTTCATCCGCGTGTGAGCGCAATGTATGCCGCAACCTGTGAAATAGTCCTTTGATTTTGCGGTTCCTGTATTTTTCAAGATGGAATGTTTTTACAGGAGCGCCCAGCAAGTCGGGCAGATATGCAGGGTTAAGGTCATCATCCTTAAACAGAGGATCGGCTTGCACACTCACATATTCGTTTGTTCGAGCGTCATGGCAGATGAAGGTGACTTCAAGGTCATCCTTATAAAAGCGTCTGGCTGTTTCATAGAGTGTTCTGGTGACGCCATTCGCCTGCAATGAGGTAGAGCGGTTCTGCCTCAAGGTGGTCAAATCAAAGTAGAGCTTTGGCTTTGGCGTCGTCATGCTCAGCTCCTGGTTGCTGGTAGAGTGTGCGTCATGCATTCCTTGTGATGGAGTTTGCGAATCCTGTTGTTGCAAACAGTATGCGGAGTGGGGAGGGGGAAGGCTAGCTAAACCCTTGCTAACCAGTGGTAATTCAAGGTGTGTAACCTGTCGATTAGGTGATCTATCCCGAGGAAAACAGAGTTGAGCGCACTTAAAATCATCTGGACGCGTCTTCAAGAATTGGTTATTCAGGCAATCCATGATTAACACCAAACTGCTTACCTGCCTTGTTTGCAGGAGTGAGCTGGAGACTTGATATGCTGCAATTAACTTTCCCTGACAATTCCGTTCGCGAATATGACGCTGGTTCCACCGGAGCTGACGTTGCAGGGAGCATTTCTAAATCTCTCTTGAAGAAAGCTGTTGCCGTCGCGATTGATGGTGAGCTGCGTGATCTTTCTGATCCTATTCCAGCAAGTGCTGCGATTGAGTTTGTTACTCGCGATGACCCTCGTGCGCTGGAATTGATCCGCCACGATGCGGCGCACGTGATGGCAGAAGCTGTGCAGGAGCTGTGGCCTGATACACAGGTTACAATCGGCCCTGTTATCGAGAACGGTTTTTATTACGACTTTAAGCGTGAAACGCCATTTACACCTGAAGATCTGCCAAAAATCGAAAAGAAGATGCAGCAGATCATTCAGCGCAATGCGAAGTTCACCAAGGAAATCTGGAGCCGCGACGAAGCGAAAGAATACTTTGCTTCCAAGGGTGAAGACTACAAGGTCGAGCTTGTTGATGCGATTCCTGAAGATCAAACCGTTAAGATCTATAAGCAGGGTGACTGGTTGGATCTTTGCCGTGGTCCGCATATGGCATCCACTGGCCAGGTCGGTCAGGCATTCAAGTTGATGACTGTTGCCGGTGCTTACTGGCGCGGCGACTCCAACAATGAGATGCTGACCCGTATCTATGGTACTGCATGGTCCAATGAGAAAGATCTGAAAGCTTACCTCCATATGCTTGAGGAAGCTGAGAAGCGTGACCACCGTAAGCTAGGCCGCGAAATGGATCTCTACCACTTCCAGGAGGAAGGTCCGGGTGTTGTCTTCTGGCATCACAAGGGCTGGCAGCTGTTCCAGAACCTGACCAACTACATGCGTCGCCGTCTTGCTGATGACTATCAGGAAGTAAATGCACCGCAGATTCTGGATAAGTCGCTTTGGGAAACTTCCGGTCACTGGGAATGGTACCGCGAGAACATGTTTGCGACTGAGACCGAAGACCACCGCGTCTTTGCGATCAAGCCGATGAACTGTCCTGGTCACGTCCAGATCTTCAAGCACGGCCTGAAGTCCTATCGTGATCTGCCTCTGCGTATGGCTGAGTTCGGTGCTGTTTCCCGCTATGAGCCATCCGGTGCGTTGCATGGCCTGATGCGCGTTCGCGCGTTTACGCAGGATGATGCGCATGTGTTCTGTACTGAAGAACAGATGGCTGCGGAATGCCACAAGATCAACGACCTGATTATGTCCGTCTACAAGGACTTCGGGTTTGAAGAGATTGTTGTGAAGCTCTCAACCCGTCCTGAAAAGCGTGTTGGTTCTGATGAAGTCTGGGATCACGCTGAAGCAGTGATGGGAGAAGTGCTGAAGGAGATCGAAGCAAACTCTGGCGGCAAGATCAAGACAGGTATTCTTGAAGGCGAGGGCGCGTTCTACGGTCCTAAATTTGAGTACACTCTGCGGGATGCGATTGGTCGTGAATGGCAGTGCGGTACCACTCAGGTAGACTTTACCTTGCCAGAGCGCTTTGGTGCGTTCTATGTGGACAGCGATGGCGAGAAGAAGCAGCCGGTGATGATCCACCGCGCGATCTGTGGTTCTCTGGAACGCTTCCTTGGCATCCTCATTGAGAACTTTGCTGGTCATTTCCCATTGTGGCTGACACCTCAGCACTTCGTTGTGGCAGCAATCACCTCTGATGCAGATGATTATGCGAAAGAAGTGCATGCAGCGCTTAAAAAAGCTGGTTTGCGCGGTGAGCTGGATCTTCGTAACGAGAAGATCAACTACAAGGTTCGCGAGCATTCTCATGCCAAGATCCCTGTGATTATTGCGGTTGGTAAGCGTGAAGCAGAAGAGAAGACAGTGAGTATCCGTCGTCTTGGTTCGCGCAACCAAACATCAATGACATTGGATGAGGCGGTGGCAAGCCTTACTGATGAAGCAACAGCACCAGATCTGAAAGAGCAGGCTTCCTGATCTTTATAGACTGAGTGAAATTTTGAAGGCTGGCCGCAGGTTTCTGTTGCCAGCCTTTTTCTTTTTGGCCTCACTGTCGCCTAAACTTCACGTAAGTTTGCGAAAGCTTACAAAACCGGCTCAGATGAAATGAGTTATGTGAAGTGAGGATGTCGTGAACCACGCGGATTTAAGCTACGCCAATAGTACTCATCCCATATTGAAGCGATGGCTTATTCGCAGCATCGAAGGGCTCTCTGGTAAGCGAGCGCTGTTGGGCCTCTATGAGGAGTGGCGGGCTGGTTTTTCAGTTTCTGATCAGGTGCTCTGGCGTGATCTGCTGGAACAGATTGACTTGCGTGTGGAATGTACCGGAAACGACTGTCCGCCCGCTGATCTGGATGGGAAGCCGCTGGTGCTGATTGCGAACCATCCCTATGGCATTGCAGATGGAATCGCGATTCTTTCGCTTGCTGAACAGCTCAATCGTCCTTACCGCGTGCTGATCAATAATGAGCTGTTGAAGGTGCCTGAAATCAGGCCTTTCGCTTTGCCAGTAGACTTTGAAGAAACCGAAGAGGCTTTGCGCACCAATTTGAAAACACGGCAGGAAGCGCTGAGATTACTGCGGGAAGGGGTGGTGATTGTGATCTTTCCTGGAGGCGGTGTTGCTACAGCTGCTAAGCCGTTTGGCAGGGCTGAGGAGCTGCCTTGGAAAACATTCAGTTCCAAGCTCATTCGAAGCGCGCGAGCAACGGTGCTGCCGGTTTATTTTGAGGGGCAGAACTCGGCATTGTTCCACATGGTCAGTCGCTTTTCTCTGAGTTTACGATTGTCGCTCCTTATCCGCGAATTTAAGAGCATTCTGGGACAAACCATTCTTGCGCGGATTGGCTCTCCTATTTCCTATGAGGTTTTAGAGGGATGCGAGAGCCAGCGAGAAATGGTGGATGAACTTCAGGCAATTGTTATGAGTTTGCGGGATTGTGTTGAGGCGCCAAAGGCGGAGACCTTTTATCTTCCGTAGGACATCCTCCTTAAGGTCTGCGTGAGCCAATAAAAAAGGCGCCGAGTGCGGCGCCTTGGTCATTCTAGATCTTGTGTAAGCCTTACAGAGGGTTTTCTGCAAGCACTTCCACTTCCACGTTGTTTACGCTTGGATTGACCGTGAACTCTTCGCGATACATTTCACCGTTGTTGCGCGCCATAACCGTATAGGTTCCGGCTGCTAGGGTGAGATCAAGGAACGCACCATTGCCGCTTGCAACGGTGTCGCCGCCTGGAGAGAGGATCGTCCAAGACGTGTTGGCCAAAGATGTCTTGTTTTTAGCGCTTACCAGCTTCAGCGTGATGTTGCCTGCCTGATGGTAAAGGGTTGCTTCGGTCAGCTTGCCTGCCTGAACGTGAATATCTGCGCGTACGACAGCGTTGACATCGCCGTAGCGGCTTTCAACATGGTAGGTGCCTGCGCTCACTGGAACCAGCTCGCCCGGCTTGATGCCAGATGCAATGAGACCGCGGTTACCTGTGGTGTCGTATGTCATATCGTAGATGTTAAAGCGCACATCTTTGCGTGGCATCTGCTGATCGTTGCCCAGAGCAGCGTCCAGACGAATACCACCTGCGTTCAGGATGATTGTTCCTGTCTTCACACCGCTTTTAAGTTCATAACGCGTGGTTGCTGTGACTTTGCCAAAAGAGGTGTGAACGAGGTAAGTACCCGGATCGAGGCGGAATTCTGCGTCCTGATCTTGAGAGGACGCAACCATAGTCAAAGATCCGTCATCATTTTCTTTTGAAGAGTAGACACGCCATTTCAAGCCTCGTGTGAGGTTTGGTGTTCCCTCAGCCAGCTTTGCTACCAGATAAAGGACAGGCTGTGCGCCGACAGGTGCCTGCTCTGCGCCTACAGATGGGGGAGCATACGGCAAAAAGCTCGTACCCATTGTTGGTGCAAGGGATTGTCCCTGATAACCGCTGAGCGGATCATAGCTGATAGGAGGTGCGATGGTCTTGTCTGGCTTTGCGCCCAAGTCCAGCACTTCTTTAGAGAATGGCAAAGCAGGTTTGGAAACAGGAATAGGACCTGCAGCCTGAGCGGCGTTTCCAAGCAAGGCCAATCCAGCACAAAATGCTGTGGCGGTTGCTGCGCGTTGTAGCGCTTTGCTGAACGTCGATATCCGCTCTAACTTCACGTGTGCTCTCGCTACTACTTCAGAAAGTGTTACTCGTGTGCGACAGTAAATACAAAACCGACACCCGATCGAGTGAAATCAGATTACAGTGACAAACTGTGATTTGGAAGTGTTTTATAAATTTTTACTAAGTGGGTTGGGGATTGGTAGTCAATGTGGCAAGAATGGGGCAAGACCATCCTTTAATTGACACAGTTGATATTCTGTATAGGACTATTGCGTAGCTTTAATCGTTGAAATCCTGAAAAGAATCGAGACCGTGGAAACTAAAGACCTTCCAGAACTGAAGAGTTTTCTCAAAACTCGTCGCTCCCATCTCGCTGCAACACTCGTGCATCCTGGTCCCAATCAAGCACAAATTTCAGAGCTTCTTGAGATAGCCTGCCGTGTTCCAGATCACGGAAAAATTTCTCCTTGGCGGTTTATTATCTATGGCAATTCACAGGCTGACCTTATCGGTCTAAAGCTTGCTGAAATTGCAGAAAAGCGTCAGGGCTCGCTTGGTGAGAACACCAAGGTAATGGAGCTGGAGCGTTTCAAGCGCGCGCCGTTGGTTATTGGCGTTGTGTCTTCTCCAAACCGGGAACATAAAGTTCCGGTCTGGGAACAGGAGCTTGCTGTTGGGGCGGTTTGTGTCTCGCTCCTTAATGCCTGCTTTTCAATGGGTTTTGCAGGCCAGTGGCTCTCTGAGTGGTATGCTTTTGATGATGAGGCAGCTGCCTATCTTGGTGCTCGTGATGGGGAGCGGTTTGCAGGCTTCATTCATATCGGAAGCGCTAGCATTGTTCCGAGTGAGCGTCCTCGGCCTGATGTTGCCCGATTGACTGAATATTTTGAAAGTTCTCTTTCCGGTGTTGATGCGTAGGAGTTGAGGCAAGTATATGTTTTATGAAGCGAATAAGCCGCATGGATTGCCCCACAATCCATTCAAGGCTGTTGTTGCACCTCGTCCGATTGGTTGGGTTTCTACCGTCTCTAAAGACGGTGTGCGCAACTTGGCTCCTTACAGTTTTTTCAATGCAGTGTGTGATACTCCGCCGATGGTTGTGATTGGGTCCAGCGGTTACAAAGACTCTGTCCGCAACATTGAAGAAACTGGCGAGTTTGTCTGCAACCAAGCCACATTGGATCTTGCAGATGCGATGAACCTGTCCTCTGCAATGGTTGGTACTGATGTTGATGAGTTCGAGCTTTCCGGTTTAACGGCAGAGCCATCCAAATTGATCAAGGCTCCACGCGTTTTAGAGGCAAAAACTGCGTTGGAGTGTAAGCTGGTTAATGTGCAGCGTCTGATCGATATTGACGGAAATGAGACTAACAGCTGGCTTATACTGGGTCAGGTTGTTGGTGTGCATATCGACGAGAGTGTGCTTGAAAACGGATTGCTCAATGTGGCGAAAATGAAGCCTTTGGCCCGGTTGGGTTACATGGATTACTCGGTGGTTGATTCTGTATTTCAGATGGACCGGCCAGTTCTTCCAGAAAAAGCATGATGGCGGGCGCTCAGGCGCCCCTTTTCTTATCTCGAAAATACCTGTTGTATCTGATGCGCGTCTTCAGGCGTGTTTGCGTTCATGCCAGTAAAGCCGAGTGCTACTGATTTTTCCAGATCCTCAGGTGCTGCCGTTGGTGCTGTATCCAGAGCAATCAGGTGAGCCGATTTTGCAGCAAACAGGCATTGTGTTTGTGCATATTGAAACGGCGGCAACAAATCACCGTTTTCATCTCTGGACTGTTTTGCATCCAGTGTCTCTTTCAACGCCTCTTCATTCCATGCCAGTGTGGTTAGGCGTGGGCTGGTGTTGGAGAGGTTCATGAGGTTGTGAAACGCTGCGGGATATCTGCCAAGTTCAGGAATGATCTTCACTGTGCAGTCTTGCAATGCGTGTTCGGCTTCAAAGACAGAAAGTATCGCGTGCAAACGTTCAATATCAGCGCGCGATTTGATGAAGGTTGGAACGACGCCTCTTGGCCTCACATGAGCATAGGGTTTGAGTGTTGAAAGGATCGTGCTCTCTGATGGTTCGTTTAGTGTGAGATAAAGATCGTGGTGTTTGCCCAGCTCTGCCAGAGTGTTTGGCGAGCCATAAGGCTCGAACTCGCTGACGGGCTTTTCTGGCAGAATGGCGAGTGATACATTCCTCAGAGCTTTCAGCTCTTCTGTGTTATCGAATGTTGAGGCCATCACGCTCAGCAGGCAGTTCATTGCTTTTCTCCGAATCCAATCAGAAATTGAATTGTAATGCATAATTCGTAGAGAACAGGATAGGCGAAAAATCTGTTTTAACTCAAATAACTCAGTGATTTCAGTAGGGTAAAATTAAAATTTAACTATTTGTTAACTAATATTAAGAGATATTAACTAGTGGTATTATAGGGGGCAGATTCTCGTGAAGGTTGCAGGCGATCCTTCCATTGCAGGGCGTATTGAATCGGCTTTTCAAAAGGCCAGTTCCAAAACAGGTACGTCTTTTGACTTTCTGCTGCAAGCGGCTGCCCGTGAATCTTCCTTTGACCCAAACGCCAAAGCTAAAACCTCCTCTGCCTCGGGGCTTTTTCAATTCATCGAGTCCACCTGGCTTGAGACGCTCAAGAAAAATGGCGAGGAATTGGGCTTGCAAGACTATGCACAGCACATTCGTGTTGATGCAAATGGTAAGTACCGCGTCGACAACAAGCACCTGAAGCAACAGCTTCTGGATCTGCGTTATGACCCTGATATCTCTTCGCTTGTTGCCGGTGCTTTGGCAAAAGACAACGCCTCTGGACTTTCTTCAAATCTGGGACGGGATCCGTCCGCTGGTGAACTCTATCTTGCGCATTTTCTTGGGGTGAATGGTAGTCTACGGCTTTTGAATGCTGCTCAGGACCGACCAGAGCACCCGGCTGCGGACCTGTTTCCGCTACAAGCGCGGTCCAATAAGGCTGTATTTTACAACAAGGATGGGCAGGCGCGGACCGTCAGCGATGTGCATGACCGCCTGGTTGGTCGCTTTAATGATACGATTGCTGGTTCAGACCGTCCGGCAGTTGGTGTGCGTAGGGGGCCTATCACTAAGCCGATTGACAGCCACCGCGTTGAAAGTCGCATTCTGACAGCATGGCGTGCGACGACGGTTGATAAAGATGAGGCGCCTTTTCAGTCCCTGTTTCGGACTGATGAAGCGGCAGCATTAACTGCGTCCAAAGCTGTGAGTGAGACGAAGCGATCTGGTGTTGAGGTTCAGGAATCAATCAGCCAACAGTTTGTTGCGCCAAAACCAGTTGCGCGACCATCTGGTGCGCCTTTGGATCTGACCAAATTTCTTGCACCGTCCCAAGCAAGTGGAAAGTCCTTAAGTAAGAAGGTCTAGAACCTGTGACTTACAGGCGTTTCTTACTGCTCTAATCTTTAAAAAAACAAGTTTTACGAGAAACTGCGGGTGCAGTGAACGAAGCCTTAAGAATTATGATTAATTATTTCTACCCATAGTTGGTGGATACAGGTTTCTGAGTGCCATGATTATCAAGAGTTTTCTGAATTGGGTGCAGTATGCGCCAAGTGGAAGTCGCGCACAGGCGGCTGGTGCTTTGGTGCGTGCTTTCTTGTACTCTGAACTTGAAAGCTCTGAGTACAGCGAAGCAGAGGCGGCATTGACCTTCCTGCTTGATGATCGTGATGTTGCGGTTCGGATCGCCCTTGCAGAAGCCTTTGGCGCTGCAAAGATTGTTCCTTCTCATATCATTTCTGCTTTGCTCGTGGATGAAGATGAAGTTGCGCTGCCTTTGCTTTCTGGTGCAACGACTATTCCAGAAGGTGAACTGGTGGATCTTGTTGCGACAGGTTCCACTCAGCGTTGTGTTGCAGTTGCCAGTCGGCCTGAAATTACGGTGGGTTTGTCTGCTGCTATCTGTGAAGTTGCTTGCGAAGAGGCCTGTGTTGCTTTGCTTGCAAATGAGAAAGCAGAGATCACACCCAACAGTATGGAACGTGTGGTTGCACGGTTTGGCGAAAGCCGGGACGTGAAAGATGCTCTGATGTCTCGTGATGATGTTCCCTTGCAAATCCGACATATGATGCTGCGGCGTTATACTGAAGGTCTTGGTGACCATCCGCAGGTGCTTGGTGCAAGGAATATGCGTGCTCCTGAGCAACTGGTTGCTGATGCGCAGGATCGTTCCACGATTTCACTGGCCTGGAGTGCCTCTGACAAAGAATTGCACGGGCTTGTTGAACATCTGGTTGTTTCCGCTCAGATGACAAGCGTTCTTTTGCTTCGTTCAGCAGTAACCGGTTGCTTTAACTTGCTTACAAGCTCGCTAGCTCGCTTATCTGATTATGATGAGGATCAGGTGTTTGACGCATTGGCGACGCCATTTGGTGCTTCGCTGCGCCGTGTCTTGTCAGCTGCTGGCTTGCCTGATCGCACGCATACGCTTTTCCAGGAGTGTATTGCCAGCTGGCAGCGGGTCGAAAACATGCAGATCGACCATTGGTCCAAGTCACGCATTGTAGCGGGTGATCTGATTGCGCTGGAAGATGAGCTTGGTATTGAGGATCTGGGAGATCTGCAAGACTTGTTGCATCGCCTCTCCAATGAGGCTGCGCGCGAAAGTGCACGTACTCGTGTTGCTGAAATGCTGAGTGACGTTGCTTAAGGTATTCAGCTTATTGCTTGATTAGCTGTCGACGAGCTCCGTGAGCGGTGCGCTTGCTTCTTCCAGTCTTGTCACAAGCGCGACACCAAGCCGATTGGTTTCATCGCGGGCATCTTCAGAAATCATTGCATTGATTGCGCTTACGTGTTGAGCGATGAGCTCTTTCGGGAAGCTCTCTTGTGTCTTGGCGGCGACCAGCAAGAGTGTCAGGTTGTTTGCAACGCGGCCAACCAGTGGGAAGCCCAGAGTTTCCGCCTGGCCTTTGATGTCGTGGGCGCAGCGGAACAGTGCGTCGTAGGTTTCCTCTGTAAAATCAGCATTCTGTGCTGCCTGATTGGTCTCTTTCAGGCAATCGACTTCCGACCCCATCCAGCTTTCGAACTTGTCAGAGAGTTTCTCGATGGCTTCTTCAGCAGCTTTGACCGGGTCGAACTTGGCAGCTTCAATGGTCGACATCTTCCGGACTTTTTTGGAAAGGTCGTTTGGAACGCGGATGTGTTCCTGAGAAGATTTATCTGAACCAGTTAAAGAAGCCATTGTCCTGCGTAATTCCTGAGCCTGCATTGCTGTAGGTGTGATTATATTTCGAATTCGAAATAATATCTAACTATTTTACGAGCAATTCCAACCCGAAGTTGTTTCTTCTAGCATATTTGGTTGTGATCACAGCATCAACTGGTTGTGTCTTAGTACTTAAACATCTCAGAGAGGATACGTTCGTCCCAGCTGTGTTCATTATCGAACATGATGCAGCTTTGAGCTGTCGCGTCCTGATAGATGGTCGTGCTGATAACATTTCGGAACTCACGGTGATCAGCGGCTGCGTTGACCGGGCGCTTGTCTGCTTCAAGTACTTCAATCTTAACGGTGTTCTGTGTTGAGAGCAGAGCTCCGCGCCAGCGTCTTGGGCGGAAGGCACTGATGGGTGTAAGTGCCATCAGAGGCGAGTCAATCGGCAGGATCGGGCCATGGGCTGACAGGTTATAAGCTGTGCTGCCCTGGGGAGTAGAGATAATGATACCATCGCAGGCCAGCTCTTCCATGCGGACGCGGCCATCTACGGAGATGCGAAGTTTCGCAGCCTGATGGGATTTGCGCAGGAAAGAGACTTCATTGATTGCACGAGCGGTGAACTCGTTTCCGTCTTTGTCGACAGCTTCAATGTTGAGGGGATGGAGAGGTGTTATCTCTGCTTTTTCAAGGCGTTCGATCAGGCCTTCAGTCTTGTACTCGTTCATGAGAAAGCCGACTGAACCGCGATTCATGCCGTAGATCGGCATGCCTTTGTTCATAAACTTATGTAGATAAGAGAGCATAACTCCGTCGCCACCAAGCGCGACAATGACGTCCGCATCGTCTTGCGAGGCAGATCCGTACATCTTTTCAAGAGCTTGGCGTGCAGCAAGTGCTTCTGGCGTATCGCTGGAAACAAAGGCAATGCGGTTGATAGTTCTTCTCTTCAAAGACGGCTCCTCCCTTAAAAAGGAGGTAGCATGACTTTGGGAAAATTCAAACTGCCTTTATGTCGCTTCTCGTGGGATTGCCAATGGATTAGCGCATGCCTTGCCAGTTTTTACTGTAAAAAATACATAGTCTCTATAAGTATTGTGTTGTGTATTTGTGCAATACTACTTGTCTGTGTTCGAATAAACATCAAGGTACTGAATTGCAACAGTTGTTGTTTTGGTTGTTTGGAGGGGTTTTTGTTAAAATAACTTTCGAGTATGTTGATTGTGTTGCAGATAGTTGAAATTCTTTCAAGATATCAATTATCTACAATGTTGCGACCAGAATATACTGCCTACCTTTTCTTATAGATATTTGAAGTTGAGACCTTTTGGACTTTTAACAAGAGGTCGGTGGGAGCTCTTGCGCGGCGGCAAGGGCTCCCACCTTTTTAATTCTGGTAGGGCTGTTTAGCTGGTGTGTTGGTGTGGAAGCGCCTTTGTACCACCTGACATAGCTGTTGGAACGCCTGTGGTTCCCGGAAAGCTGATCGACAAATTGCGATCGCATCTGGCCGCGAGGAAGGCGAAGCATTCGGCTTCCACGGCATCCCCACGCCAGCCAAGCTCTTCTGCCTGAATGATTTTTACGTTTGCCCGTGCTTCGATCTCTTTCAGAAGCTGCGGGTTTTTGCGTCCTCCACCGCATGCTACCAGGCGGGCTGGGCGTTTTGGTAGCATGTCCAACCCTTTGCCAACTGCGCTTGCCGAAAATGCGGTGAGTGTTGCTGCGCCGTTTTGCAGAGAAAGGCCGGTTGCCATGTCTTTTGTGAAGCTGTTGCGGTCGAGGGATTTGGGGAAGGCTTCGGTGAGATAGGGGTGTTCGAGAAGCATTTTGAGGCGGTCTTCGTCCACTTGTCCGCTGGCGGCGATGAGGCCGTCGCGGTCCATGTCGCCGCGATTATGGGAGCTGATCCAGTCGTTTATAGGTGCGTTGGCCGGGCCTGTATCGAAGGCAATCAGGGTGTTATGCCCGTCCCACCACGAGATGTTGGCGACGCCGCCGAGATTCAGAATTGCTGTGTCCGTTGGATTGTCGGATAGACCGGCGCTTCTTAAGAGGGCCTGATGGTAGATAGCTGCGAGCGGTGCGCCTTGTCCACCTGCTTCGATATCTTGCGTTCTGAAGTCGTAAATCACTGGAATATCGAGGATATCAGCGATGATCTGGCCGTCACCGAGCTGGCGGGTTGCGCCTTTTTGACTGCCTTTGGGTGCGCGGTGCAGGACGGTTTGTCCGTGAAAACCGATTAACGCAATATTTTGCGTTGAAATGGAGTTTTTTGAAAGGAAATGTGAAATTGCGTGGGCTTGTCCCTCGCTGAGTGCTTTCTCCGCTCGTGAGAAAATTTCAGGTTCCTCGGATGCGAAATTCCAGTCCTGAGCGGCGGCCATGGCTTCGGCGATCAGCTGATTGGTTTCAGGGGGATAACTTGCCAGTGTGTAAGGGCCGAACTCTTCGATGGTTTGTCCATCGGTTTTCAGCATGGCGATGTCGACGTTGCCGTCCATTACCGTTCCGGTCATCAGACCGATGCACCACTGCGCAGCCATTTACTCCCCCACTCACAAAACCCGCTAGACTTAAAACTGAAGAGACTTCGGTCAGAGCCAGATGTTGCAAGGAAGGTGTGTGCCTTACGGATCTGCCTACACGAAGTCTCCACTTCATAGCGGGTTCTGGGCGCAGTGACAAACGTTGGAGTGATGGAAGCCTGTGTGTTTTCTGCTGGTGATTGTAATGATAGGAGGCATTGTTGTACGGGTTACATATCAATTATTATGATGAAATGAAGTGATGAGGGCTTCCTTCGCCTTGTTGTGTTCTGGCGATTGTGCTAGTTTTCCTGCAGGGAATGTCTATTTGAAATCAACATTTCACATTTCTTATCCGGCAAAATTACTATTATAAATAGTACTTATATTATCAATGCTGGTTTGATGCACCTCAATGCTCACGTGCCCCACTCTCAATAATTGGAATAAGTGTAAAATTCTCTTATTCAACTTGAGGTGGAGATGAGTTTGAAAAGGGTGATGGGCCTGATGGTCACTGCTGCGATGGTGGTGCCTGCCGGGCAGGTTTTGGCAGCGGATATGCCTGTGCCACAGGAAGATATCATGGCTGCGGCTGCATCTGAAAAGAGCCCTTGGCAGATCCGTGTGCGCGCTTTGGGTGTGGTTCCGATGGATGAGGGACATGTCAACGGTGTCTCAGGGTCTGATCTGTCATACTCGAGTACAGTGGTTCCAGAGTTGGACATCACCTATTACTTCACTGACAATATTGCAGCTGAGTTGGTTTTGGGCACTACTTGGTCAGATGTTGATGGTGATGGTAGCCTTCCAGGCATAGGTGTAAGTGACGTTGGAGAGACTTGGATCCTCCCACCAACGCTTACTTTGCAATACCACTTCACCAATTTTGGCGCTTTCAAGCCTTATATTGGTGCAGGTATTAACTACACGATTTTCTATAATCAAGACGATGGAAAAGACTCCAAGAAACTTGATATAGAAAACACGTTTGGTGCAGCTCTACAGGTTGGTTTCGACTACATGGTTGACGACCATTGGGGCGTGAACTTTGACGTTAAAAAATTGTTCCTTGAAGCAGACTACGATGCAACGTTGAATAACGACGCAAAAGTTTCGGGTACCGCTGAACTTAACCCTTGGCTGATTGGCGCTGGTGTTACCTATCGCTTCTAAGACTTCTTAAGTGCTTAAAAGTAAGGCTTGGATGTGTGAGCACCCAAGCCTTTTGTTTTGCGTGATGCCAAGCTCTTAGGCGGTTTCCAGCGCCTTTTCGGTGTTCACCCGCACCGCCTGACCTTCTGCATCGAAGAAGTGGGTGAGGGCAGGGTCAAAGGCGAGGCCGACTGTGTCGCCCGCTTTGTAATGTTCCAGACCTGACAGTCTCACAAGGACGGTTCCCAAGTTCTCAGCGGCGACGTAGATGAACAGGTCCGCGCCAAGGTATTCGACGTGTTCCACCGTTCCGGTCATTGCAGCGTCAGCAGATGACACCACGCTGATATGTTCTGGGCGGATGCCCAACTTTATGGGAGTGCCTTCGTTTTGTGTGAAGGGGGACGGTTGTTCAGAGTGTCCGGCCAACGAGAACGTGTCTTTGCCAAACTCAACGGGCAGGATGTTCATCTTTGGTGAGCCGATGAACTGAGCCACGAACAGGTTGTTTGGGCGTTCATAGAGGTCGCGAGGCGAGCCGACCTGCTCGATGCGGCCAGACTGCAGAACCACGATCTTGTCTGCCAATGTCATGGCTTCCACCTGATCGTGGGTTACGTAGATCATGGTGGCATCCAAATTGCGGTGTAGTTTTGCAATCTCGAAACGCATCTCAACGCGCAGTGCTGCATCAAGGTTGGAGAGTGGCTCGTCAAACAAGAAAGCAGCTGGATCGCGAACGATGGACCGGCCAATGGCAACGCGTTGTCGCTGACCACCAGACAAGGCTTTCGGGCGGCGATCGAGATACTCCTCTAGCTGAAGGACCGCGGCTGCCTTGTTGACCTTGGCTTCTATCTCGGACTTTGGCGCGCCAGCAGTTTTCAGTGCAAAGCCCATGTTTTCCCGCACGCTCATATGCGGGTAGAGTGCATAGCTTTGGAACACCATGGAGAGCCCGCGCCCTGACGGTGGCAGAGCAGTGACGTCCTTGCCATCAATGTGTACACTGCCGCGGCTGGCTTCTTCCAGACCGGAGATCACCCGCAAGAGGGTGGACTTGCCGCAGCCAGAGGGACCAACAAAGATGACGAACTCACCGGGATTGATCTCAAGATCAATCCCTTTGATGACCTGAAGATCACCAAACCATTTTTCGACACCCTCAAGGCGAATAGCACCCATTCTTCCGTTCCTCCTCAGGCTGCTTTAGCGGTCAGGCTTGGTGTGGCCCATGTGAGCCAGATAGCGGATGTCCATGAGAAGGAGTTGCCGCCAGCACCTTCACCCGTGATTGGATCAAAGTATTCCGCAAAATCACTCTTTTCGATCAGTGCAACGGTGTCTGTGCGCAGGCGCTCAGCTCGGGCTGTATCGCCCATATCTGCAAACCCCGTTGCGATGAGGTAGTTGATGATGCCCCAGACCGGGCCACGCCAGTAGCGCATGCTTTCAAACAGTGGATGATCCGGATCGTAGCTTGGCATGGTGTAGTTGACCTTTGCTGCGATACGATCGAAATGCTTGCGTGTTGGATTGATGTACTTTTCTTCGCGAATGCCTGCATATGGTGCGAGGAATGAGGCACTGGAGATGCCATCTCCCAAAACATCGTTGCGCAAGTCGTATGTGCAGAAGGCTTGCTTCTCTTCATTCCAGAGTTTTGCGATGCCTTTTTCTGTTAGGGCAATCCATCCCTTCAGCTCTTCTGCTGCGTCTGTCTCGCCCAGCGCTTCTGCCATGGCCAGCAGGTCACGATCTGCGCGTAGCAGAATGAAGGTGTTGCCTGGATCTGCGACGAAGAATGGACACTGGTCTGCAACAATCTTTGGATCCCAATTGTTGTCGCGGCCAAACTTCACAATTGCCAGATAGCGGTCGTAGTCGATTTTCTTTGGACGCATCTCCGGATTGACGTGGGAGGTGTCCTTGCGGGTGTAGTCGCCGATTTCGGAGATATCGACGTGACTTGCTGCATTGTCCCAGTCTGGCAGATTGTCGCGACCAGATTCCCATGGGTGCATGATGGCAATCACGCCGTGACCTTCCGGATCGCGGTAGGTGTGGTACCAGCGGTGCCAAGCCAGCAGTTTAGGGAAGAGGGTTTTGATTTTCTCTATGCCTGCTTCCGTGTTGTCTTGCTCAAACAAGCGGCGAACAACGGTTGCTGCTACTGGTGGCTGGGAGTGGCCGGAGGTAGGGATCTTCGGGTTTGTGGTTCCCCAGACGGACGGACCTGGGAAGTAACTTGGGTCATCCTTGCGGAAGATGATGTGTGGGACCATGCCGTCATCCCACTGACCTTCGAAGAGCAGTTCGATCTCTTCCCAGGCTCGTTCCATGTTGAACGTTGCAAAGCCGAGGGCGACGAAGGCGCTGTCCCAGTTCCACTGGTAAGGGTAAAGGCCTTTGGTTGGGATGGTGTAGCCGCCCAGATCATTTTCCTTAAGGATGGAAATGGCCTGATTGTCGAGTTGTGCGGACATAGTAGATACTCCGATATTTTTTCTTTTTGACAGTGCCGCTTAGCCTTTGACGCTGCCTGCTGTGAGGCCCTGAACGAGAAAACGTTCGAACCACAGGAAGATGCCAAGAACAGGGACTGTTGCGATGACCGCACCGGCCATCAGGTGTTGACGTGGGACTTCAGAGGAATTGAGAGACACGACACCGCGGGAGAGGGTGAAGATATCTGGATCATCCAGGAACATGAAGGCGAAGAGGAACTCGTTCCAGGCGATCATGAAGACGTAAAGAGATACAGAGGCCAGCGCTGGTAAGGATAGCGGCAGAGTGATCTTGAGGATCACGCCCAGACGGCTGAGGCCATCCATCAGACCGGCTTCTTCCAGCTCTGCAGGCAGGCCTTTGAAGTAGCCTTGCAGCATGTACAGCGCAACAGGAATGGTGGTTGCCGGATAGACGATGAGCAGGCCGGTCAACGAGTTGCGCAGACCCAGCTGAGAGAAGACAGCGTAAAGCGGTATGACCAGAACAATCGCCGGCACCATGTAGATGAGCAGCACGGAGCGGGACATCCAGCTGCGCCCCGGGAAGTTCAGGCGGGAGACCGCATAGGCGCCCGGAACTGAGAACAGAAGGGTCAGGATGACAGTTGCTACTGAAACAATGGCAGAGACTGTCAGATAGGTGCCGAAGTTGAACTGGGTGAAGAGCTCTACGTAAGAGCGGAACATGCCAGAGATGCCGCCTGACAGATCAATGGACAGATCCAGCGGGTTGCCGAGCAGTTGTTGTTGGCTCTTTAAGCTGGTCATGACCATGACGTAGAACGGTAGGGCGACCATGACGGTGAAGATGACGAAGCCAAATCCTTTTGCAACACGCAGGAAGACGACTTCCTTCTCATATCGCGTGAGGTTGCCCTTTGGCGTACCTGCCAGTGTCTGTCGATTAGCCCAGAACGTTATGGCTACAAAGGAGATCAGTGCGATGAGTTGCCAGAGCGGTTCTACGGACAGAGGCAGGGCAAACGGAGCGCCGAAGGTTGCTGCGAGCAGCGCCAGTAGGATGATGGCGGCTGGTGCGTATTTTTGTCCGGTGCTGGCGGATTTGCCTTCCCACAGATGGGTGAAGAGCGCGCCCAGCGCGGAGGCGAGGACGGCGGCGCCCACTTGTGGGATAGCGAGCTCTCCGGTGATGAGTGTCAGGGTGACACCAATCACGATCATGGAGAGGAAGCCCCAGACGGCGCCGCTTAAGGCGGAAAGAACGTAGCTGTTTAGCAATCTCATAGCCCTTCCTCCTTGGTGGAGAAGCGGATGAACAAGGTGGCGAAGGTGACGAGAACAACAAAGACGACCACAGCAACGGCGGCACCGGCACCCAGATTGGAAAGGGCAAAGCCTTGTTCGTACACATCCACGGTCAGGGTGCGGGTTCCGGCGTTACCACCAGTGAGCAGGAAGATGTCGTCGAACTTGTTGAAGGTCCAGATGAAGCGCAACAGGAAGAGGACGGACAGGATGCCCATGAGTTGTGGCAGGGAAATGTACCAGAACTGCTGCATTGGAGTGGCGCCGTCCATTTCCGCTGCCTCATAGATGTCCGTTGAAACGGATTGCATGCGAGCCAGAATGAACAGGAAAGACAGCGGGAAGTAACGCCATGCCTCAAACGCGATGACAGTTGAGAGCGCCAGTGGAAACTCGAAGGAGGTTCCGAACAGGTGCAGATCTACGGCACGCTGACCGAAGAAGTTTACCGGTTCTGCGAGAACACCCATCTTGGTGAGTAGGGCATTCAGGGTTCCGGAGAATGGATCCAGCAAGACGACCCAGGTGAAAGCAACGGCAATTACTGGAGATACGTAGGGGAACAGGAACAGCCCACGCAGAATGCCTCTGCCCTTGAAGGAGGTGTTGAGGAGCTGGGCTGCAAACAGGCCGAGGACCAGTGCGCCAACTGTGCCGAAGATGGTGTAGTAGAACGTGACACGCAGAACGCTCCAGAACTCGTCACTGTCAAACACACGGCGGAAGTTATCGAGCGTGAACGTGCCGTTGGTGAGCACACTGTCAGCATCGCCGTAGGAAACAGGCTTGCTGGCTTTCTCCGGCTTTCTCAAAGCAAGGTATTCGTTAGAGACTGTGCCTGAAATGACCAGTTTTTCGCGGGCTTTGCCCTCAAGCGTGCCAAGGTCGCACTGTATGTTGATCCCATTGAGAGAGCAGGCATTCGGCAGCTTTAGCGCGGTGAATCCGGCTGGGAGGATGTCGGTAAAACCTGCGTCTGCGATGGAGTTTTTCTGGGAGGAGTTTCTGACGCGGTACTCCAGCGTTGCCGGATCGCCTGCCTGCTTCGGTTTGCCTTTGACGCGTTCGTTGATGAGGACTTTTGGAGCGCGCAGATCGCCCAGCTCCACGGGCTTGAAGCTGATCCAGAAGTTGGCGACCAGAGGTCCGAGAACAATTGCGAGGATGATCAGAAACGTGGGCGCCAGCATGGTGTAGGCGAGGCGTGCTTCCCGCTTTTGCATGGGGCCTGCGCCTTTGGGCGGCTGGCTCACGCTTTCACCTGCTGTGCTAACAGATTTTCCGGCCTGATCGGCTATGGCGCTCATTGCGCTGTGCTCCTGATATCACGGTGGTTTTGGTGGATTGAGAGCCCGCAGACACGAGGCCTGCGGGCTGAGATCGTGGCATCAGGCCTTACTTGATCTTGGCAAGTTCCTGATTGATCTTGGTGACCGCTTCTTCTGCAGAGAGTTCGTCATCAATGAACTCGCGGGTGTAGCGGTTGATGGCCATGGAGTTCAGGATCTTGGAGGCAAGGCTGAGCTGGCCTTCCTTCACGCCCCAACGGCTGGCTGTGTCCAGACCTTCTACAATCTGGGTGATTGTCTCAGCCGGATAGAGCTCTGTAAGCGGTGCTTTGCGGTCCACACCCACTGGCAGGGTTGCCCAGCCTTTGATGAAGGCTTCTTTGTCCTCAGCATTGCCGCGGCGAACAGGGAATTTGCCTTCTGGCGCGATGGACAGGGTCGCCAGATAGCCATCGTTCATGGAGTATCCCACGAATTGCTGTGCAGCTTCTGTGTCAGCATCATTGGTGATGGAGAAGTAACGGATGTCACCCCATGCTGCTCCGGCCTTGTTGGATGGGCCTGACAGCGTGGTTACAACACCGGTTTTACCTGCCAGTTCTTTAGAGGTTGGGTCACCGTTGATGGTTGGTGGTGCGCTGTCACGCAGGCCTGCCAGCTCGTCCAGAATGAACGGAGACCAGATGATCATGGCTGCCTTGCCAGCGAAGTACAACTCGCGGGACTGTTTCCAGTACAGATCGCCTGGAGGGGAGGCTTTTGCCAGTGCTTTGTAGAAAGTCAGAGCTTCTGCCAGCTTCTTCTCGTCGAAGCCTTTGAAGCCGTTTTTGTCAACCGGAGTTGCACCGTTTGCCAGAAGCACATGTTCCAGCAGCTGGCTCATGAAGCTTTCGTCGATCTTTGTTGCAGCCACAAAGCCGAACTGCTCCGGCGGATTGTGCAGTTTTTCAAGGGCGATGAGGATGGAGGCGTAGGTGTTTGGTGCTTCCAGACTGGCAGCGTCAAACAGGTCTTTGCGGTAGACGATCATCTGGGTCCAACCATCTACCGGAACAGCCGCGTAGCCGTCAGGCAGGGCTGCCATGTTCAGAGCGCCGGATGCGAAGGTGCCTTCTTCCAGATCTTCGATGACTTCGGTTGCAGCATCGGTGTCGATGATGCCAGCTTCTGCCCATGGCAGAACGTGGATCAGCGGATGATAGATGACGTCAGGCAGATCACCAGCCGCATAAGCTGCTGTTGCGCGGGTGCCCATGTCTTTTTCGGTTACCGGAATGACATTGACTTCAATGCCGGTCTTCTCGGTAAACGCCTTTGCCATTGCTTCCTGCTTGGCAAGACGTGCAGGCTGTTCTTCTGTGGTCCAGAAGCGCAGCGCTTCAGCCTGTGCAGCACTCATTGCAAATGCAAGCGTGCCAACAAGGGCTGTCGTTCTTAGAATGTTCCTCCCGAACATAATTTCCTCCATTATGCGGTTGCGAAGTATGCGCTGAGGTGAGCTTTCAGCTCCTCAGGTGTTTTGCGTGGCGGACCATCAGAGCCACGCTGAATAAGTCTTGCTTCGGCCAGTACCTGCAGTTCCCGTGCTGGCTGGCCGCTGATTGCTTTTGTGAGAAGTTCTGCCAGCGTGCTGCCTGCAAGGACTGGTTCCTGAGCGAAGCTGGTAAGCGGCGGGTCGAAATGCTCGCACACAGGCAGGCCGTCGTAACCAATGACTGTGACGTCCTCACCAATCGTCAAACCATGGCGGCGAATGATCTTGGTGACGCCGATGGCGATGGCATCGGTCATGCAGATGATAGCTGTTGGCGGACGGTCCTGATGCAATAGCTGAAGAGCTGCCTGCTCCCCGCCCGGTTCATCCAAGGATGTTTCGACGATCAGCTGGTTTTCAAAAGACAGGCCGGCTTCTTCCAAGCCTTGTTGGAACCCTTCAATACGCAGGCGACTGAAGTTCATTTGCGGATTGGACATCACCAGCGCGATGCGGGTGTGGCCTTGCGCAATGACCTTTCTGGCTGCTGAATAGAACGCGGCATGGTTGTCGATGTCGAACCATGGGTGTTCGCTTTCGCGGGCCGTTCGGCCATGGCTGACAAACGGAAAACCCCGGTCCAATAGATAGTCCACGCGTGGGTCGTTGGTGGCGGTTCTGGTAAGAACGAAGCCATCGACCTTTTGCGAGGAGATGAGGCGGCGGATTGCCAGCACAGCATCATCCATGGAGCTTGCCGTTGTCACCAGCAGGTCTTTATCGACTGCATTGAGTGCCCGGGTCATGCCGTCTAAAAACTCGGCGAGGAACGGGTCAGCTCCTTTGCCAGGCATGAGCGGCAGTACGATGCCGAAGGTGTCGACACGGCCACGCTTAAGATTACGTGCTGTGGAGGAGGGGCGATAGCCCAGCTCTTCGACTGCTTTGAGGACACGCTCGCGAGTTGCTTTGGAAATGTCCGTGTAGTTGTTCAGGACGCGGGACACGGTGCCCTTTGCAACGCCTACATGGCGTGCCACGTCTCCAATGGTCACAGATTTTCTCTGTTGCACATTCTGGTCAGTGATGCTCACAGAATTCCCACCCAATAGGTTGTCATCAGATCGCTCCCATTCATGATCTGATTTCATCGATGATGCTTGCAAAACCGATTTTGGAAGTCAACAAAATCGGTTTTGTTAAGTCCGAAATCGGTTTTGGAAACCGAAACACAAGGTTTTTCGGAAAGAGGGTTTCGGGTGGTTTCGGTGAGCGAAACTTAGCCAGAAAAAAGTTTGGCAGGGCTGGGGACAACTTGATGCGGACCGGCTGGATGCGGCAAGCCAGAGTGATCTTGGTGCTGTGCAGAGGTTTTGAAAAGGACTCAGTGGTTCGGTTGAAGACTAGGCCAAAGAGCTAGGTTGCCCATTAGGTAAACTGGAAATAGCTTCTTTAAACGAAGTTAAATTGAAAGTGCCGGAGCCGGGAATGAGTGGAGCGCGACGAAGCTTTGCAGGTGTTGACTGTGCGGTTGCTCAAGCGATCGAGCAGATGGGGGATCCCTGGATCCTGCTTATTCTGAGGTGCCAGTTTCAGGGCATCAAGCGCTTTGATGACTTTCAGGGGCATTTGCAGATCTCCACCAGTGTACTGACAGATCGTTTGCGGCGTCTGGTGCAAGCGGGTTTGCTGCGTAAGGAGCAAGACCAGCAGGACAAGCGCGGAACGGTCTATCTTCTCACCGAGAAGGGCATGGACTTTTACCCGGTGATGATTGCGCTGCACCAATGGAGTGAGCGCTGGGAAGCCCGTGAAGGTGGGCCGAGGCTGGAACTGCTGGACAAGCAAAGCGGAGAGCCCGTGCGTGATGTGCGTGTGCTTTCGCAAGACTACAGAGAATTGAGTGCCCGGGATGTTCTGGCATTGGTTGATGACCAGAGTGGCGAGATGATGCAGGACATTCAGGAGAGATTGAAGCGCCGGAGAGGTGATGTCGCCTGATTTTGAGATCAAACAGGCAGCAGATTGAATTGTAAGGGAGTGTGTTTGAAATGGCTTTGCCGAATATTTTGAAGAATAAGTTGCGCCTGCCAGTTGTTGGCAGTCCTTTGTTTATCATCAGCAATCCAGACCTTGTGATTGCACAGTGTAAGGCAGGGATTGTTGGTTCCTTCCCAGCGCTTAATGCTCGCCCGCAGGAAAAGCTGGAAGAGTGGCTGATCCAGATTACAGAAGAGCTGGCAGCTTATGATGCGGCTAATCCTGACAAACCGTCAGCTCCGTTTGCTGTGAACCAGATTGTGCATCGCTCCAATGATCGTCTGCAGCATGATGTTGAGCTTTGCGTGAAGTACAAGGTGCCAATCGTGATTACCTCTCTTGGTGCGCGCCCGGAGGTGTTTGATGCGGTTCATTCTTACGGCGGCATCGTGCTGCATGACATCATTACCAACACCCATGCGCATAAGGCGGTTGAGAAGGGTGCTGATGGTCTGATTGCTGTCGCCGCTGGTGCTGGTGGCCATGCAGGTACAACATCGCCGTTTGCGCTAATTCAGGAAATCCGTGAGTGGTATGATGGCCCACTTCTGCTTTCAGGCAGTATCAGTACTGGCAAGTCTATTCTTGCATCACAGGTGATGGGTGCTGATCTGGCTTACATCGGGTCTGCGTTTATTGCGACTGAGGAAGCGAATGCTCAGCAGGCCTATAAGCAGATGATCGTTGATAGCGGTGCAGAAGATATCGTGTATTCCAATCTGTTTACCGGTGTGCATGGCAACTATCTGAAGCCATCCATCGAGCAAGCAGGCATGGATCCTAGTAATCTGCCAGAAGGCGATCTGAAGACCATGGACTTTCACAGTGCTGACAAGGGAAAGCCGAAGAGCTGGAAAGAGATCTGGGGCTGCGGTCAGGGTATTGGTGCGGTGAAAACCATTGGCAGCACTGGTGATCTGGTTGCTCGGTTGTCGTCAGAGTATGATGAGGCTCGCAAAGCGGTGACGGCGCAAGCTTCTACACTGGAGCCTGCTGAGTAAGCTGGTCTTGCGTTTGGTTTGCGTGTTAGCTCACAAGCCAGTTCGATATTGATGCATATTACAAGGCTGCTGGGTTTGGCCCAGCAGCCTTTTCTTTCACATCTGTGCGGATGTTTCGTCCTTATCAGTGTCCTGCCATGATTTTGTAGGGGTGGGACCAAACAAGAAGGAAGAAAAATGCGTAACTTTTTGTGTCTCGGCCTTCTATTGGCCGTTCCTTTCATGGTTGCCTCTGAAGGCTATGCTCAGGGGAGTTCCAGCCAGGTTACTCCGCCCATGACACAGTACTGTAATCGCGGTGATGTGCTGTATGCGGATGGAAGCAATGCAGACGGCCCAATGCCGATGATCAAGTGCGGTCAGAACTCGCTGGTTTATCAACGCACCAACATGAGCTTTCCGCTGTCTGTGGTCTCTAATGGCAAACTGTCCGTGGGCAATGCAAACGGTGCTTGTCAGAGTGCAAAAGCTGTTGGTGCGGATGCAATTGTCAGCAACATCCAGTCTCTTTGCAATACGACACTGTGGCCGAACTCTTGTGCTAAGTGTAATTGAGTATAAGATATATCACTAGTAGTATTGGTTGCTGCATGCCTAAAGTAATCAATACTACTTATATTGTTGAGTTAATCTCACCAAATGCCGCGTAGTAATCAGTATTACACTTTTATAGGTATCGTGACACCTGATGGTCATATATGAGAAACTCTGTTGCATAAAAGGGGTGTATCTCTAGCGTTATATTGCTAGAATCGGGCAACTTGTGAAAGTTGATTTCAAAAATACACTTAAGCAAAATCAACAAGAATGGCTCAGGTCACATGCAACGAGAGCATTGGGGAAGTCGTATCGGCTTCATTCTGGCTGCTGCAGGTTCAGCAGTTGGATTAGGTAATATCTGGAAATTTCCATATTTGGTTGGCGCGGAAGGCGGCGGGGCGTTCCTCATTGTCTATGTTGCGTTTTTGATCGCGATCGGCGTATGCGTGATGATCGCGGAGATTGCGCTGGGCCGTCAGGCACAGGCCAATCCATTCAGCGCGTTTAAACGTGTTGGCAGTGCAGGCTGGTCAATTTTTGGTCTCATGGCGGTTTTGACCGCGTTTCTTATTCTCTCGTTTTATTCCGTTGTTGGTGGCTGGACCATCGCCTACGTGGTTAAGACAATCACCGGTGGCTTCTCTGGCTATTCCGGCGCGGAATTTGAGGGACACTTTGGTGCGCTGGTGACAGATGCAGTTGAGCCGATCATTTATCACGCTGCCTTTATGGCGATTGGCGTGCTGATCGTGATCAACGGTATTACCGGCGGCATTGAAAAGGCATCGAAGATCATGATGCCTCTTTTGTTTGTTCTGCTGGCTTTGCTGGTTATCCGGTCTCTGACCCTTGATGGGGCAATGGCAGGTGTTGAGTACTTCCTCGTTCCTGACTGGTCTCACCTGAATGCGGACATGGTTGCCGCAGCTCTGGGGCAGGCGTTCTTCACGCTGTCTCTGGGTATGGGTGCTTTGATCACCTATGGTTCTTATCTGGGTAATAAAGAGAGCATTCCAAACGCAGCCCTTTGGGTTGTTGGTCTTGATCTTCTGGTCGCTGTTCTGGCTGGCTTTCTTATTCTGCCAGCGGTGTTTGCGTTCAACATGGATCCGGCTGCAGGCCCAGGATTGACCTTCATCACACTGCCAGCGATTTTTGCTGAGCTGCCGTTCGGTATGTTCATTCAGCTTTGCTTCTTCGTATTGCTGTTTGTGGCTGCGATCACCTCAGCAATCTCCTTGCTGCAGGTCGTGGTTGCGTTCATCTGCGAAGAGTTCAATGTTGGTCGTAAGGCGGCCACCATCTGGGTTGGTATTGTGATCTTCCTGTTTGGTGTTCCAAGTTCTCTGGCGCTGGGCGTGTGGGGCGATATCACGTTCTTCGAACTGAACATCTTCGACTTCCTTGGCTACCTCACTGACAACTACTTCCTGCCACTTGGCGCGATTGCGACCTGTCTGGTTGCTGGTTGGGTGAGCTATGACAAGTTTGCTGCGGAAGTGACCAATAACGGTGAACGTCCGTTTGCTTACCTGACAGCATGGAAGTGGATGTGCCGTGTGGTTGCACCGCTTGCGATCATCTGGGTGATGGTCCATTCCATCTTCGGAGCATAAAGCTTCGCTCAAAAACAATGAAAAGGCCGCCAGTTTTGGTGGCCTTTTTTAATGCTGTTTTATGGTCATCCGTAGTTTGACTTAATCTGGGCCGGAAGAGGGAGGAGAATGTGTCTGTTGGGCATAGTCCCTTCACCCGAGATGGTCTTGATAAGGAACAGGGTTATGTTGAGGCAGCTGAAGCGCTATTGGGTGCATTCCATGAATGCCAGATTGCCGCGTGAGATGGTATGTCTGGACGAGGAAAAGCAGGCCAGGTATCGCAGTGTAAGGGGACGTTGGCCTCAGGAATAAGGCCTTATCTCCGTCCCAACGAGAGAAAGAAGCACCGTTTGAGCGGTGCTTTTTTGTGTCTGAACTGTGTTGGTGCGGTGCATGAGCAGAACCTGCGACGAAAAAACTTGTGGGCTGCATGTGGTGGCAGGAAGTTGCGTTGCTGTCGTGTGGTTAACGTAATAAATGGTATGATCAGCCAATATATATGTATTTTATAGTTAGTTTCATTGTTTGATGGTGAATTATGGGTGTATGTGACTATATTTTGAATTCGCCCATTAAGTGCAGCTGTCAAAAACGCATATTTTTTGAGGTAAGGGAAATTACCTGCGACAATCTGTCAGGTCAACAAGGCTAAAGATTTCATCAAAAGAGCTGGAACAACGAATTCATTTCAAGCTTTTGCGCTTGATTGAAACAAACCATCACATGTTGATTGGCAATAACAAAAAATGAAACGTGAGCAATGGGGAAGCCGCTTCGGCTTCATTATGGCTGCCGCAGGGTCTGCGGTCGGTCTTGGTAACATCTGGAAATTCCCATACCTGGCAGGCACACAGGGCGGTGGCGCCTTTCTGGTGGTCTATCTTGTCATCATGGCAACCATCGGCGCAGCGCTGATCATGGCAGAGATTGCCATTGGTCGTTCAGCGAAGATGAACCCTGTTGGTGCGTTCCGCGCGCTGGGTGGCCGCTTGTGGTCAGTTACGGGTGTAATTGGGGTGATCACGGGGTTCCTGATCCTATCCTTCTACTCCGTTGTTGGCGGCTGGACGATCGCGTATCTGGTGAAGAGTATCGCTGGCACCATTGAATCTGCACAGCCTGAGCTTCTGGAAGCCCAGTTTGGCGGTTTGGTCTCTGCTGTATGGGAGCCGATCTTCTATCACGGTGTGTTCATGGTGTTGACCATGGGGATCGTGATTGCAGGTGTTGCTCAAGGTATCGAGCGTTCCGTTAAAGTCCTGATGCCATTGCTGTTCATCCTTCTGATGGTTCTGGTGGTGCGCAGTGTGACCCTGCCGGGTGCCTGGGAAGGTATTGAGTTCTTCCTCGTCCCTGACTGGTCGCAGGTGAATGGCGAGATGCTGCGTGCAGCTCTTGGTCAGGCGTTCTTTAGCCTGTCGTTGGGTATGGGCGCGATGATCACCTATGGCTCTTATCTGGACAAAGATGCTGACATCCCGAATGCGTCTTGCTGGGTGGTGTTCTTAGCAGCGCTGGTTGGTGTGCTGGGCGGCCTGCTGGTTCTGCCAGCTGTGTTTGCCTTCGGCATGGATCCAGGTGCTGGCCCGGGCCTCACCTTCATCACTCTGCCAGCTGTGTTTGGCGAGATGATTGGTGGCTATCTGTTCCAGATTATCTTCTTCGCCATGCTTTTGATTGCAGCTCTGACCTCTTCCATCTCTTTGTTGGCTATTCCGGTGGCTTACTTTGCAGAGGAATACGGCATAGAGCGCAAATGGTCTGCTATTGTGGTGGGCATTGTGATCTTCCTGATCGGCGTACCATGTTCACTGGCTCTGGGTGTCTGGGGCGAGTACAAGCTGTTTGGCATGAACTTCTTTGACCTGATGGTCTATGCGGTTGACAACTACACCCTGCCAATCGGCGGTATTTTGACCTCGCTGTTTGCTGGGTGGGTTGTGCTTGAGAAGATGGGCAAAGAGTTGAGCAACGACGGATCTTTGACCTTCAAGTGGATGGGCGCCTTCACATGGATCATGCGGATCGTGGCTCCATTGGCTGTTGTCTGGGTGATGCTGAGCGGTCTGCTGGGCAGTTGATACGGCGACATTCTGAGAATAAAAAACACCCCGATCAGAAATGGTCGGGGTGTTTTTGTGAGAACCTATAGCCAGAGATCAATGCTCGTCTTTTTTGTGATGCTCTCTGGTGTGCTCTTTGTGATCATGCATTTTTGCGTGGTGGTGGCCGTCGTCCGAATGACTTTTCCCGGGGCGGTGCTTGTGTGGGTGTTTGTGGCCCTCCGGATCACCACCATGTTGAGTTTCCGGATGGCTTTTCTGGCCGCGCTCATATTCTTGCCGATCTTTATCATGCTTGTGCTCATGATCGTCGTCATAGCGACGCGCCATTTTTTCCTTGGTATGGGCTGATGTGTTCTGTTGTTTTTCTGTCATCATTTCCCCGCAAGACTATTTCATCAATGGTTCTAGCATACTCGTGTTTTCTAACTTGAATGCTATGTGATGGCAGTTATTGAAGGCTGATTGACGGCTCTAAACATCGACTAAAATGCTGGGATTGTGCAAAAAAAGGGCTGCGCGTGGCAGCCCTTTCTGGTGTCGATTTGGTTCCTGATTTATCCGTTCTTTGGAGCTGTAAAGACTTTAACCTCTGGCAATTCGCCTTCGAACTTCTCAAAGTCTGCGATGACGGTATGACCGCAGTTGCCTTGTGCCAGCTTGGAGGTGCCAAGGTCTGGTGTAAGGGTATTAACGTCACCATAGGCGCAGAGACTGCCGGCTTTGCCACCTTCGACAGGATCGTACCAAGCACCTTCATAAAGGCGAATGACGCTTGGCATGATGTCTTCGCTGACGATTGCACCAGCCAGTGTTTGGCCACGATCATTGAAGATGCGGATGACGTCACCAGACTTGATGCCGCGTGCTTCTGCATCTTTCGGGTTGATCATGCATGGTTCGCGGTCTGCGACTGCATATCCTTCGCGAAGGACTGTGCCGCAGAGCTGAGAGTGCAGGCGATCGTTTGGATGACCTGTGTTGACGTGAACCGGGAACTTAGCATCCGGACCATCGAGACGTTCGAGCGGTTCCATCCACATTGGATGTGGAGGACAGTCATCGTAGCCCATTTTCTCGATATTCTTGGAGTAGATCTCGATCTTACCGGTTGGTGTGCCCAGCGGTTCCAGAAGAGGATCTTCGCGGAAGTCGGCGTAGCGGACATATTCCTTCGCTGCCTGTGAAACCGGGTGAACGACGATACCGTCTTCCCAGAATTTCTCAAACTCAGGCATTTCAAGGTTTTTACTTGCAGCCTGTTTTTGAGCCTGTTCGTAGTAGTGACGGACCCAGTCCATTTCGTCACGACCATCTGTGTAGGCATCTTTGTTGCCAAGGCGGTCTGCCAGATCAACAAAGATGTCGTATTCACTGCGTGCTTCAAAGACCGGATCAACGATCTTCTTCATAGCTACAGTTGCTTTGTTGGAATAAGAGCCCATTGCTTCGATGTCATTGCGCTCATAGGCAGAAGCTGCCGGAAGAACGATGTCTGCGAAGCGTGCTGTTGCTGTCCACTGGTAGTCCTGAACGATCACTGTTTCCAGTTTCTGCCAGGCCTTGATCATACGGTTACGGTCTTGATGGTGATGGAATGGGTTGCCACCAGCCCAGTAAGCAATCTTGATATCCGGGAAGGTATAGCGGGTGCCGTTGAAGTCGTATTCCTCGCCCGGACGCTCCAGCATTTCAACAACGCGTGCCACAGGAATGGAGACAGAGCCTTCCATTGCGCCGCCATCGTTCATGCCAGACAGGGCAGGGCCGTCGGAGGTTGGTGTGCCGCCATTGGAGTAATGATAGGAGAGACCGAAGCCGCCACCTGGCAGACCGATCTGACCTAGCATGGAAGCCAGCGTCACCAGCATCCAATGTGGTTGTTCGCCGTGATGCTGACGTTGCAGGGACCAGCCGCTGGTAAGCATGGTGCGGTTGCCCATGAACAGGCGTGCCAGTTCCTTGATCTTATCAGTTGGGACGCCGCAAATTTCGGAAGCCCATTCAGCTGATTTTGGCGTCTGATCTGTCTCACCAGTCAGATATGGCAGGAATTTTTCAAAGCCTGCAGTGTACTCATCCATGAAGTCGGCGTCATACAGCTCTTCAACAAAGAGTGTGTGTGCCATGCCGAGCATTAGTGCTACGTCAGTTTGTGGTTTGACCTGTACCCATTCTGCATCCATGAACTCTGCGGTTTTGGATTTCAAAGGATCGATACAGATGACTTTCTTGCCGGTTTTCTTGAATTCTTCAAGATAGGTGTAGCTGTCGTGATCTGCGATGAGCCAGTCGATCTGGTTGGTCTTGATTGGGTCTGCACCCCAAACGACCAGGACTTCTGTGTTGTCGACAACAACGGGCCAGACTGTCTGCTGCTCGTAGACTTCCAGTGTGCCCATGACGTGCGGCATGATCACCTGAGAAGCGCCAGTTGAGTAGTCGCCTGTGTGCGTCACGTTTGGCATTTGCAGGCCGCGGTTGATCAGGCGGCGCAACAGGCTGCGGCTGTTATGGATCTTGCCTGCGCTCTTCCAGCCATAAGTGCCGGTGAAGACACTGCGTGGACCATGTGTCGCTTTGGCGTATTTGAGTTCTTGTGCAACAAGGTCGAGAGCTTTGTCCCAGCTGACGCGCACAAAATCATTGCTTCCGCGGTCTTCAACGTCAGCGCCACGACCTTTTTCAAGATAGGCACGACGGACCATTGGATATTTGATGCGCGATGGTGAATAGACGGAGTCCATAACACCAGCCAGCTGATGGCTAGGATGCGGATCCTGCTCCCAAGGCTTAACTTCGGTCCAGCGTCCATCTTTAACCACTGCACGGAATGCACCCCAGTGACAACCAGAGAGAACTTCTCCGTTGACTGCTGCTTGCGCAAAGCGTGGTGAGAAAATGGATGGAGCCAGCACACCTAAAGCACCCAGTGCGGAGGCGCCTTTCAGGAAACTACGGCGAGACGTATAGTTTGCAATGATTTTCGACATCTCTGCTGTCCTTTTATTTTGGCAGACAATCGATGAGTTGAGCGAGTTGCTCGATGAAAACAGCCTGTTTTCTCTTGAGTTTCACCGTAGTCACTGCGTGTAAACGTGGTTCGCGCGTTGATTGAACGGGATGTAAAATCGAGTAAACAGGTTGTAAATGGAGTTGGTCAGGTGATGGTCTTTGCCTCATTCAAGCGAGCAAGATCCATGGCAAGCCAGGCGCTGAGGGCATTGGCCAGTTCTTTGTAAAAATCTGACTTGTCAAAGCGCTTACAGCTCTCGCAAAAAGAGGGCACCCAGTTCAGAAGATGGTTCGAGAGGAAGCGGATCTGGTTCTGATGTGAGGTGTATACGGTCTCATGATCGCCATTGGCTTCTGCCAGAGCTTCGCGGTCGATGTACTCTGCCAGTACGTTGAGTTGAACGCCGAGGTGATCGGCGGGTTCTTTCATTGAATTCTCAATGGAGATACCCAGATCCTGAAGGATCTTGTTCATGTCTGCTGTTGGCTTTTGGAAGAGCGTGCCTTTTTCGTTGTAATAGGCGGACTCGTAAGGAGGGGCAGAGTGTTGACCGCCAACACCTAGAAACAGACGAGAATATGCGGTTGCCAGATCGAGCACCTTGCTCTGATAACTCTCAACGGACAGCTCTGTCAGCTTGGCAAGCTCGCCCGTAAATGATGTGAGTGCCGGTGCTTGTGAGAAGACATCCAGAAGCGCCCGTCCTTCTGGAGAGCTGTAGCTCTCCAGAGTTTCGATTTTCGCTTCACTAGTGAAGAAACTTGCCAGCCAGCGGTAAACCAGAGATCTGTCGCTGTTGGAAAGAGTGATGGTTTCGTGCTTACCCATGAGCTTCACTCCCACCTGTGTCTTTTGCGTTGAGTTGCAGGTACTTTTGCAGGATGCGGTATTGTTCTTTGTCCAGTGAGATGAAGCGCTTCATGGCTTTGAGGGAGCCGATCCACTGGTTGGCAAGGAAGTGCTCGGGATCGCGCAGGCCATGGCATGTTGAGCAGGCGGCACTGTACATTTCCTTGGTGTAGGTCCAGAGCTGATCTCCGTTTGAAATCAGATTTTCCTTTGAGACCCAAGTGTCGATCTGTACCTGATGCCAGGTGAGTTCTGTGTCCGGATCCACCTCGGTTCTTAGGCGTTTGATTTTATCGATGACCTTTTTACCGACAGTGGCAGAGAAGATGCGCTGGCCTCGAAGGGCATAGATCACGCGGTCCACCTGATCTTGCTGCCAACCGGCGATGCGCACTTTGAGAAGATTGCCGCTGCGCTCCAGAACGGCGACATCGGTTCCGCCCAGAATGCGACCGTCGCTTTTGCCGTTACTTTCCGCTTTTGACTGTTCAACGAAGAAAGGTTTGCTGGTGATGGCGTACAGATGATCTGCGCTTGCACCTTCGCTTACTGACAGGGCTTTGAGCTCGTCATACAAAGCTTTGTAGCCCTGAGACATGTCTGGCAGTTTGTGGGCAATGCCTTTGTGACAGGAGATGCAGGTCTCGCCGTCCTTGAAACCCTTCTGCATGGTTTCAGAGGCTTTGGGATGCTGCTTGGCGAAGTCCATGGAAGCTTGCTTGTGGCAGTTGCGGCACTGCTGAGAGTCGTTGGCTTCCATCTCTGCCCAGACACTCTTGGCCATGGTCAGGCGATGGGCTTCAAATTTCTCCTTGGTGTCGATTTTGCCGGTAAGTTTAGAGTAGACCTCTTTGGCAGCTTCGATCTTGCGAATGATCTTTGGGTAAGTTTCTTTGGGCACGTGGCAATCTGAACAGACTGCTTGAACGCCTGATGCATTCGAGAAGTGCGGAGACTTCTTGTACTCCTCGTAGACCGTGCTGCGCATTTCATGACACGAGACGCAGAACTCCAGAGTGTTGGTGTAGTCCATTGCGGTATGGAAGCCGCCCCAGAACACGACGCCACCTGCAAATGTGCCGAACAGTAATAAGCTTATTGGAAATATTGCGGTTTTCGTCCGCAGGAGTCGCCAGATATTCATCTTCTATCTCTTTTGCACTCTCGGACAAGTCGGTCCGTTCAATGCTCAGAGAATTAGACTAAGGTTGTAAATAGCGTTTGGAGGAAATATGAACGGGGTGTAGAATGGTGTAAACATGATGTAAACACACAAGCCGACAACAAGCATATGACAAATAAGGCACATATACTGGTCGTTGATGATGACCTGACCAGCCGCGTGGCACTTTCCGGATATTTTGAGACCGAAGGATACCGTGTTTCTGAAGCAGAAGACGGCGCGCAAATGCGCTCGGTTTTTGCTGGTGGTGATGTGGACCTGATTATGCTTGATATTCGTCTGCCAGATGATGATGGCCTAACGCTTTTGAAGGACGTGCGAAAGAAGTCTGACGTCGGGATCATCATGGTGACAGGCCGGACGGATGATGTGGACCGGATTGTTGCGCTTGAAATGGAAGCTGACGACTATGTGATCAAGCCGTTCAACCCGCGTGAGCTGTTAGCACGTTCCAAAAATTTGCTGCGCCGGGTGAGGGCAGGGCGGGTGCCTGCCGCTGTTGATGAGCGCGTGTTGAATTTCTCAGGTTGGGTTCTGGACTTGGACAAGCGCGGGCTTCAATCTCCTGAGGGAGAGGATGTTCGTTTAACACGTGGCGAGTTTGAGCTGCTCTCAGCGCTGGTTGAGAACAAAGGCCGCGTACTCACCCGTGATAACCTATTGGATCACCTGAACCATCGGGAATGGGACCCAAGCGACCGTACTGTTGATGTGCTGATTGGCCGGTTGCGCCGTAAGATTGAAGCGAACCCCAAAGACCCGACTTTGATCATGACTGTGCATGGCGTTGGCTATGTGTTTACAGGTGCGTACTGAAGACGCTTATGCGCTTGCCGGTGCTTTCGTCAGGCAATTGAGCCAGGTTTCGTTCAGCTTGTGCTTTGAGGCTGTGTAGGTCACCTCCAGTGCGCTGAAGATCTCCATAATTTTGTGCTTTTCCTTGTTTTGAGCTGCCTGTTCCAACTGCTCTGCGAGATTAGCGGTATGAATGAGACCCACATTATGGGATGCGCCCTTCATGCTATGCGCCTTGTCTCTGATCTTGGAAAAGTTTTGGGTTGCGATGTGGTTTCGCAGCTCTGGAATGATGAAACGCGACGTTTGCATATATGCATCGACAATGCGTTTGGCCCGCGTTTCTCCCAGCATCTCGAAGTGACCACGTAACACCGTTGTATCAATGAGTTCTGTAGGTTGCTCCTGCAATGTCTGTCTGGATTTACGTGCAAACATGGCTCTGTCAGAGAGGCAGGAGGCGATGGCATCCTCAAGGTCCTCTTGAGAATACGGCTTGCCAAGGAACCCATCGGCACCAGCAGTGAAGCTCTTCTCGATGTCAGCCAGGAAGATGCAGGCGCTTTGTACAATAACGGGAATGTTGGAAATATGGTGGTAGTGAGAGGCTCGGATGCGGGCGATGGTATCTGTGCCGCTCAGACCGGGCATACGGTTATCCATGAGCACCAAATCGAAACGGTGTTCGTGCAACTGGGCCAATGCGTCTTCACCGCCGCCGACTGTGCGACATCCATGCCCTGCCTTATCTAGGAAGCCTTCAGTGACCAACTGATTGACCTTGTTGTCTTCAACAAGCAAGATTTTCAACTTCTTTGGCTTCCAGCTCTCTTGCTTATCTTCAATGACGCTGACGGTCTGATCCGCTTCAAAAAACGGAATGGTGAAGTGGAAGCTTGCGCCCTGAGCTTGATTAGATCGACAACCGATTTCACCACCCATCGCGTTGACCAGGCGTTTTGAGATTGCAAGACCGAGACCAGTTCCTCCGAACAAGCGATTGATTGCGGCGTTTTGCTGTACAAATGGTTCAAACAGGTAGCTGTGATCTCCGGTGGGCAGACCCACTCCAGTATCCGTCACCATGATCTGAAGACATCTTGCCTGTCGGATCTTGCTTTCAGGAATATGCACGCCGATGGTGATGGAACCTTTACTGGTAAACTTGATGGCATTGCTGACGAAATTCAATAGGATTTGCCTGATCTTGGTGGGATCAGCCCGCAGTATTTCTGGAACCTGCGGATGTACCTCTATGTGAAGCTGTAGTCCTTTGGTTTCAGCGTCTTGTTGGGTGAGGTCAACAACCTGTTTGATGACTTGTCTGATCTTGAAATCAACGGCCTCCAGCTCCAGCGAGCCTGCTTCCACCTTGGAGTAATCCAGTACATCATTGAGGATTGATCGCAGCATTTCGCCGGAGGAGATGATGCCATCCAGATAGCGGTGCTGTTCTGGCTTGAGGCTCGTGTCCTTGAGGAGGTCGGCTAGTCCCAGCACTCCGTTCAGAGGTGTTCTGATTTCGTGGCTCATGGAAGCAAGAAAGGTGGACTTGGCGCTATTCGCGGCTTCAGCTTCTTCCTTGGCTTTTTTATGGTCGGTGACATCATTGAGGATGAGGATCATCCCGGGAAACTTGCGGCTGAAGTCGACGATATGTTGGGCGCGGATATCAAAAACGCGTGGACCTATCGCGGTGTCCAGCGTGATGTCTGTATAGCAGCTTTCCAGCTTCTGTGGCAGATAAGGCAGTAGTTGGTTTGTCAGCAGCTCACGTGTGGCTGCATTGACGTATTTGACCTTCGTGTTTTGCAACCCACAAAAAACAGCCTGAGCAGCATAGTTCAGGTCATTGACCTGGCCACTTTCATCCATCAATACGATGGGGTCGCTCAGGCTTTCCAGGATGGTGAGATACTTGTTCTTCTCATTGGTGATACGGCGGTTTTCTTCATAAGCCTCGTGCAGTTTTTTATCTTCGGCTACACCACTCCATTCCGTCGAAAACCCAAGTTCCATGAAATCGAAATAACGCAGTAAGTAGGCGCGATATCTGGCTCTATCTGCCTCTGAAAACTCTTGTGTTTCCAGCAGATCCAGATAGGCGCTGCGGTAGTATTTTGTCAGACCGAGGAAGTAGCCCAGTGTTACACCTCTGGATCGATGGCTCTTGGCTTGCTCTACGCCAAATGCAGCGAAGGGGTGGCTGGAGAAATCGGAGCTGACATCAATTTCAGGCGGTGTGTCATAAGACTCCATCGCTGTGATGATGGATTTTGATAGACCTTCAACTGATATGCGCCATGCCTCCCGCAGTGTGGCTGTGTACTGCGTGTAACCCTGACTTTTGGCATAAAAGAATATGCGGTCTATGAGGGTGTTTTCATTTTGTAAAATCAGATCTCGTAGCACATGCATGATTGCCTCCGTCTTGCTTTCAGGCATGATACGAAGGGAAGGGACGGTCAAATTAAAACTGCCGTGCTACGTGCTGGGGCGTACGCAGCACTCCTTAATTGGCGATGCTTTTGAGTGCTTTGCGCTGAAGTCAGTTCAGGTAGCGAGAACCGAACCTGTTCAGCGCGTCTCTTAAGGTTTCCTGTTCATCCAGATGCCGGTTGGCTTCTACTTCGTGGTGATCCAGTTGAGGGCTCTCTTCCGTCATACGAAGGTGGTCGCCGGAGTTTTCCTGAAGTTCTTCCAGAATATGGTCAAAGACCTGTACGCGTTCTTTGAGAGAATGTTGGCCACTGTGTTCCAGAAAATCTTTCAGTTTGGCCAGCTCTGCCAGCAAAATCGTGTTGTCTGCGATTTCTGAGTGATAGGTGCTTATAATCCCTTCAAGAGCATTTACATCTTCACCAGTGTTTGGGTTTTCTAAGCTCATTACAGGTCTCCTCGTTCTGGGGGAGCATGCGGTCGTGCCTATGGCGATATGTAATTATTATCTAGCCATAAAATGAGGTATTGAGCGTTGTCCGTTGGAGTTGAGGTAAGCCGATGCTTAAACCGTGCCCGAAAGTTCTATGAGAATTTTAACGGCTTCATCGGCGGCCAACATGCTGATGGGTTTCTCATTCCTTAACCATCTACTGAGTTCTACAAGTCCAGATATTCACGCAGTCGCCAGGCTCTCGTCATTCCTCACAAGTGTTTTAACGCAGATACCGTGAGGAGTTTGGTATGAAAAAAACAATAGGAGCCGATGAGCTGGATGTTGCAACTCTGGAGTTTGGACTTCTGGTTGGGCTGCTTCTTCCCGTGGGGAAAGATCCTGTAGAATACAAACTCAATAAAGACTGGTTGAAAGACCCAGTCGCTCAATTGCGTAAGCAGCTAAAAACCGTCAGCAAAGATCTCAACGGTTGTCTAAAAGATGCATTACAGGCTCTGAAGAAAGGCAGTAGTGATAAGGCTGCAAATGCCGCTGAAGAATTCAGCAAGTGGAACCCGCTTCTTTTTCCAGCTATCGGATTTGGTGGCCATGTTGGTGATTTGGGCGAAGTGCCAGCAATAGACTGGCTCTCGCTGATTACGAATGGTGGTGATGTGCCGGAGACCATCGAGAACTGGGTCCAAAAAGTTGCCGGCGATCGCGAAACTCTAAAAGCATGGGGAGCCGCACTGGTTGGCCTCGCAACAGGTCGCCTGGACCATCCAACCGGAATGGGAACTCCCGACACCCCCTACCTCTTCGCGATTATGGATGTGGGTTCCACGGGAACTTTGTATCTGTCACTGGCAGCAAAGAAAGAAAAGGACGGTTCCGTCGTCCTTGTCCCTGGCCTGACGTTTGACAGTGATCCAATTGATCTGGATGGGTGAGCTCATTTCAGAAAAGCAAAAAAGCCTCCTCCGGGAGGCTTTGGAATTCTCTTGATAAATCAAGAGAGAAACGAAGGTGCTAGCAGCAGGAATTGAACCCGCGACCCCCTGATTACAAGTTGCAATTTGCAACTCACGTCCACTTACACTCTACTACGATTCAGTGCTATGAATCAATGAGTTGTAGAAAATTATTTGCTCCTGCCTACCTTGCATTTCGCTGCGAAACTCGTACATTTGCTTACAATATGCTGACAAAAAACGTTAGGCATAGCGCAAGCGATCTATAAGGGGATGAGGCCGTGTTTTGTGCAGGGCCATTAGAGAAGCCCAAAAGGTTGTCACAAGCTGTCAGGCCGTCAGAAACAGCAGTAATCGGGGAATACTTTTAACTTCTATTTTCGCATGTGGGACGGTTCTTGTCGCGGGCCGTCAGCGGGAGAGTTTTGTCTGATGCCCAATGTTACGAAGCGGACGGTTGATGCGGCGAAGCCAACAGCGAAGAAGTACTTCGTGTGGGACGGTAAGCTCTCAGGATTTGGGCTGCAGGTGGCGCCAACCGGGCGTAAAACCTTCATTGTTCAATATCGCACACTAGAAGGGCGCTCTCGCCGTCTGACACTCGGAAAATACGGAGAGCTGACACCAGATCAGGCGAGGGGACTGGCTGTCGATGTTTTGGCCAAGGTGCGCAATGGGGAAGACCCAACCGTTAATCGCAAGATCATTCGCAACGCGCCGACGGTTGATGATTTGCTGGACATGTATCTGAGTGAGCATGTTGAGGTGCACAACAAACCAAAGTCTCTTATTGAGATCCGGCGTATTCTTGAACGCTGTGTGAGGAAGCCCTTGGGCAAAGCAAAGCTGGCGTCAGTTACCCGACAGGATATCTCCAAGCTGCATCGTTCTATGCGCAGAACCCCGCGACAAGCAAACCATGTGCTGGCGATCATCTCTAAAGCGTTCAACCTGGCTGAAGTGTGGGGCTTGAGGCCTGAACACAGCAATCCGGTGCGGTTGGTGAAGCGTTATAGGGAGAATGAGCGCGACCGGTTCTTATCTGGTGATGAGTTGCAGCGACTTGGTAAGTCGCTGGAGCTTGCTGAGAAAGAGGGGCTCCCGTGGATCATCAAGGCCAAGCCGGAGCACACAAAGCATCTGCGCAACGATATTGAGAAACGGCGTACACCCGTGAACCCGATGGCGCTCTACTGCCTTAAGCTACTGCTCTACACAGGTGCGCGATTGATGGAGATCGCTTCTCTTGAATGGAAGCATGTTGATTTTGATGAAGGGGCCATTGCCTTGCCTTCAAAGAAAGGGGATGGCCGCAAACCTCATCCGGTGAGTGGGAATGTGCTGGATATCCTCGCCGATATACCGCGCTTGGATGGTTCGCCCTTTGTGCTCGCCCGCATCAATGACCCCACACGGCATATTACAAAAGAGCTGGTGGAAAACGCATGGCAGCGGGTGCGCCATCATGCTGACATCCCAGATGTGCGCATTCATGATCTGCGCCATACGGTTGGTACGTTTGCTGCGCAATCAGGTAGCAACGCTTTCCTCATTAGCCATCTTCTGCGCCACCGCAACGTGACCATCACCAACCGCTATGTGAACCATGATGCGCATCCGATACGGGTGTTGTCAGAGACGGTTGGTGAGCGGATAGAGGCGGGGTTGAAGGGAGGGGAGTGAGTACTACGTTGTCGGTGTGTTTGAGTATTTGGATGTTTGCGAAAACTGTGTGTCTCAGCATGACTAACTGCAACCTTCGGTCTGAAACTGACTAGCTCCAGTTATAAAAGAGCTTCAACTTCAGATGAATTTATTCCAACTTGCAGCCGTAGGCAGGAAACGGTAATGCGCTGCACCCCGTATTAAAGTCCGGTGTACGAGCGTGCAGTATCCTAGGCTATATAAGTCTCTTACTGGCGGATTCCTTTCGCGTCGCATCAATAACGATTATGTCAGATGCTCGTTGGCCTGAAGCAATCCGCTTATTTCTTATATTTTGGATCGTTTCAAGTTTGCCCCCGAGCTTTCCATAGTCAAGAACTACGAAGATACCAAAAAAGCTGCTGTTAGCTTTTTTGTAGTGCTCAAGCTGAACTTCGTAACCATGCTTAACTTTTCCGGTATCTCTCTTTAGCTCTACCAGCACGTTCGCCTCATAGCCTGAGGAGAACTTAAAGTCGACGGGTCCGCCTCCCATATTTGCTTCGGGTGACATATCAATATTGTTAGCCTTGCAGAAAGCATCGGCGGCGAGTTGGAAAATGATCTGTGAAGCTCTCTCTAGTTTTGGCTTATCGCCCGTCCAGAGTTCCTTCCAGAGGTCACCAACTTCAACGTGCTTTTTAAACATCCCAATCGCCTCTAGTACGACATCTCGGATTGCTTCTGGCCCTTTAGTCAAATCTACGTTTGACTTTTCTTCAAATCTTGTTTTGTCTTGCAATATCAATTGTCGTAAGCGGAAGTAACCCAGTATATCTTCATCAGCATCGTATGCTTTTGCATTCGCCATTACAGACGCAAGAAAGTGATTGAATGCCTCAGAAGAACTTAGTGCCGCACTTCGCAAAGCCTCTTTGTATTGCGTAACAGTCGGTTTTGTGATCCCCGCGAGCATCCGACTAACTCGCGACCGAATTTGACCATTCAACATGGCGGCGGCTTGAACATCTGACCAATCATTTGCGATAGGTAAATCGCGAACAATATCCTTTGGTACCAACAAGAATGGTCTGATTTTGCCACTCCCATCATCGTAAACGGGCAGTCTTGCTTCGCTGTTTTCTCCAAGTCTTTGCGTTGTCACATTCGTGCGTTCACAAAAATCCCTGGTAATTGCTGCAAGTCTCAAAAAAATGACTCGTGTAGTAAAATCGCTAATGGTGTCAGGGCCCACACCTTCTTCAAAGAAACCCATAAGAGAGATCATGTCCGGATCTTTTGCACCCAGTCTAATAATATCTGAAGTAGTTCTTAGAATTGATTGCTTGACCTCGTCAGATCGAGAGTTACCTGACCTACTCGAACCACCATAGCCCAAACCATTCTCTGGAGGTTCTTGTAAGTTCAAGAGGTCTTCTGCGGCCTTCCATGCAACATCACCTTCGTTCTCCGATATCGCTAAGAGTCGAATGACGTTGTTGAAGTGTTCCCGAAAATCTTCGACCGCATATTTCGAAATTTCCTCATAGGAACACTTTTCGAGCAAGACTGGATCGATGAAAAGTTCCAAATCCACATTAAGAAATGGGTCTAGTAGGTTTGCCTTGTCCAACTCGTCGGGATCAACGCCAAAATGTGCCGAAAACAAAATTGGGTTACAATACTTCGCCATGAAAACTCCGGAGCCATCTCAGTCGCAATATGACTGATACTTCTCAGCATGCACCAAAGCCGAAGCAATATCTATAGTAGTGGTACATCTTGAGATGCAACCCGCACAATAAATAGGAGTCTTCGTGCTTATTCATTGCTAGTATCTGTTAATGGCTGCAAGTGATCATACGTAGACGTTCATCTTAATGCAGGGATCGCCCGTTTTACATTATTGCTATTTCAGATTGCATTTTTTTGCAAAACACCCTTGCCTCAAATATCGATGTGCACGAAGGTGACTAACACTGAAGTAGGTTTATGACAGCTCAGATTGTCATTGCTAACCTCGAAATCTCCGAGTTCGCTGATTGAATACTAATCAGAGTTCTTTTTGAAGGTCTCTTAAGTGTGCTCACGGGCAAATTGGTGGCCAACTATGAGCTTGCGTGAGATGTAAATGTGATGATTGATTCAATTTCAAAAACTGAGACCGGAAAAGCATGGTTGAGAAATTTCGAAGTCGCAGACAGAGCAAAAGCGAGGACGTTGCTCGACAGTCTTCAACTGATCAACTTAGATGAAGTATCTGAATCTATTCATAAACTGCTAGATCAGCTTGCCTCGGAGCGTTCAGGGAAAAGGAAGGCGATAGCTGTATATGCAGAGAGGGAATTTCAAGAAAAGCGAGTATTCCAAACTGAGCAAGTAAAAAGATCCAATGGTTCTATTCGGGAACGTGCTATCGGGAAGAAAGGACCTCCACCGATAAAGCCTATCAGAGGAGGGGTTCGAGTCGGAAGTGAAGGCATCATCAGTTCGCTAATCGCTCAAGCTGTGAAAAAGCACACAGGAGTACTGATCAATACCCCCGGCCCAAATAGGTTTCGCAGCGACAAAAGTCCGATTTCAACTATCGCAATTGTGACTGATTTTATTGGATCAGGAAGTCGTCTGACCAAAATGCTAGATAAGTTTTGGAATGTTCGGACCGTGAGATCTTGGCACAGCACTGGGCTGATTGATTTTGTAGTGATCGCAGCTGCAGCAACACAGGATGGAATGGCAGCAGTTAGCTCGCACATTTCTCGTCCAGACGTCAGATCTAACTATACAGTTCCAACCCTGGACTCTTCAAAGTTTGAACAACACCAAATGAGTTGGAATAGCTTATTAGACAAGTTTGCCGAACAGGACCCAAAAGATGACTATGTGCGAGGGTTTCTTGATTCAGCTGCACTGATCTTGTTTAGCTACGGCATTCCGAATAATGCGCCTTCTATTCTTTGGAAGAACACGAAGCAGCTTAAGCCCTTATATGTGGGGAATGCCCCTTCTGATCTCAGAACTCTATTCTGGTCAGGTTCAAAAAGTGAGCAGGTCGCCAGGGCTGCCAGCGAACGGGGATACAGGCTTGATGCTCTTGCTGACGTCAAAGAGCGAATAATACTGCTAGTTCTCCAAGAACTGCGAGGCCGCTTTTCAAGGAAAAAAGTAAAAGAATTGTCGGAGCGGCTTTCGCTGCCAAGGGCGGACATAATGGAAGCGCTCAAGGTTGCTTATCAAAGAAAATTAATTGAAGCTAACGGGCGCCTTACGGATAAAGGTTACAATGAGTTGAAGGCACAAAATATCAACCGCGAAAGAAAAATCGTAGTTCCAACAAACGAAGATCCGTACTATCCTATCACACTGAGAGCTTCCAAGGTGCTATCTAGTACCCACCGCTCGAAAGGGCGGTCATGACGATTACTTACACTGATCGTCTGGGGCACTGGGGTTTCCCAGCGCCGTCGATGGAGCGCATGATTGCACGTCTCTGGGCAAAGAAAGCAGTCCCGGAGGGACACAGTCGTATGCCTTCATTGCTTCCTTTGCCCAAAGCACCCGTTCCGGGTGAAAGTAGATGAAGCATCCTTGGGACTCTCAGAATTTTGTGCGTGGCGCTAGGGCATCGGGCAGAGATCTCGATACTATTTCAGCGGCAGTTTCCATTGCCAAAGCAATCAAACAAGTTTCACCGAACCTGCCTGTCATTTTTTCACTTTCGCACCTTGCTCATTTGGTCGATGTGTCTCCGAAAGACCTGCGCCCGATTGTCGATAGAATGAGCGATCCCTATCGCCACTTTCGACTTCGAAAGAAAAGCGGCGGCAATGGGAGTAAAGCTCCCAAGCGGCGCTTCCGAGATATCTATGCACCCCAACCTCACATACTCCGAACTCAACGGTGGATCGCACAGAATATCTTGAACTTAATACAACCACATCCATCGAGTTTCGGTTTTGCGCCCGGAAGCGACATGCTTGCTGCGGCGACACTACACTGTGGTTGCGCTTGGCTGCTGAAAATGGATGTCAGCAATTTTTTTGAATCTATCACGGAGCGTCAAGCATATCAGGTGTTTAGGGAATGCGGATACACTGCATTATTGTCATTCCAACTCGCCCGCCTTTGCACACGTTCGATTGATAAGAAACACTATTCTCACTTGCGAGAAACCGAATTTCCGCACCCGTCAGCAACTGAGGGTTTTCTTCCTCAGGGAGCACCTACAAGCCCAATGCTGGCTAACCTTGCGGTGTATTCTCTAGACGTAAAATTGAAGCAAATTGCAGATGAACTGGGGTGGAAGTACTCCCGTTACGCTGACGATATAGCTTTCTCAACTGAACAAAGTGTATCACGAACTGACGCACTCAAACTCAGAGGGATAGTTGAGGGTACACTTAAAAGCTTCGGTTTATCCGAAAACTCTAACAAAACCAGGATATCACCGCCCGGAGCAAGAAAAATCTTGTTAGGAGTACTAGTTGATAGGGAGCGCCCTCGTCTCACAAGGCGGTACAAGGACAACATCGAAACGCACCTCTATGCTCTCAATCACGAAAAAATTGGAGTTTTAGCCCACCAAGCCAATAGAAAGTTCAGTTCTGTGACTGGGATGAGACATCACGTTCTTGGTTTGATTTCATTTGCTTATCATGTTGACCGAAAGTACGGAAACAAACTCTACTCTGAGTATAATCGAGTTAAATGGTAATACAGTTGTTAAACGAAATCTTTAAGAGTTGCCTAACCCTTGATTGACCCGTTCGAACAGCCGCTTGCGGGCCTGATTACAGGCATATTGCTGAGTAACTAAATCGGACATTTGACTTCTCATTGGGTGCTGCTTGGTAAAAGAGACATTTCAACTTCAGTATGTGCTGTGCTCGTTGTGTGCGGTGGGCTGAACTTAGCCGTGACCGTAGCCAATTGAAGTTGCCTGCAACTACTGACTTCAAGATTGTTTAGAAGCAGAAAAATAAGAAAGCTTGTAGCAACTTCTAATTGATTATCAGGTGATATACATTATTAGGAGGTATTTTAACTAAGTTAGATTCACACCCGATGACCCAAGTAGTTTCCCTTAAAGTAAGAAACTTTCGAGGAATTAAGAGTTTCGATCTCTCGATCCCCTATCAACAAAAGGTTGTTTGTCTCATAGGTCGAGGCGACAGCGGGAAGACGACTATCTTGGATGCAATAGCAGCCGTGCTATCCCCGAGATGGAACTTGAGTTTCTATGATACCGATTTCTATAACTGCAACGTAACAGAACCGATCGAAATCACTGTGAAGCTAGTGCATTTTCCTGAGGTGCTCCTAGCGGATCATAAGTATGGCCTTCACGCTGAAGGCTACTTAGTGGATGAGGTTGATCCTGAAAGTGAAATACCATCTCTTTCGATAAAACTAACTGTAAATGGTGAGCTAGAACCCCGTTGGGTGGTCACAACGGTTCGTGAGAACGAGGATATTGAAATTTCGGCCAGCAATCGTGCATCATTGAATTGCTTCATGATCTCAGATTATATCGATCAGCATTTTTCTTGGAATAAAGGAGCGCCACTTTACTCGCTTCAAAAGCACCTGCAAACTAATCATGGGCATGACGAAAACATTATAATCGCTGCTTTACGGGAGGCTAAGCAGCGAATTGATGACGCAGATTTTGGAAAATTGGAGCAGGCAACCAAGCTCATTGAACAGCAAGCCAAGATCATGGGTTTAAGTTTGCAAGGAGCAGGAACAACACTCGACGCCAGAGATCTGTCCATTAAGGATGGAAGGGTTTCTTTACACGAGGGAACTGTTCCATTTCGTAGTAAAGGTAAGGGAACCAAGCGGCTTGCTTCATTAGCCATTCAATCTGCACTGGCTGCTAACGCGCCGAACAAAGGCATTGTTCTTATTGATGAGCTTGAGCAAGGTCTTGAACCTGACCGAATAAAACACTTAGTGCGCCACCTAAAAGAGGAAGACCTTGGCCAAGTCTTTCTAACTACGCACTCCCGTGATGCGGTACAGGAGCTTGGCAGCGCTCCCATAAAACACCTTAGTAAAAGCCCGTCCACAGATGAACTAATAGAAACGTCATTTGATGGTGATGATGAAAACCTTTTGAAAGCTGTACGAGCCTGCCCTGAGGCATTTTTTGCTAAGCAAGTAATAGTTTGTGAAGGAGCTACAGAGGTCGGAATTTGCCGTGCTTTGGACGCATGGCGTCAAGTCGAAAGAAAACCTCCTATGGCATTTCTCGATTGCGCTTATATTGATGGAACCGGAAATGAATTAGCTAGTCGTGTGACTGAGATTCATGAAATCGGCATTACAACAGCACTTTTATGTGACACTGACGACGATAGGGTTAATGCGCAAAAGAATGACTGGGTGGAAATGGGCATAAGCGTTTTCGATTGTGATGATCAGCTGTGCGTCGAACAACAAGTCTTTAATGACCTGCCTTGGCCAGCTGTACTCGAACTCGTTGATTACGTTTTAGCAGTTCATAAGAAAGGTGACGTTGATGCTCTGAATTCTTCAATAGCAGCAAAGTGTCCGCAAGCAGAGCCACTAGAAGAAAACTGGCGTGAAACCGATACCCGCGCAGTTAGAAAAGCCATAGCAGCAGCTTCTATCGTCAAAAAAAGGGAATGGTTTAAAAGCGTTGGACATGGAGAAAAATTAGGCGAAGTAATCTTCCGCCATATTGGTGGCATCGAAGAGAACGCAAAATTGAAAAAAACTCTTCTCGGCCTGTCTGGATGGATTGATGGTGGGGAGTAATCATGGATTACCAAGCATTTGTAAATGCAGATAAATCACTTCTTATCGCTCCGGCTGGTCACGGTAAAACACATACAATTGCCGAATGCTTAAAACACACGAATGGTCGGCAGCTCATCTTAACGCACACGCATGCTGGAGTTGCTTCGCTTAAGGCAAAATTCAGGAATGCCGATATCCCATCTATGCGTTACAACATTGAGACTATTAGTGGTTTTTTACAAAGATATGTTATAGCTTACTACACTGGCGGCGATCTCCCTCCACAAGAGGACAGAGGGTTTCACAACGCAATCACAGACAAAGCACTGCTGTTATTCCGAGCAAAGTTGACCCAAGCTGTATTGGTAGCGTCTTACGCCGGAATATTTATAGACGAATATCAAGATTGCTCCATGTCACAACATAATGTGCTCATGGAAATGGTAAATGTGTTGCCGTGCCATATTCTCGGTGATCCTCTGCAAGGCATTTTTGACTTTAATGGCGAGATTGTCGATTTCGATCGAGACTTAGTTGGTTTTGAGCGTTTTCCTGATTTACCTATCCCTCATCGATGGGAGAGCAATGGAAACAACGAAGCGCTAGGTCGGTTAATGGTAAAGTTAAGACAGCGACTGAAAGAGCAGAAGCAATTTTCGTTACCAAATAGACCTGATCATGGACTTCACCTGATCAACACAACTGATCAGGAGCTCACTGATTATCAAAGTAACTTTAGTAAAGAACTGCAAAAAGTAGTCCAAGGTCGTGCCCCGTATCAAAATTCTCAAAGCTTATTGTTGATTACCCCAGAATATAGCCGGGAAGACGGAACACGAGCCGGTGACATTAACGACAGGTCGAAAATTCTATCTCGTATTGACTTCTCCAACTCGATAGAACTACTTGAAGCTATTGATGATAAGAAATTTTATCTAGATTCAAAGAAAATCGATGGCCTCATCGAGGCAATTCCTAGAGCACGCAAACCGATAAAGAAAACTTACAACATTCTTGAACTCATTTTTAGAAAAAGCCCACCAAAGGGTGCTGCCAACGTCAGCTTGAATGATTGGTTTTCGAAACCCAACAATAGCGACTGGAGGGTAAAGGCAAAAAGGGGTAGGCTTGCATCTCTTTCCAAGCGTTTGGAGCGCAAAATTGATGAGTTCAGGAAAGTACCATCTTATGCAACATTGCACGAGATTGTCTATTTTCTCGACCAAACACTGAAGTGCCGATATCACACTCGATCTAGACTCGCTAAGGATCTGATAAGTTGCGTACGCCAAGCGGATTTAGCCAACTGCACCGCCAAAGAAGCAATGATTTCCCAAAGAAATAAGCTTCGAAGGCAAGGTCGGAGAGTAGACGTTAAGAGTATTGGTACAACCCTTCTTACCAAGGGTTTAGAATTCGACACTGTTGTTTTATTAGATGCGCATAACTTTAAGTGTCCCAAACACTTCTATGTTGCAGTTAGTCGCTGTTGTAAACGATTGGTTATTTTTGCAAATGGAAATAGGTTCTCTCCCTATCCAAGTTGAATGTATTGGCCGGACTGAGTCGGCCAGTGAATTTGGGCTCTGGTTAAGCTACTTTAATCTTAGCTCGAAGCATTCGAATGTCCTCAGTTAGCCCTTTCCGAGAGTGAACTTCCCTTCGTTTCTTCATTTTGAACGAAGAATTTTCATCGGTTTCCTTCCTCAATACGCGCTAGTCTACAGTGATATTCAGGATCATTAAGGTAGGAAATCAAATGAGGGAGAATACAGGGTGTGATCTGACGCTTGTGGAAGGGCTTTTCTTTAATGAGGCCTTTGGCAGATTACTATTTGATCGAGATGACGTGAGTGATGCTATCTACGATGCAAGCGTAGTTGCATCAGTATATGATTGGACGCTCGAGGGTATCTGTTCGTATTTTTCAAATCTCTTACCCAGTTGTTGGCCTGTAACTGCTGACCTTCGAACTTTAACTCAACACCACAAGAAAACAGTTCTTCCCGAGTGGCTGGATGATCATGGGTTGATGGAAATCCTTGAGAGCGGCAAGGCTCCCAAGAGAGCAGAAGAAAAGCTGGCAACTCAGCTGATTTTTGAAACGTATTTGGCTCTGATATCTGCACTACAGCGTGGTGAACTCATAGTGAAAGGTCGCGATAGAGCCTTAGCGGATGCCTACGTGGTTCCTGCCTCTTATTGGTGTTCTGAGCTTTCGCATGTCTCATGGCGGCGAAATGAACTCTTGCGTATTGACGGTAATCAACGGCAAGTGCTGGCCGAAGATTTGACGATATTTGTGGCTCAAAGCAATAAGACAAAGCGTAGCTCGGAATCTGATAAAAAAGGCCGTCTTGTTGAGGCTGAAGTCATCCGTTTTCTGCAGGCTCTTTCAGATCGTCCTTGGCAAAAGAAAGCTAATATTGAAAGGGAGGCATTGCAGCTCTTTCCGGGACTAAGTGGTCGGCACTTTGTTCGACTTTGGGCTTTGCATGCTCCCGAAGATTATAAGAACCCGGGGCCAAGGCCTAAGCTCCCTTTAGATCAATAATTCAGATCACCTGCACTGAATAATCGTGTCACCTATTTCTGTCTGTGGAATCCAACCAACATTTCCTCATCGCAAATGAGCGGAGATGATGGTTATGAGGACGGAACTGAACAGCGTTGAGAACGCCCTGATTACTGAAGCGGCTGCAGCGGATTATCTTGGAATTTCTATACGGACCATACAGGCGTGGCGGGTGCGTGGCGGCGGGCCAAATTATGTGAAGATGGGAAAATCGGTACGCTACCGACCTTCTGATATTCAGGTATGGATTGAATCTCATCTGACTAGCTCCACGAGTGAAGTGGAGGCGAGGTCATGAGGCGGAGTTGTAAGCCAAGGCCTCGTATTGATTTCAAGCGCATTGCCAGAGCTGCTTTACTGCATGGTGATATCATCTGCAGGCAGTGGCTCCCAGGTGGGCGACTTTGTGGTTGCGAGTATACCGTGAAGAACCCGCGACGGATGGACCGGCGGGCCGGGTCATTCAAGATCAACATTGCTTCGGGCTTGTGGTGTGATTTTGCCACCGGTGAAGGTGGACGGGATTTTATCAGCCTTGGAGCCTACCTGTTTTCGCTCTCGCAAAAACAAGCTGCATGCAATCTGGCGGATATGATTGGAGTGGATGCTTATGAGTGATCCGTTTGCTCCAATCAAAACAAACCGAGCAACCAAATCCAATCGAACGCAGCCACAAAAGGCGATTGTGATACCGGTGCCAGATGAGGCACCGGAACCACCTGCTTTCCATCCTAAGTTAGGCGTGCCTTCCCAGCGCTGGACCTATCGTGATGCAGCGGGTGAGGTACTTGGATATGTCTGCCGGTTTGATATCGATGGAGAGGGCAAGAGCTATCGTCCGCTGTGTTTGTTCCAAGTTGGCGAGCAATTGAAATGGCGATGGGAGACGTGGTCTCAATCGAGGCCGCTGTATGGTTTGGAATTTCTGGCAAGAGCTCCAGATGCGCCCATTGTTATTGTTGAGGGTGAGAAAGCAGCAGATGCTGCAAGGCAGTTGTCACTGAGACATGTTTGTATCAGCTCTCCCGGAGGATCTAATGCAGCTAAGAAAGCAGACTGGTCTGCCCTTGCTGGTCGTGAGGTTTTTATCTGGCCTGATGCAGATGCTGCAGGGCTAAAGTTTGCAGATGATGTTGTCGGTTGCCTTGAGAAGGTTGGGGCTGCATCTGTAACGGTTCTTGTGCCGCCTGATGATATTCCAGAAGGCTGGGATGCCGCTGATGCGTTGGCTGATGGATGGACATCAGAACAAGCAGAAGCCTTCGTATCGTCTTCTCAGGCAGAGGATGCACGGGAACCCGAAGCTAAGCCAAGAGTGCGTGGTGTAAGTTTGCTTTCGGTCGCGCAGGATTTGGAGCTGTGGCATTCTCCGCAAAAGGAGGCCTTCGCTACTGTGCTGGTGAATGATCACTATGAGCATTGGCCGGTCGAGAGCCAAAGTTTCAAGCGTTGGTTGGTGGGGCGGTATTATGAGAAGACCGGGCTTGCACCTTCAACGCAGAACTTAAGCGATGCCTTGCGGGTGTTTGAAGTGCGGGCATTGGAGCAAGGGGCTTGCCATGAGCCGTATATGCGCACTGGCTGGCAGGATGGGGAAAGCTGGCTCGATCTGGCAGATGAGAACTGGCAAGCTGTCCGTATCACCCGTGACGGTTGGGAGGTGATCAACAACCCTCCCGTAAAATTCATCCGCAAGCAGACTATGTCTCCGTTACCCGTGCCTGAAAAAGGGCATGGCATTGAAGAGATGCACCATCTTATCAATGCAGAGGAAGAAGACTGCAAGCTCATTCTTGGCTGGATGGTGGCATCGTTGTGGGGGCGTAGTCGTAGCTATCCGGTTCTTGCTCTTGGTGGAGAGCAAGGCAGCGGCAAGAGCACTATGGCGCGGTTGTTGCGGTCTATCACAGATCCTTGTGCGGTTGCTGCGTCTTCTCTACCCAAAGATGAGCGTGACCTTATGGTGATGGCGCAAAACGGGCATGTGCTTAATTTCGATAATGTCTCGAAAATGGAAGGTTGGTTGTCTGATGCAATTTGCCGGATGGCGACGGGGAGTGGTTTCATCTCTCGCAAGCTGCATACGGATGGCGATGCCTATTGGTTTCAAGGGGCTCGGCCAGTGCTGCTTAATGGCATTCCAGCGCTGACGGAACGGGCTGATCTGGCAGAGCGGGCGCTTTCTGTTCGCCTCCAGCGGATTGATGAGGTAGGCCGTCAACCGGAAGAGCTGTTCTGGCAAGAATGGGAGCAGCTTAAACCGCGTATGCTTGGCGCTTTGCTGGATGCGTTGAGCGCAGCCATTCGCAATATTGAGAGTGTTCGTCTGGATCGCCATCCACGTATGGCGGACTTTGCGCGGTTGATGGTGGCTGCGTCTTCTGGCCTTGGCTGGGAAGAGGGTGAGTTTCTGGAAGCTTATGAAAGCAACCGGCGCGGTACAGCAGAGGCCGTGTTTGAAGGTGATCCGATTGCGGTGGCTCTCCATGAGTTTCTCATGGTCCGGCAAGGTGGAGAGAGCTGGATGGGTACGGCAACTGAGCTGTTGGCTGAGCTCAATATGGTTGTGAGTGATCAGATCAGATCCTCACGTTTCTGGCCGACAAAGGTGAATGCGTTTGGCAGTGCGATAGATCGAGCTTCTCCGCTGTTGAGGCAAAAGCGTATTCAGGTGCAGAAGAAGGCGACGGGTTCAAGGCGGTTGATTTATCTGGATGTCATATGAGAAGTTGGTCAGGTGCTTAAGAGAACTATTTCTGACCTACTAGTCGTTTTGATTGCTTTTGGAGAAGTTTGATGAAAAGTCTGAATAGTCCATACCTGACTAAAGTTGGCGACACTTACTATCCGAAGGGACGCCCTATCATTCACTCTGATACGCTATGGCAAGAGAAAACTTGGGAAGCTTACATGATGGAGGATGGGCGCTGTTACTTTGGGTTTCTGGTATCGCGACAAGGCGGCGGCACCGATATCTATGAGATCTCAGTCGATGAGTTTAATGGAATCAAGTCTGGTGAGCTAACATATGATGACTTAATTCGTTTGACAGATCACAGCTCAACGAGAAAATCTGTTTCCCACCCTTCGGATGACTGAAGGTCTGCCATGTCGGAATGTATATTTGAAGAGATAGATCAGTTCGTTTCGCCTGCAGAATATGAACGATTTTTGAGCTGGGCTGTGCATCAACAGAGTGCCGGACATATCGAAGAGTTACCATCGGACGAAGCGCAAGGGGGCTTCACTGGCACAAAGCGATACAAGTGTGTCGCAACTGAAGAGATATGGGTACTACATGTTCCTGATCCCGGCTATTTTCCCGGTGCGTTAAAACGGGAAAACGAAAGCTAATCCAAATCAACTAACTACGGGTCCTTCCTGGGCTCTTCCTTGCCTGCGGGTAGTTCGAGGCCACGGCGCAAGTGCCTATGTGGTTTTCGCGAGGGCTTGGTGTTGATGTTCTTGTTGTTGTTCTCCCTTTTTGGCCCCGCTAATCCCATGGGTTTGTGGAGGAATTCAGTTTCCTTGCATTGACACCTTGCGCCAATCATCGCATGGTCAGCTTGAGGCGTCAGAACCTCATGTACGAGCGGTCACCGCAACCGTTAATTCGCGGCTTTTTTGTGTCTGGAGTTGGTTCTCCAAACGCAAACTCTCGCTTATGGGCGGGAGGGCGGTGAATACAATACCCTTTGCGGGGGAATAAACCCGCCTGCCTCGTACAGGTTCTGAACCTCCCGCTCGCCAGTGGGCCATCAGAAGCCTTCTGTTGAGTGGTGTTCTAACTACTTACGAGGGTTTTTAGATGACTGACACTGGTAAAGAGAAATGTGCCCATACGTCCCTTCGCAATGAAGTGGATCAGCTTCACCTCACAGCCAACCACCTCAAAAATCTGGTTTATTCTATGAGTGTGGTTCTGAGTGAACGCATGGAGCACACACAGGAATATGAAGCGTTGCTGACGCTGTTTGATACTGTGCGCAATCACATTGAAGATGTGCAGGGAAGTAGCGAGAAGATTTCCGAGCTGCTTGAACCTTGTGCGCTGGAAGTCTCCAAAGACTAAAAACACGGAATGAAGAGGGGTTTTGCCTCTCACGGATTATTCTGGCTTGGGAAGTGTGATGCTTCTCAGGCCTTTTTTGAGTTGGTGGTTTTTCGTTCTGAAAAACAAGCCACTGAAACTTCCACGGTGCTGCCAACTTTTATTTTTCCCGAAGCAACTAGTATCGTGCTGAAACTATCTCAATTGCAAGTTTTGATTGTATCTCATAAGTAATGCATTTAGTGATTTAGCGGAGTTACTTCAATGTGGATTGCATGTGATGAAGCAGGGCATACTGGTCCAGATTTATTAGCAAAGGATCAGAATTTTTTTGCTTTTGCTTCGGTGAATATCTCTGATGACGAGGCTTGGACGTTAATTTCGAAAGCAAGGCAAGCTTACCCCGTTCAGATGCCAGAACTAAAGGCGTCAAAACTAATGGGAAGCCAGCAAGGCCGCAAGCTTGTTATGCACATCATTGGACAACTTGACGGACGGTTCGCTCTCAATGCTCATGAAAAACTTCTTGCGCTCTGTGGCTGGGTTTTCGAATACATATTTGAGCCAGTTTACCAAAGAAAACCGCAAATTTTCTATCAGAAGGACTTTCACCGCTTTATCGCAATGTTCTGTTATCTTTGGTTTCAGGATGAGCGCTCCGAGGCTAAGAACACATTGGCGCAGTTTCAAGCTTTTATGCGTAGCAAAGATATCCGAGATGCTCCGGCCCTTTTCGAGTTTACTGGTCTCCCAATTGATGGACAGCCACATCCATTTGAGTTGATCCAACGCTTTGCAACTGGTCACAAAGATATAATTGCCCAAGAAGTTTCAAATATTCAAAAACATATGACTGACAAGGGTACATGGACGCTCGATCTATCAGCTTCATGTCTTTGGAGTCACCTCAATCATTGGGGGAAGCAGAAAGAGCCACTTACCGTTATATGTGATGACAGTAAACCTCTTCGCTCTATCGCTGATTTTTTCAATAGTGATGAAAACAACGTAGCTCGCGAGCGGGTTAGTTTTCTACTTGGTTCGCAGGACTTGGGATGGGAGTTCAACAAGCCATTTGAATTTGTCGACTCGCGCGCCCACCCATCGGTACAGATTGCGGATGTATTAGCGAGCACCGCTGTTTACTGTTTTTCGAAAGGACTTCCCAGCGGTATGGAAACTACTGGTGAGATCATGGATCGCGGCATGCTTCGAGATTCCATATTTCCTGATTTTGAAAGAGTAAATCTGGAAAACGACAAGGTCAAAGTTGATTACGCCGTCTTATACGAACTTGCTGTATCAGCTGAAGGCCGTGGCACTGGTGCTCCGATTGAAGTTTATTACGAGATAGCTGAGCGAGGGGTTGCGTCGGGCGAGCTAATGCTGAAGTAGCTGTATATGCGTCTTACCTTACCTGCCATTTGGTTTGGGGTCGTTTGCTGTTTTCCTCGATCCATGTTGACGAGTTCACGTAACTCGGCCTTCCAGTGCTGATTGAGTTGCTCGAAGAGCATAAGTCAATCTTGCTTAGAGGATAACCGATTGTTTACAGGCTCTGACAAGCAGTGACAAAGTTCTGACGGCTTGATTGTGTCAAACCTCATAGATTGCTTTGCCTGTGACGGCTAGTGACGGCATTCACAGCTTTTCCAGTATTAAGTTGAAAGAGAATTTGGAGGGGGTAGGAGGGGCGAAATCCTGCTTACCAAAACGCCCATTTGCTTACCATATGCTGACAAAAGCCAGAAAAGCAAAAAGCCTCCCGGAGGAGGCTTTGAAATTCCCTTGATAAATCAAGGAGAAGAGTGGTGCCGGCAGCAGGGATCGAACCCGCGACCCCCTGATTACAAGTCAGGTGCTCTACCATCTGAGCTATACCGGCGTCGTCTTCGTTGGAGGGGTATTTACGGGCGCTGGCGGGGTTTGTAAATACCGAAAATGCAAAAATTTGGAAGAATTCACAGGGGAGCGAATTTTTTGGGTGAATTCGGGGTTGATCTGGTTGTTTTGGGGCTTCTTTTCCACATGCGGAGGATGCAGCCTATTGATATTGATAGAAAATTTCTTGGTTTGCGCGTCTGCGTTGTTTTGTGCGTTCGTTTGAACGGTATTGGGAATTTCTGCGTTCCTATGGGGTGTGGCCGGAAAACGCTGGCTGATTAAAGGAGCGTTGGCTTTGTCGGTTTGGGTGTGAGTTATGCTTCTTTATTCCCCCTTGGCGGCAGCTGGATGGTGGAAGGGGAGTGGAGCCGATGAATTTCCGCTTCGGTGAATTTTAAAAGTGAGAAGCATACATATTCATTGAATATCAGTTTTGCCTCTGTTGGTGTCTTGGCAGCTGTTGCTTTTGGTGGTGTTTGCGGGCCTGTGATGAGGTGGTGTGTGTGAGTGAGCGTTTTTGGTTGCAGGGCTTTTGAGCAGCGTTCTTTGTTTGGTCGTCGGGAGCGCTTGCCAGAGTGTGGGAGCTTTGGTGGTTGGGTGCGGAGACACAGCTTGGCGCGAAAGGTGTCCTGTTGGGAAGCCGAAGGGTGTTTAGGCAAGGCTCAGAACTTCGCAGATGCAGAACGAGACGTTCAGGCGATAGCGGTTCTCCGCATGGCCTGTGTTCATGCAGGCCGGAATAGTCTTGCTGTTTGTTGTGGTGACAAGTTGAGTGTTGTGATGAGAACGATCAGTGATGCCCTCTAGGTGGATCCTGTCCTATGTTGAACTGGAGCATCAAGAAACAGCCGCAATATAAAATACTGTCTTTTGTGAGTTGATCCGGTTGCTGCTGGTCTTGCAGGTCAAGTGAGCTGTGTCTGCAGCATGAAAGGGGAGCAACGGTTCCTGCCTACGCATTACAGTTCCTATCTGCGGGGTGAGAATACTGAGTTGGCTATCGTTGAGGGGGGAGCAAGGCTTTGTACAGGATGCAAGGTTTTGGGACTTAACTTTGGCTTAAGTTTGAGATGTGCCATGCGCATATGTTTGTAGGGTTCTTGGTCAACAAGAGAGTTGAATGTGGATTTTGGTACTGTGAGATGAAAGATGTATCGCTCAGCAAATTGAAAAGGCCTTAGTGGCTGCTGCGTTTTCGGTAGATCAGCGTGGACGTGTTGAAGATGCGCAAATGCTCATGAGCTCTGAGATGTTTGACGGGTTAATTGCTGATCGAATGTTGCGGGATGGAGATGCGATTTAAATTATTTCATCCCTTCGGGAGGAAGGCAGCGATCTGCCTATTCTTATGCCGACCGCCCATGATGCAATTGAAGATCGAATTGATGGGTTGGAGGCTGGAGCGGATGATTATCTGATCAAGCCGTTTGCGATGTCTGAGCTTGTCGCAAGAATGCGGGCTTTGTTGCGCCGGTCAGGCTCCGTGTTTGGTAAAACTGAAACTGTCGGCAGTCTTTCCTATAACGTTAAATCTCGAACAACCACGGTCAACGCGGTGGCCTTGCCCTTGCTAAGGCATGAACTGCTGGTTCTTGAGAGCTTGATCAGCAGCCGTGGGCACGTTGTGACCAAAGACGATAATGTCGCTGGCGGTGGGCTTATATGTGTAAGGTGCATACTTAAAGATCTGACTATCACACTGCGCATCATGGAGGTGGCGCTACTCAGCTAAACTCAACTAACTGGCAAAGTTTCAGCTTCATGGTCAGCCCGATGCGAGAACAGTAGCGTATTGGAAAGCTTTCTCCGCATCGGCTTCGTGCCATAGGCTTTGTTTATAAGGTTAGTGAAATATGCGTATTAGTTTTGGTAGGTTGTTCAAACCGCACGAAGCTCACCAGGGAGTAAGTAATCCTGTCACGAGTGCGCAGCTTCAAAAAAAGATTGCCTCTGACTTCGCTAAGAAGCCAGAAGGCTGGCATCCTCAGGTTTGCTATAATTTTGCTCTGAAAGTGGGCGTGCTTGAAGGAAAAATCTCAAACCATTTCAAGCAGGAACTCATGAGCGGAGCAAAAGTAGGTGGTTACCCGCTTGGCTTCTCAGATAAAATGGGCATCACTGCTTCAAACACGCAGAAATATTTCGACCATACAAAGATAACCGGGTCAGGCATCATCAACTTCATCGATGACCAGGTCGGTGCGGTCGTACACACTGCCTATCTGCAAAAAGAGGATGGCGGCAGTGTTCATATCTACCATGCCAATTGCATGACACTAGATATGGCTTTGCTCGGTGATGCCCCAGACGTTCCTAAGGTTGGCTGCGTTACGCATTACGAAGTGAGTGATCACTATACTCAGAATCGTCTTCAATGCTGGCTGGATGGGGGCTATAGCTTCAAATTTACGCCTGCGTCCAAGCTGTCTATATAAGGTGGATCCCAACAAAGATGGGTACATAACCCGCTATAGAATTTTTTGCTTCATGCGGTTTGTGGTTGCTACTTGAGACGCGACTCTTGTTTGAGTTTAAAGCTACTCGCTTTTAGCTGAAACGCATGAACTGCTTAGTTTTGTTTTTGCGTGACTTTATCTGAAACCAGTTTCCACTTTTAGGGATACGCCGTAGATGCAGACCCGGAGGCTGTCGGTTAGGACAGCCCCATTTTCATGCGGGCGACGTAGAGGGACAGGATCGCTGCGTTGGAGACGTTGAGGGATTTGATCTCTCCCGGCATGTCCAGGCGGGCGAGGGCGTCGCAGTTTTTGCGGACGCCTTCACGTACACCTTTTCCTTCTGAGCCGAGGACCAGCAGGGTCTTATCCGTGAAAGTTGTATTTTCGACGGAGTTCGGACCTTCGCTGTCCAATGCAATTGCCTGATAGCCTTTATCTCTCATTTCATCGACAAAACGAGACATGTTCGGGACGCGGACGTGTTTGATCATATCCAGCGCGCCACTTGCTGTTTTGGCAAGGACCGGGCCTTCTTCAGGTGCGTGACGGCGGGTGGTGACAACAGCGTCAGCACTCAAAGCGACAGCGGAACGTAGGATAGCGCCGACATTGTGCGGATCGGTGACCTGATCGAGTGCCAGAACGAGCTGACCGTCCTGGAGTTCTTCCGGTCCATATTCAGGAAGGGTATCCACCAGCAGTGCAGCGCCCTGATGGACGGCATCTTTGCCAACCAGCTTGTCGATGTCGCGGGGGCTGGCTTCTTCAACCGGAACGTCAATCTTCAGATTGCGCTCTTCCAGCCGCCGTAATGCGTTTTGCGTTATGAGGAGCTTGTGGCGAGTGCGTTCCGGATTTCTAAAGGCGGCTTCAATGGTGTGAAGTCCATATATATAGAAAGGGCCGTCTTCAGCAGCTGATTTCTTCAGCCAGGGCTTGCCCTTTGAAAATCCACCAGACGGTTTTCCATCGGGCCGGCTTTTCTTATGGGGGCGATCATTGCTTCGCTCTGGGCTTTGCTCAGGGCTCCAGCGGTTGCCGCCTGCGCTCTTTTGTTTTTTAAAGTTGCTCATAGCCTCTCGATACTCCGGTGATGTTTTCGCTTCAAGGGAATAAAGAGGGGAGGCTAAACATTCCTTTTTTGTTGCTTATATAAAAAGAGCAGGTCCAGTGAATTTGAGAGGGTGTTCATGTGTGTAATCTTTTCACTTTGCCAAAAAAAGAATTTGCACCAAAATTGCCGGGTTTGGTGAGAAGAGCTGTGATTTAGCAAGGTCATACGTAGATTCCGTCGGTTAGTTCTTCGACAAAAAAGGGGGAAAACTAACTGCCTTGTTGATTTTGCACAGGCACATGCAAAAGAGGCGTTGACAGATGGCGTTCTCAGCGGCATAAACCGCGCCACAGGACGCGGCGCAACTGCTTAGCGGTTAAGCGGCGTGTTTGGCAAAACGAGTTTCAAAAAGTTCTCTTTTAGAGAATTTTGGTCGATCTCGGAGGAGTGCCCGAGTGGCTAAAGGGGGCGGACTGTAAATCCGCTGGCTATGCCTACGTTGGTTCGAATCCAACCTCCTCCACCATCGACTTGAAATTGGTAATGCGGGTGTAGCTCAATGGTAGAGCAGCAGCCTTCCAAGCTGAATACGAGGGTTCGATTCCCTTCACCCGCTCCAATCTCTTCTCGCTCTTTGCTGAAGGTATCCTAACAGAATCCTTGGGGTCTTTTATTGGCTTCAAGCCTTGATCGACGGAACTACGATTAAATAGAGAGCTACGCCCATGGCGAAGGAAAAATTTGAACGTAATAAGCCGCACGTCAACATCGGCACAATCGGCCACGTTGATCACGGCAAAACTACGCTGACTGCTGCGATTACTAAATCTTTTGGTGATTTTAAAGCATATGACGAAATTGACGGTGCTCCTGAAGAGCGCGCACGTGGTATCACTATCTCCACTGCGCACGTTGAGTATGAGACCGAAGCTCGTCACTACGCACACGTTGACTGCCCAGGCCACGCTGATTATGTGAAAAACATGATCACTGGTGCTGCGCAGATGGACGGCGCGATCCTCGTTGTTAACGCTGCAGACGGCCCAATGCCTCAGACACGCGAGCACATCCTGCTCGCTCGTCAGGTTGGTGTGCCTGCTCTGGTTGTCTTCATGAACAAAGTTGACCAGGTTGACGACGAAGAACTGCTTGAACTCGTAGAAATGGAAGTTCGTGAACTTCTTTCTTCCTACGAATTCCCAGGCGATGATATTCCAATCATTGCTGGTTCTGCACTTGCTGCTCTTGAAGACCGTGATGACGCGATCGGCAAAGACAAAATTGTAGAGCTGATGGCTGCAGTTGACGACTATATCCCAACTCCTGACCGTCCACGCGATCTGCCATTCCTGATGCCGATCGAAGACGTGTTCTCTATCTCTGGCCGTGGTACTGTTGTAACCGGTCGTGTAGAGCGTGGCATCGTTCACGTTGGTGACGAAGTTGAGATCGTTGGCGTTAAAGACACATCTAAGACCACTGTTACTGGTGTTGAAATGTTCCGCAAGCTGCTCGATCAGGGCGAAGCTGGCGACAACATCGGTGCATTGATCCGTGGTGTTGGTCGTGAAGATGTTGAGCGTGGCCAGGTTCTTTGTAAGCCAGGTTCCGTTACTCCTCACACTAAGTTTAAGGCTGAGGCATACATCCTCACCAAGGAAGAGGGTGGACGTCATACTCCATTCTTCACCAACTACCGTCCGCAGTTCTACTTCCGTACGACTGACGTGACTGGTGTTGTTTCTCTGCCAGAAGGCACAGAAATGGTGATGCCTGGTGATAACGTTGCTGTTTCAGTTGAACTTATCGTACCAATCGCTATGGAAGATGGTCTGCGCTTCGCTATCCGTGAAGGCGGTCGTACCGTCGGCGCTGGTGTTGTAGCTGAAATCATCGAATAAAGGCTTTTAAAGTCTTTACATATCGTACCGCGGTGGTTATTGCGGTACGGTTCCTTCCAGTGAGTTGATTATTGGTCGGAAAAAGGTTTTGTCCCATGCTTGGGGCTTTGTAGGGGTATAGCTCAGTTGGTAGAGCGACGGTCTCCAAAACCGTAGGTCGCGGGTTCGAGCCCTGCTGCCCCTGCCATCTCTTTGGTTGAGAAAGATCTTGATTAATCGAAGTTGGTGGCATATGAAGAGTTTTTCAGGGATAGGGTGCGTGGAAGAATCTACGCGCCCACCTGTCGTGTAATGGGCCGGGACCGGATGGCAAAAACCAATCCTTTTACATTTATCCAGCAAGTTCGTTCTGAAACTGCGAAGGTAACTTGGCCGACGCGTAAGGAAACTGGCGTGACCACGTTAATGGTCTTCGTGATGGTTTTCCTGGCGGCGATGTTCTTTCTTGCTGCTGACCAGCTGATGAGCTGGGGTATCAGTTTACTGCTTGGCTTCTAAATAGCCTCACAGGCATTTCTAGTAGGAACAGGATTTAAGATGGCTAAGCGCTGGTATATTGTGCACGCTTATTCGAACTTCGAGCGTAAAGTTGCTGAAGCGATTAAAGAAAGAGCTCAGCAGCAGGGTCTTGAAGATTCATTTGACGAAGTTCTGGTTCCGACCGAGAAATTCGTAGAGGTACGTCGCGGTCGCAAAGTTGATGCTGAGCGTAAGTTCTTCCCAGGATACGTTCTGGTGAAGATGGAGATGAGCGACGATGCTTATCACCTGATCAACGATACGCCGAAAGTTTCTGGCTTCCTCGGTAACGACAAGAAGCCGATGCCGATCTCTGAGGCTGAAGCGCAGCGTATTCTTAATCAGGTTCAGGAAGGTGTCGAAGCTCCGAAACCTTCTGTCAGCTTTGAAGTTGGTGAACAGGTTCGCGTCAGCGATGGCCCGTTTGCTTCCTTCTCTGGTCTCGTCGAGGAAGTCGATGAGGAACGGGCACGTCTGAAAGTGACAGTGTCCATCTTCGGCCGGGCTACCCCGGTTGAACTTGAATACGGACAGGTCGACAAAGTCGGTTAAGTCCGGGATGGGGCGGCAGGTGAAGCGCACTTTCGTCGGTGTGCTGGAAGCCAGACCGCCCGCTCTCTTATCCAGTGAAATGCGCTTGGCGTGATTTCACAGATCCATTCTGGAGAGAATTATGGCGAAAAAGATTGACGGCTACTTAAAGCTTCAGGTGCCAGCAGGTTCTGCTACACCATCCCCACCAATTGGTCCTGCGCTGGGTCAGCGCGGTCTGAACATCATGGAATTCTGTAAGGCGTTTAACGCTAAGACCCAGGATGTTGAGAAAGGTGCTCCTTGCCCAACTATCATTACTTATTACTCCGATAAGTCTTTCACTTTTGAAGTTAAGACAGCTCCGGCTTCTTTCTTCCTTAAGAAAGCTGCGAAAGTCAAATCTGGCTCAGCAACTGCCGGTCGCGGTACCATCGCGTCCGTGACTAAAGCTCAGGTTCGTGAAATCGCAGAAGCTAAGATGAAAGATCTCAACGCTAACGACATCGAAGCAGCAATGCTGATGATCGAAGGCTCCGCCCGTTCCATGGGTCTGGAAGTTACGGAGTAAAGTATCATGGCTAAAGTAGGTAAGCGCATTAAAGCTGCTCGCGAAGGTATTGATCGTAACAAAGAGTACGCAGTAAGCGAAGCTCTTGGTGTTGTTAAGTCTGGCTCCACTGCCAAGTTTGACGAAACCATCGAAGTTGCAATCAACCTTGGTGTTGACCCACGTCACGCAGACCAGATGGTTCGTGGTGCATGTGTTCTTCCAAACGGTACCGGTAAAACTGTACGCGTTGCTGTATTTGCTCGTGATGCGAAAGCTGATGAAGCAAAAGCTGCTGGCGCAGACATTGTTGGTGCTGAAGAGCTGGTTAAAGAAGTTCAGGGCGGTACCATCAACTTCGATACCGTCATCGCAACTCCTGACATGATGCCACTCGTTGGTCGTCTTGGTAAAGTTCTCGGTCCTCGCGGCATGATGCCTAACCCTAAGGTTGGCACTGTGACCCCTGATGTGACCAAGGCTGTTACAGACGCCAAAGGTGGTTCTGTACAGTTCCGCGTTGAAAAAGCTGGTATCATTCACGCTGGCGTTGGCAAAGCTTCTTTTGAAGCTTCCAAGCTGGAAGAGAACGTGAAAGCGTTCGTTGATGCAGTGATCAAAGCTAAGCCATCAGGTGCAAAAGGTACTTACGTTAAGCGCGTAGCCCTTTCATCCACGATGGGACCTGGCGTGAAGGTTGATCTTGGTTCTATTACCGAGTAAACACCTCGCCTATAAGAGTTACCTCCCGCTTTCATGTGGGAGGTTTTACCGCTGAAAGACTGTTATGGTCCTTCGGCATCCCTGTCCGAGACTGCAGGTGCCAACGTTTGTTGGTTTAAGTTTTTGATAAGAAAGGCCTGCATAGATGGAGAAGAACTGATTTGGTTGATATGCAAAATGCAATTCAACCTTGCGGTTCGAACCAAATTGCCTTGCTGCGTCTCTCCGGCGCGTAAGGGGACAGGACCCTAATCGTCGTTGTCGAGGTTGGGTTAGCCCAACTTTGATGCGGCAAAGGCAAACCGGCGGCAATGAGAATTGCTGCCAACTGGAGAAGGCAAGTGGAAAGAGCGGATAAGCAAAAGTTCGTCAGCGATTTCAACGAAGTGTTGTCGAACACTGGCGTTGCAGTTGTTGCGCACTATGCGGGCCTTTCAGTTTCTCAGATGACTCAGCTGCGTGCTGATGCTCGTGAAGCTGGTGGTACCGTAAAGGTTGCTAAAAACCGCCTTGTCAAGCTTGCCCTTCAAGGCACTGAACTAGAGCATATCAGCGACCTGTTCACAGGCCCAACTGTCATCGTCTACTCTGACGATCCAGTTGCTGCGCCTAAGGCTGCTGCTAACTTCGCTAAGGCTAACGAAAATTTCGTAATCCTTGGTGGTGCTCTTGGTTCAACTAACCTGGATACTGCTGGTGTTAAAGCACTGGCAGCGATGCCGTCTCTGGACGAGCTTCGTGGCAAGCTGGTGGGTATGCTTCAGACCCCAGCGACCCGTATGGCCATGGTTACGAGCGCACCGGCCGGGCAACTTGCTCGCGTCTTCAATGCGTACGCCGAGAAGGACCAAGCCGCGTAAGGCGGAACCACATAATTTTTGTCAAAACCGAAAACGGTTCGAACAACAAGGTACTGAAAAATGGCTGATCTCTCAAAGATCGTAGAAGAACTCTCCGCACTGACCGTTATGGAAGCTGCTGAGCTTTCCAAGCTGCTCGAAGAAGAGTGGGGCGTTTCCGCTGCTGCTCCTGTAGCTGTTGCTGCTGCTGGTCCAGCTGCTGAAGCTGCTGAAGAACAGACTGAATTCGACGTGATCCTGGCTGATGCTGGCGCGAAGAAAATCAACGTGATCAAAGAAGTGCGTGCGATCACGGGTCTTGGCCTGAAAGAAGCTAAAGAGCTCGTAGAAGGCGCTCCAAAAGCTGTTAAAGAAGCAGTTTCTAAAGACGAAGCTGCTGAGCTGAAAAAGAAGCTCGAAGAAGCTGGTGCAAAAGTAGAACTCAAGTAATCCTGAGTTCTTCAGATATTGGTCCCGGAGTAATCCGGGACCTTTTCCGTACCCTGGCGGGTTTCCCGGCCGGGGTAAACGTCCCAACGGGGGAGGGTGCCTGAACAGCGCCCTATTGTGGACGGTTCTGAGAAGCTACGTTTTCTGCCATGCAGGGCGTCGTTTTTCTGAACCGTCACCTTGAGTGATACGAGGAGCGACAATGACGCAGACGTTCAACGGTCGCAAGCGGGTCCGTAAATACTTCGGATCCATCCGCGATGTAGCGGCTATGCCAAACCTTATCGAAGTGCAGAAGGCGTCTTATGACCAATTCTTGCAAGTTGATAAGGTTGAAGATAACCGCGTTGACGAAGGCCTAGAGGCCGTATTTAAGTCCGTATTCCCCATTTCGGATTTTGCAGGCAATTCCCTTCTTGAATTCGTAGATTACGAATTTGAAGCACCAAAGTATGATGTGGAAGAGTGCCGCCAGCGTGATATGACTTACGCTGCGCCACTGAAGCTTACGCTTCGCCTCATCGTGTTTGATGTGGATGAAGATACTGGCGCAAAATCGGTTAAAGACATCAAAGAACAAGATGTCTACATGGGCGATATTCCGTTCATGACCGATAACGGTACCTTTGTGATCAATGGTACAGAACGCGTTATCGTGTCTCAGATGCACCGTTCCCCGGGTGTATTCTTTGACCATGACAAAGGTAAGACCCACTCTTCCGGTAAGCTTCTGTTTGCTGCACGTGTGATCCCTTACCGTGGTTCATGGCTCGATATCGAATTCGATGCTAAGGACATTGTCCACGCACGTATCGACCGCCGTCGTAAGATCCCTGTGACATCTTTGTTGATGGCGCTTGGTCTTGATAGCGAAGAGATTCTCAATACCTTCTATAACCGTATCGACTACGTACGTAACGGCGAAAACAGCTGGTCCGTACCGTTCGATGGTGCTCGTCTTAAGGGTACTAAAGCAACTGCCGATATGGTTGATGCTGCCAGCGGTGAAGTGGTTGTTGAAGCTGGTAAGAAAATTACCGCTCGTACAATCCGTCAGTTGACCGAAAAGGGTGTTAAATCTCTTAAGGGTACTGATGATGATCTGTTTGGCCAGTACCTTGCCGAAGACATTGTTGATACGCGTACTGGTGAGATATATGCTGAAGCTGGTGAAGAGCTGACTGAAAAGCTTCTTCATGAGTTGATCGAGCGTGGCTACCACGATCTGCCTGTTCTGGATATCGACTACGTTAACGTTGGTCCTTTCATCCGCAACACGCTGGCTGCTGACAAGAATGACGGCCGCGAAGGTGCTCTGTTTGACATCTACCGCGTTATGCGTCCTGGTGAGCCGCCAACCATTGAGACTGCAGAGGCTATGTTCCAGTCTCTGTTCTTCGATGCTGAGCGCTATGACCTTTCCGCGGTTGGCCGCGTGAAGATGAACATGCGTCTTGACCTTGAGTGTGAAGATACTGTTCGTGTTCTGCGTAAAGACGATATCCTGTCAGTGATCAGCCTGCTGCTTAATCTTCGTGATGGTCGCGGCGAAATCGATGACATCGATAACCTTGGTAACCGTCGTGTTCGCTCCGTTGGCGAACTGATGGAAAACCAGTACCGTGTTGGCCTGCTGCGCATGGAACGTGCGATCAAGGAGCGTATGAGCTCCGTTGAGATCGACACTGTGATGCCTCAGGATCTGATCAACGCAAAACCTGCTGCAGCAGCTGTACGTGAGTTCTTCGGTTCTTCCCAGCTGTCTCAGTTTATGGATCAGACCAACCCACTGTCTGAAGTGACGCATAAGCGTCGTCTTTCAGCGCTTGGGCCTGGTGGTTTGACCCGTGAGCGCGCAGGCTTTGAGGTTCGTGACGTTCACCCAACACACTATGGTCGTATCTGCCCGATTGAAACACCGGAAGGTCCGAACATTGGTCTGATCAACTCACTGGCAACTTTTGCACGTGTGAACAAGTATGGCTTTATTGAAAGCCCATACCGCCGCGTTATTGATGGCCTTGTGACGAAAGACGTTGTCTATCTCTCCGCTATGGAAGAGAGCAAGTACTATGTTTCTCAGGCGAACGCTGAGATGAACGAAGATGGTAGCTTCGTGAACGACCTGGTTCAGTGTCGTCATGCGGGTGAAAACATCTTGGTCACCTCTGATCGCGTTGATCTGATGGATGTGTCTCCGAAGCAGCTGGTTTCCGTTGCTGCGTCGCTCATTCCGTTCCTTGAGAACGATGATGCGAACCGCGCATTGATGGGCTCCAACATGATGCGTCAGGCTGTGCCGCTCGTTCGTGCACAGGCTCCATTTGTTGGTACCGGTATGGAACCAATCGTTGCTCGTGACTCTGGCGCTGCTATTGGCGCACGTCGCGGCGGTGTGGTTGACCAGGTTGATGCAACACGTATCGTTATTCGTGCGACAGAAGATCTGGATCCTTCCAAGTCTGGCGTAGACATCTACCGCCTGATGAAGTTCCAGCGTTCCAACCAGGACACCTGTATCAACCAGCGTCCGCTGGTGAACGTAGGTGATCGGGTTCGTAAGGGTGATATCATTGCAGACGGTCCTTCGACTGATCTGGGTGATCTGGCGCTTGGCCGTAACGTTATGGTCGCGTTCATGCCTTGGAACGGCTACAACTTCGAAGATTCCATCCTTCTGTCCGAGCGTATCGTTCGCGATGACGTCTTCACCTCCATCCACCTCGAAGAATTCGAAGTGATGGCGCGTGATACGAAGCTTGGCCCTGAGGAAATCACTCGCGATATTCCTAACGTTTCTGAAGAAGCGCTGAAGAACCTTGACGAAGCCGGCATTGTTTATGTTGGTGCTGAGGTGAAACCAGGCGACATTCTCGTTGGTAAGATCACTCCAAAGGGTGAAAGCCCAATGACACCAGAAGAAAAACTTCTGCGTGCGATCTTCGGTGAGAAAGCTTCTGACGTTCGCGACACATCCATGCGTCTGTCTCCAGGTGTATCCGGTACTGTTGTTGAAGTTCGTGTATTCAACCGCCACGGCGTTGAAAAAGACGAACGCGCAATGGCTATCGAACGCGAAGAGATTGAACGTCTTGCGAAAGACCGCGACGACGAACAGGCAATTCTTGACCGTAACGTCTATGGCCGTCTGGCTGAGATGATCATGGGTCATGTGACTGTTGGTGGTCCGAAGAACTTCCGCAAGGGTGTTGAGATCGACGGAAACGTTCTGAACGAATTCCCACGTTCTCAGTGGTGGCAGTTTGCGGTCGAAGACGAGCAGCTGATGAGCGAGCTGGAAGCGCTTCGTGGTTCTTATGATGAGAGCCGTAAGCGTCTGGAACAGCGCTTCATCGACAAGGTTGAGAAGCTGCAGCGTGGTGATGAGTTGCCACCTGGCGTGATGAAGATGGTTAAGGTCTTCGTTGCGGTTAAGCGTAAGATTCAGCCTGGTGATAAGATGGCTGGTCGTCACGGTAACAAGGGTGTGGTTTCCAAAATCAACCCATGTGAAGACATGCCATTCCTGGATGACGGTCAACACGTTGATATTGTTCTGAACCCACTCGGCGTTCCATCCCGTATGAACGTTGGTCAGATTCTTGAAACACACCTTGGCTGGGCTTGTGCCGGCATGGGGCAGAAGATCGGCGAGCTTTACGACGAATATCGTAAGTCTGGCGAGATCGAGCAGCTTCGTGGCAAGGTCGTTGAGATCTACGGCGACAACATCAAGGGTGAGCCGGTTCAGGAATACGACGACGAAGGCATTGCTAAACTTGGTGAGCAGCTGCGTCATGGCGTTTCCATCGCGACTCCGGTCTTTGATGGTGCACGTGAACCTGACGTTGTTGACATGCTGAACATTGCTGAGATGAAGCCATCCGGTCAGTCTACATTGTATGACGGACGTACCGGTGAACAGTTCGACCGTCAGGTCACTGTGGGTTACATCTACATGCTCAAGCTTCACCACTTGGTTGACGATAAGATCCACGCGCGTTCTATCGGACCTTACTCTCTTGTTACTCAGCAGCCGCTGGGTGGTAAGGCGCAGTTCGGTGGTCAGCGCTTCGGTGAGATGGAAGTGTGGGCGCTGGAAGCTTATGGCGCAGCGTACACCTTGCAGGAAATGCTCACTGTTAAGTCTGATGACGTGGCAGGTCGTACCAAGGTTTATGAAGCTATCGTCCGGGGTGACGACACATTTGAGGCGGGTATTCCTGAGAGCTTTAACGTTCTCGTCAAGGAAATGCGTTCCCTGGGCCTCAATGTCGAGTTGCAGGATAAGGAACCGCGTCAGAAAGCCAATGATGACGCTGAAGCAATCGATGCCGCGGAATAAGACCTTTCAAGGTATTTCGCTGTAAGTCATGTATTCATGCCGGAAGAGGGGAGCCTGCTTATTAGCACGCTCCCCGACCTGCGCATTTTAGGAGAGAGCTGATGTCGCAAGAGGTCATGAACCTGTTCAATCAACAGGCTCCCGCACAGACCTTCGATCATATCCGCATCTCGATCGCCAGCCCGGAGAAAATTCTGTCCTGGTCGTTCGGTGAGATCAAAAAGCCGGAGACGATCAACTACAGAACTTTCAAGCCAGAGCGCGACGGGCTGTTCTGTGCTCGGATTTTCGGTCCTATCAAGGACTATGAGTGCTTGTGCGGTAAGTATAAGCGCATGAAATATAAAGGCGTTATCTGTGAGAAGTGTGGCGTAGAAGTCACCTTGTCCCGTGTACGCCGTGAACGTATGGGCCACATTGAGCTTGCAGCTCCCGTTGCGCATATCTGGTTCCTGAAGTCGCTGCCATCCCGTATCGGCATGCTGTTGGATATGACGCTTAAGGATCTTGAGCGCATCCTGTACTTTGAGAACTACGTTGTTATTGAGCCAGGCCTTACTCCTATGAAGCTGCGTCAGCTGCTTTCTGAAGAAGAGTTTGTTGCCGCTCAGGACGAATACGGTGAAGACAGCTTCACTGCTATGATTGGTGCTGAGGCGATCCGTGAAATCCTTGCCAGCATGGATCTGCAGCGTGAATCTGAAAAGATCCGTCAGGAAATTGCAGAAGCAACCACAGAGCTGAAGCCTAAGAAACTGGCGAAGCGTCTGAAGGTTGTTGAAGCGTTCATCGAGTCTGGAAACCGTCCTGAATGGATGATTCTGACCGTTGTTCCTGTGATTCCACCGGATCTGCGTCCGCTGGTTCCGCTGGATGGTGGCCGTTTTGCTACGTCTGATCTCAACGATCTTTATCGTCGTGTGATCAACCGTAACAACCGTCTGAAGCGTCTGATCGAGCTTAAAGCGCCTGACATCATTATTCGTAACGAAAAACGTATGCTGCAGGAATCTGTAGATGCGCTGTTCGATAATGGTCGTCGTGGTCGTGTGATCCAGGGTGCTAACAAGCGTCCTTTGAAGTCCCTTTCAGACATGCTGAAGGGTAAGCAGGGTCGTTTCCGTCAGAACCTTCTCGGTAAGCGCGTGGATTACTCCGGTCGTTCCGTTATTACTGTGGGTCCTGAACTGAAGCTGCACCAATGTGGTCTGCCGAAGAAGATGGCGCTTGAGCTGTTCAAGCCGTTCATCTATTCCCGCCTCGATGCAAAGGGTTATTCTTCCACTGTTAAGCAGGCGAAGAAGCTCGTTGAAAAAGAGCGTCCGGAAGTTTGGGATATCCTTGATGAAGTGATCCGCGAGCATCCGGTTCTTCTGAACCGTGCGCCTACGCTTCACCGTCTTGGCATTCAGGCCTTCGAACCTACCCTGATTGAAGGTAAGGCTATCCAGCTGCACCCACTCGTTTGTTCCGCGTTTAACGCTGACTTCGATGGTGACCAGATGGCTGTTCACGTTCCGCTTTCTCTGGAAGCGCAGCTTGAAGCCCGTACTCTCATGATGTCCACCAACAACATTCTGCATCCGGCGAACGGTGGTCCGATCATCGTACCGTCCCAGGATATTGTTCTTGGCCTCTACTACCTGTCCATTATGGCAGATGGTGAGCCAGGTGAAGGCATGGCCTTCGGTAACATGGGTGAGTTGCACCACGCGCTGGAAAACGGTGTTATCACTGTTCACTCCAAGATCCGTGGCCGCTTCAAGTCTGTTGATGAGCTGGGTAACCCAACCTCTGAAATCCACGAGACCACTCCTGGTCGTCTGATGATTGCAGAGCTGCTGCCGAAGCACTTCGAAGTACCGTTCGACGCCTGTAACAAGCTGATGACCAAAAAAGACATCTCCAAGATGATCGATACGGTTTATCGTGCTTGTGGCCAGAAAGAGACCGTTATCTTCTGTGACCGGGTTATGCAGCTTGGCTTCAAAAACGCATGTCGTGCTGGTATCTCCTTCGGTAAGGATGACATGGTTATCCCTGATGCCAAGGCGACACTCGTTGAAAGCACCACCACTTTGGTGACTGAATACGAACAGCAGTACAACGACGGTCTGATCACTCAGGGCGAGAAGTACAACAAGGTTGTTGACGCCTGGGCGAAGTGTACTGACAAAGTCGCTGATGAAATGATGGGCCGCATCTCTGCGACTGAGTTCGAAGAGGACACAGGTCGTCAGAAACAGATGAACTCTGTTTACATGATGGCTCACTCCGGTGCGCGTGGTTCTCCAGCGCAGATGAAGCAGCTCGGCGGTATGCGCGGTTTGATGGCGAAACCAGATGGTTCCATCATCGAAAACCCGATTATCGCGAACTTTAAAGAAGGTCTGTCGGTTCTCGAGTACTTCAACTCCACCCACGGTGCCCGTAAGGGTCTTGCCGATACGGCGTTGAAAACTGCGAACTCCGGTTACCTGACACGTCGTCTCGTGGACGTTGCACAGGACAGCATCATTCTTGAAGTTGACTGTGGTTCCACCGGTGGCATTACCGTTCAGCCAATCGTTGATGCTGGTAACGTGATCGCGACCCTTGGTATGCGTGTTCTTGGCCGTACTGCGGCTGAAGACATCCGCAACAACAAGACTGGCGAAGTGCTCGTTCCTAAGGGACGTATGATTGACGAGAAGGACGTGGAGCTTCTTGAAGCTGCCAAGGTCCAGATGGTCAAGATCCGCTCCGTGCTGACTTGTGAAACCAAGACTGGTGTATGTGCGACCTGTTATGGCCGTGACCTTGCACGTGGTACTCCGGTGAACATCGGTGAGGCTGTTGGTGTTATTGCTGCGCAGTCCATTGGTGAGCCTGGTACTCAGTTGACCATGCGTACGTTCCACATTGGTGGTACGGCACAGGTTGTTGATAGCTCCTTCATTGAATCCAACTTTGAAGGCACCGTGAAGATGCGCAACCGTAATGTGGTTCGCGACTCTGATGGCAACAACATTGTTATGGCACGTAACATGTCCATCATTATCGTAGATAGTGACGGTAATGAGCGTTCTACGCATCGTCTGACTTACGGTGGTAAAATCTTCGTTGACGAAGGTGACGTCATCAAGCGCGGTGATCGTATTTCTGAATGGGATCCGTACACTCGTCCGATCCTGACAGAACTTTCCGGTCGTGTTGGCTTTGAAGATCTGGTGGATGGTTCTTCTATGCAGGAAACTGCTGATGAAGCGACCGGTATCACCAAGCGTGTTGTTATCGACTGGCGTTCTTCTCAGCGTGGCGCTGATCTGAAGCCTGCGATGGTTATTCAGGATGACAGCGGCAAGATCAAGAAACTGGCTCGCGGTGGCGATGCTCGTTCCCTGCTTTCCGTTGACGCTATTCTGTCCGTGCAGCCAGGTGACATGGTTTCTGCTGGTGACGTTCTTGCACGTATTCCTCTGGAATCTGCAAAAACGAAAGACATCACCGGTGGTCTGCCACGTGTTGCTGAACTGTTCGAAGCACGTCGTCCGAAAGATCACGCGATTATCGCTGAGCTTGACGGTACGATCCGCTTTGGCCGAGATTACAAAAACAAGCGCCGCATCATCATCGATCCTACCGATGAGAGCCTGGAGCCTGTTGAGTACCTCATCCAGAAGAACAAGCACTTCCACCTGCAGGAAGGGGACACTATCGAGAAGGGTGAATACCTTGTTGATGGTAACCCGGCACCGCATGACATTCTTGCGATTAAGGGCGTAGAGGCACTGGCTGCCTTCCTCGTTAACGAGATCCAGGAAGTTTATCGTCTGCAGGGCGTGGGCATTAACGACAAACACATCGAAGTGATTGTTCGTCAGATGCTCCAGAAGGTTGAGATCACTGATCCGGGCGAAACAGAGTACTTCTCTGGTGAGCAGGTCGATAAGATCGAATTTGATGCAGCTAACCAGCGTGCGATTGATAATGCACGTGATCCTGCCAAGGGTGTTCCAGTTCTTCTGGGTATCACGAAGGCAAGCTTGCAGACTCGTTCGTTCTTCTCTGCTGCATCGTTCCAGGAAACAACGCGTGTTCTGACTGAAGCAGCTGTCTTCGGTAAGATCGATCCACTGGACGGTCTGAAAGAGAACGTGATTGTTGGTCGTCTGATCCCAGCGGGTACAGGCGGGGCGATGAACCGCACTCGTAAGATTGCGACATTGCGTGATGATCTCATCCAGGACGCTCGCCGTTCAGCTTCTACTGCTGGAACTGCGGACTCCATGTTGGAAGATTTCAGCCGTGACGGTCAGTTCTAGTGAGCTGCAAAATCTAAATTGAGGTCAAGCCGCCCTTCGGGGCGGCTTTTCCGTTTATGGCAGATGGTTGCTTGTGGCGACCTGCTGACCTGCCACTAACAAGAAAGACGCGTATCTGATTTTGGAAGCTGAGACATCTTGGCAGATACGTCTGGTGTTTTGAATTGAAACGCATCCTTTCGGTCGGGCTGGACTGATTGAGTGCGTGATGAAGGAAATAAAATGTCTGATCAGATTGAAGAAGAAAATGGTGATGACACCCCTCCAGTTGTCTACCTGATTATGGGCCGTGCCTGGAAAGAGGAGGACGGTGAAGAAGAAGATGGTCTTCCGTTCCACGTAATGGTGACCGCGCCTGATGACGATGGTGCAGTTCGCCGTGCCGTTGAAGCGTTGGGTGAACAGGGTTTCGTGGATGCAGCTCTTGATCAGCTGGGATACATCACGGAAACTCCGGAGGAAGAATTCTTCGTTCAGCCTTATAAAGATGCACTGGCAGGCAATGTTTCAGTGATCACGTTCTAAAAATTGAACTGATGATCCGATTTTGGATTTTGGAAAGGAGAGGGTTACCTCTCCTTTTTTGCGTTTGGGGAAAAAAGAGAGGTGTAAATGCCTCTTTGCTGGGTGGCTTTAAAAATGTAGTGATCTTGCCTGACTTGTGAGTACAGTGATCTTTTGGCTTTGCAGTTGAAGCCAGATTTAAATGGAGCGAACGTTCTTGGGGAATGCTACTTCGAAGACTGCATTGGTAACAGGTGCCAGCAAGGGCATTGGTCAGGCCACCGCGGTTGCTTTTGCCGAAGCTGGTTATGATGTCTGTGTGAACTATCATTTTGATGAGGCCGGAGCGGAAGAGACTGTCCGGCGATGCAAGGAGGTTGGCGTTCGCGCGATTGCTGTTGCTGCGGATGTTGCTGATCTTGAGGCCGTGCGTCAGATGTTTGTCATTTGTGATGATAGCCTCGGGCCGATCACTTGCCTCGTGAACAATGCTGGTATCATAGGGGGATCGTCCTCCTTAGTGGACTTGGATAGCTCGGCGTTGGTTTCGACTTTTCAGACCAATGTGTTCGGCATGATTTATTGCATGCAAGAAGTAGCTAAACGCATGAGGATTGACGAAGGTGGTTCTGGTGGTGCGATTGTAAATATGTCTTCGATTGCCGCCGTGATGGGGAGCCCAGGGGAGTATGTTCACTACGCCGCTTCAAAAGGTGCAGTGGAAACATTGACGGTTGGTGCAGGTAAAGAGTTTGGGCCCCTCGGCATTCGGGTGAATGCGATCCGTGTGGGAACAACTGCGACCGACATGCACCAGCGGGAGGGAAATCCTGATCGCCCGGCCCTTGTTGCTGCTGCAACACCTCTTGGTCGTATAGCCGAGCCTTCAGATATTGCAGAGGCTGCTGTCTGGCTTGGATCATCCGGGGCAGGATTCGTGAGTGGGACGACACTGACGGTTGCCGGCGGCCTTGCTCCCTAACTGGGTGTGTTGGGTGCTTGAGACTTGAGGCGATGACGTGCCTTCGCCCTGTGGCAGTATTTGCACTTAAGGGGCGTAATTGAATTTGAGTTAAAGCAGCAAGAATCAAATGACCTGCGGAAATGACGATGAGTCAGAGTAGGGATGTGCTTAACTTCCTTTTAATCTTCAGAGTCAAACTGCAATGAACACTTAAGCGCCTCCAAATTTTGACGTCTTCCGAGAGGAAATTGCTGAATCTACGCGAATCTTGGGATACACCGTATGAATCTGAGAGGCTGGGGCCAAGAATCTCTTGGAAGGGACTTGACGAACAGTGTCCTGATGAGTAGGTTCCGGCAACCTTATGGCAAGCAGTAAGCAATGTCCTTCTCCTGAGGCGCCTCGCCTCGGAGTACTGAAGCTTAAACGTTGTCGGGTTCAAAGGCGAATACAAGTCGAATGCAAGACCGCGGATCCGTCCGTGGTCCTCTGGTTTCGCGGTGCCCTTCACGAATAATCGTTCGTGGATTTGGTGCGCATGCGTATGTCTACCAGAAACTGCGTCCGGTCGAAGAGCAAAAGTAGTTAAAGGGCAAATTATGCCAACGATCAACCAGTTGATCCGTAAGCCGCGTACAGTGCCGGCGAAGCGGAACAAAGTTCCAGCGATGGAAGCGTGCCCGCAGAAGCGCGGCGTGTGTACTCGCGTATATACAACCACTCCTAAGAAGCCTAACTCAGCGCTTCGTAAAGTGGCAAAAATCCGTTTGACCAATGGCTTTGAAGTTATTGGTTATATCCCGGGTGAAGGTCATAACCTCCAAGAGCACTCCGTTGTCATGATCCGTGGTGGTCGTGTAAAGGATTTGCCTGGTGTTCGTTACCACATCATCCGTGGCGTTCTTGACACCCAGGGTGTTAAAGATCGTAAACAGCGTCGTTCCAAGTATGGCGCTAAGCGTCCGAAATAATAGGATATAGACCGATATGTCCCGCCGTCACGCCGCTGAAAAGCGTCAAGTTATTCCGGATCCTAAGTTCGGAGATATCGTCGTTACTAAGTTCATGAACGCAGTAATGCTCGATGGTAAAAAATCCACCGCAGAACGCATCGTATACGGTGCATTCGATGCGATCGAATCTAAAGCTAAGGCTAGCCCACTCGAGATGTTCCATCAGGCGCTCGAAAACGTTATGCCACAGGTTGAAGTTCGCTCCCGTCGTGTTGGTGGTGCAACTTATCAGGTTCCAGTCGAAGTTCGTACAGAGCGTCGTCAGGCACTTGCTATCCGCTGGCTGATTTCTGCAGCTCGCGGTCGTAACGAAACCACAATGGTTGGTCGTCTGTCCGGTGAACTGCTGGATGCTGCGAATGGCCGTGGTAACTCCGTTAAGAAGCGCGAAGATACTCACCGGATGGCTGAAGCTAACCGTGCATTCTCGCACTACCGTTGGTAATCACCCTGGATAGAGGCTGACGCTATGTCACGTACGCACAAAATCGAGGACTACCGTAACTTCGGTATCATGGCTCACATCGATGCTGGTAAGACGACCACTACAGAACGTATTCTGTATTACACTGGTAAGTCCCATAAAATCGGTGAAGTTCATGATGGTGCAGCTACCATGGACTGGATGGAGCAGGAGCAGGAGCGTGGTATTACCATTACTTCAGCTGCTACGACTGCCCACTGGAACGGTAAGCGTCTGAACATCATTGACACTCCAGGTCACGTTGACTTCACGATTGAAGTTGAACGTTCCCTGCGTGTTCTTGATGGTGCAGTTGCACTTCTCGATGCGAATGCTGGTGTTGAACCTCAGACTGAGACCGTATGGCGTCAGGCTGATAAGTACAACGTTCCACGCATGATCTTCGTCAACAAGATGGACAAGCTCGGTGCTGATTTCTTCCGCTGTGTAGAAATGATCGAGAAACGTCTTGGTGCGACCCCAGCTTGTGTTCAGCTGCCGATCGGCGCTGAAAGCGAATTTGCTGGTGTTATCGATCTGCTGAAGATGAAAGCATTGGTTTGGAACGGTGAAGCTCTTGGAGCAAGCTGGGATGAGCTGGATATTCCAGAAGATCTCGCTGACCAAGCTGCTGAATACCGCGAAAAACTGATCGAGATCGCTGTAGAAGTAGAAGAAGAAGCTACTGAAGCATACTTGGAAGGCGAAATGCCATCCAACGAAAAGCTTCAAGAGCTTATTCGTAAGGGTACCATTGCTGGCAACTTCGTTCCAGTATTGTGCGGTACAGCATTCAAGAACAAAGGCGTTCAGCCTCTTCTTGACGCTGTTGTAGATTACCTTCCTAACCCGGTTGAAGTGCCGGCGATTAAAGGTATCGACGCCAAGACTGAAGAAGAAACCACTCGCGAATCTTCTGATGAAGAGCCGCTTGGTATGCTCGCATTTAAAATCATGAACGATCCGTTCGTTGGTTCTTTGACCTTCGCACGTATTTACTCTGGTGTGCTGAATAAAGGCTCATCCGTGCTGAATACTGTTAAGGGCAAGCGCGAACGCGTTGGTCGCATGATGCAGATGCACTCAAATTCCCGCGATGACATTGATGTAGCCTATGCAGGCGACATTGTGGCTATCGCAGGCCTGAAGGACACGACCACTGGTGATACGCTTTGTGATCCTCTGAAGCCTGTTATTCTGGAACGCATGGAGTTCCCGGATCCGGTTATCGAGATCGCTGTTGAGCCTAAAACCAAAGGTGACCAGGAAAAGATGGGTCTTGCCCTGAACCGCCTGGCTGCTGAGGATCCGTCCTTCCGCGTGAAGACAGATGAAGAGTCCGGCCAGACAATCATTGCTGGTATGGGCGAACTTCACCTGGACATCCTTGTTGATCGCATGAAGCGTGAATTCAAGGTTGAAGCAAACATCGGTGCACCTCAGGTTGCTTACCGTGAAACCATTACCAAGCCTGCTGACGTGGATTATACCCACAAGAAGCAGTCCGGTGGTACTGGCCAGTTTGCTCGCATCAAACTCTCTATCGAGCCAAATGTTGTTGGTGAAGGTTTTGAGTTTGCTAACACGATTGTTGGCGGTAACGTTCCTAAGGAATACATCCCTGGTGTATCCAAAGGTATCGAATCCGTCATGTCCTCTGGTCCACTTGCTGGCTTCCCGATGGTCGACATTAAAGCTACCCTCACTGACGGTGCTTACCATGATGTTGACTCGTCTGTGCTCGCATTTGAGATCGCAGGTCGTGCTGGTTTCCGCGAAGCTGTGGCTAAAGCAGGTCCAAAGCTTCTGGAACCTATCATGAAGGTTGAGGTTGTCACTCCAGAAGACTATATGGGTGACGTGATTGGTGATTTGAATTCCCGTCGTGGACAAATCGCCGGTACCGAAAACCGCGGTGTCGTGACCGTTATCACTGCTATGGTTCCGCTGGCCAACATGTTTGGTTACGTGAACAACTTGCGTTCCATGTCCCAAGGACGTGCGCAGTATTCCATGGTGTTCGATCATTACGACCAAGTCCCGCAGGCTGTTGCTGACGAGGTTATGGCGAAATACGCCTAAACCTCATTAGACCAGTCAAAGGGATTCAAGAGAGAACGGAGAGATCCGATGGCTAAAGAAAAATTTGAACGTAATAAGCCGCACGTCAACATCGGCACAATTGGCCACGTTGACCACGGTAAAACTACACTGACCGCAGCGATTACTAAATCCTTCGGTGATTTTAAAGCATACGACGAAATCGATGGCGCTCCTGAAGAGCGTGCTCGCGGTATCACCATTTCAACAGCACACGTTGAATATGAAACCGAAGCTCGTCACTACGCACACGTTGACTGCCCAGGCCACGCTGATTATGTGAAAAACATGATCACTGGTGCTGCACAGATGGACGGCGCGATCCTCGTTGTTAACGCTGCAGACGGCCCAATGCCTCAGACACGTGAGCACATCCTGCTCGCTCGTCAGGTTGGTGTGCCTGCTCTGGTTGTCTTCATGAACAAAGTTGACCAGGTTGACGACGAAGAACTGCTTGAACTCGTAGAAATGGAAGTTCGTGAACTTCTTTCTTCCTACGAATTCCCAGGCGATGATATTCCAATCATTGCTGGTTCTGCACTTGCTGCTCTTGAAGACCGCGATGACGCGATCGGCAAAGACAAAATTGTAGAGCTGATGGCTGCAGTTGACGACTATATCCCAACTCCTGACCGTCCACGCGATCTGCCATTCCTGATGCCGATCGAAGACGTGTTCTCTATCTCTGGCCGTGGTACTGTTGTAACCGGTCGTGTAGAGCGTGGCATCGTTCACGTTGGTGACGAAGTTGAGATCGTTGGCGTTAAAGACACATCTAAGACCACTGTTACTGGTGTTGAAATGTTCCGCAAGCTGCTCGATCAGGGCGAAGCTGGCGACAACATCGGTGCATTGATCCGTGGTGTTGGTCGTGAAGATGTTGAGCGTGGCCAGGTTCTTTGTAAACCAGGTTCCGTTACTCCTCACACTAAGTTTAAGGCTGAGGCATACATCCTCACCAAGGAAGAGGGTGGACGTCACACTCCATTCTTCACCAACTACCGTCCGCAGTTCTACTTCCGTACGACTGACGTGACTGGTGTTGTTTCTCTGCCAGAAGGCACAGAAATGGTGATGCCTGGTGATAACGTTGCTGTTTCAGTTGAACTTATCGTACCAATCGCTATGGAAGATGGTCTGCGCTTCGCTATCCGTGAAGGCGGTCGTACCGTCGGCGCTGGTGTTGTAGCTGAAATCATCGAATAAGAATTGAGTTCGAACTGCGGTTTGATCTTGTGTTAAACCGCAGTTGCCTTGCTCAGTTAAGGATTAGTCATGAACGGTCAGAATATACGGATCCGCCTGAAGGCGTTTGATCACCGTGTTCTTGACGCTTCCACTAAGGAAATCGTGAACACGGCGAAACGGACCGGCGCACAAGTGCGTGGACCAGTTCCGTTGCCGACGCGGATTGAGAAGTACACAGTACTTCGCGGACCGCATGTTGATAAAAAGAGCCGTGATCAGTTCGAAATGCGCACTCATAAGCGTCTTTTGGACATCGTCGACCCAACACCACAGACAGTAGATGCTTTGATGAAGCTCGACCTGGCTGCTGGCGTTGATGTCGAGATCAAGCTCTAAGTGCGGCAAGGGGACACAGTAATGCGTTCTGGAGTGATCGCACAGAAGGTGGGTATGACCCGTATCTATAACGCGGCAGGCGAACACGTGCCCGTTACAGTACTGCGTCTAGACAACTGTCAAGTTGTTGCTCACCGGACGGCAGACAAGAACGGCTACACTGCGCTTCAGTTGGGCGTAGGTGCGGCAAAAGTTAAGAACACGAACCGCGCGATGCGTGGCCACTTTGCAGTTGCAAAAGTTGAGCCTAAGCGCAAACTCGCTGAGTTCCGTGTTTCTGAAGAGAACTTGATCGAAGTTGGTGCTGAGCTTACAGCTGACCACTTCCTTAACGGTCAGTTCGTGGATGTAACCGGCACCTCTATCGGTAAGGGCTTTGCTGGTGCGATGAAGCGTCACAACTTCGGTGGTGGTCGCGCTTCTCATGGTGTGTCTGTTTCACACCGTGCGCACGGTTCTACCGGTCAGTGTCAGGATCCAGGTAAGGTGTTTAAAGGCAAGAAAATGGCCGGACACCTCGGTGCTGAACGCGTAACCACTCAGAACCTGAAAGTTGTACGTACTGACGTAGAACGTGGTCTGATCATGGTTGAAGGTTCTGTACCTGGCTCTAAAGGCGGTTGGATCCTGGTTCGTGATGCAATTAAGAAGGCTCTGCCAGAGAACGTTCCTGTACCAGGTGCATTCCGTCAGAACTCTGCTATTGCAGCGGCTGAAGCCGGGAAGGAAGGTGAGTGATGGAACTCGAGGTTAAAACCCTCGGCGGTAACGCAGCGGGTTCGATCACAGTGTCTGACGAGATCTTTGGTCTCGAGCCACGTATCGACCTAATCCAGCGTGTTGTTCGCTGGCAGCTTGCAAAGCGCCAGGCTGGTACACATAAAACTTTGGGTCGTTCCGAAGTTAATGGTACCACCAAAAAATTCGTACGCCAGAAAGGTTCTGGCGGCGCACGTCACGGTAACCGTAAAGCACCTCAGTTCCGTGGTGGTGGTAGGGCATTTGGTCCAGTTGTGCGTGAGCACGCTCATGAGCTTCCTAAAAAAGTTCGTGTTCTGGGTCTGAAGCATGCTCTGTCTGCAAAAGCAGCTTCTGGCAACCTTGTTGTTGTTGAAGATGCGAAATCAGCAGAAGCCAAAACCAAGGCTCTGAAGGACCAGCTTGGTTCTCTCGGATTGAACAGTGCGTTGTTCGTGGACGGTTCTGAAGTAGATGCAAACTTCGGTTTGGCTACTCGTAACATTCCACTCGTAGATGTACTGCCGGTACAGGGTATCAACGTTTACGACATTCTTCGTCGTGATACGCTGGTCCTGACCAAAGCGGCAGTTGCAGCTTTGGAGGAGCGCTTCTAATGAGCAAGCTCGTTCACTACGACAAAATCGTATCTCCGGTGATCACCGAGAAAGCTACTTTTGCCTCTGAAGAGAATAAGGTTGTTTTCAAGGTTGCTCTCACTGCAACAAAACCGGAAATCAAAGCAGCTGTTGAAGCTCTGTTTGGCGTAAAAGTCAAAGCAGTCAACACACTGGTTCGCAAGGGTAAGACCAAGCGCTTCAAAGGTGTTGTCGGCAAACAGAACGACTTCAAAAAAGCTGTGGTCACTCTGGAAGATGGTCAGTCCATCGACGTGACGACCGGTCTGTAAGGGGTAGGACAAAATGGCACTTAAGACATTTAATCCGACATCTCCTGGCCGTCGTCAGCTGGTCCAGGTAGACCGTTCTGATCTTTGGAAAGGCAAGCCAGTCAAGAAATTGACTGAAGGTCTGTCCAAGTCCGGTGGTCGTAACAACCACGGTCGTAAGACTGCGAACAACATTGGTGGTGGTCACAAACGTACCTACCGCCTGATCGACTTCAAGCGTCGTAAATTCGACGTTGTCGGTACTGTTGAGCGTCTGGAATACGATCCAAACCGCACCGCTTTCATCGCTCTCATCACTTATGATGATGGCGAGCAGGCATACATCCTTGCACCACAGCGTCTTGCTGCTGGCGATAAGGTTGTAGCTGGTGAAGCTGTGGATATTAAGCCAGGCAACGCTATGCCTCTGGCTTCTATTCCAGTGGGTACCATCATCCACAACATCGAGATGAAGCCAGGCAAAGGCGCGCAGATTGCTCGCTCAGCTGGTGCTTACGCTCAGATCGTTGGTCGTGATGCTGGTTACACAGTCATCCGTCTGCTTTCCGGTGAACAGCGTCGCGTTCTTGGCACCTGTATGGCTACCGTTGGTGCGGTATCCAACCAGGACCACGCGAACATCAACCTTGGTAAGGCTGGTCGTTCCCGTTGGCTGGGTCGTCGCCCACACGTTCGTGGTGTTGCGATGAACCCTGTCGATCACCCACATGGTGGTGGTGAAGGTCGCACCTCCGGTGGACGTCATCCGGTTACCCCTTGGGGCAAGCCGACCAAAGGCAAGCGCACACGCAGTAACAAGTCCAGCGATAAGTTTATCGTTCGGTCTCGTCACGCGCGTAAGAAGTAAGAGGAACGGATCGTGGCACGTTCGATCTGGAAAGGGCCGTTTATTGACGGTTACCTCCTGAAGAAAGCGGATAAGGTTCGTGAATCCGGCCGGAATGAGGTCATTAAGACCTGGAGCCGACGTTCTACCGTTCTGCCGCACTTTGTGGGGTTGACTTTTGGCGTCTATAACGGTCAAAAGCACATTCCTGTTTTGATCAGTGAAGACATGGTTGGGCACAAGTTGGGCGAATTCGCTCCTTCTCGTACCTACTACGGCCATGGCGCTGACAAAAAGTCAAAGAGGAAGTAGCGATGGGCAAGCAGAAGCATGAGCGGATGCTCCCAGACAACGAGGCAAAGGCGGTTTGCCGCATGCTGCGGGTTTCCCCGCAGAAGTTGAACCTCGTTGCTGCATCCATTCGCGGTAAGAAGGTTGGTACAGCACTTGCTGATCTTACCTTCTCCCGTAAGCGCATTTCAGGCGACGTCAAGAAGACCTTGATGTCTGCTATTGCTAATGCGGAAAACAACCATGATCTCGACGTCGACAATCTTGTCGTCGCCGAGGCTTATGTTGGCAAAGCGCTTGTCATGAAGCGTTTCCAGCCGCGAGCTCGTGGTCGTGTTGGACGGATCCTAAAGCCGTTTTCCAACCTGACTATCGTGGTTCGGGAAGTTGAGGAGACTGCCTGATGGGTCAGAAGATTAATCCAATCGGTTTTCGTCTTGGCATCAACCGTACCTGGGACTCTCGCTGGTTTGCTAGCAAGAACGAATACGGCGATCTTCTTCATGAAGATTTTCGCATCCGCGAATATCTGCTTAAAGAACTTAAGCAGGCTGCTGTATCCAAGGTCGTCATTGAACGTCCGCACAAAAAGTGCCGTGTAACTATTCACTCTGGTCGTCCAGGTGTTGTTATCGGTAAAAAAGGTGCAGACATCGAACGTCTTCGCAAGAAGCTGTCCGAGATGACAAATTCGGAAGTGCACCTCAACATCGTTGAAGTGCGCAAGCCGGAGACCGATGCAGCGCTTGTTGCAGCATCTATCGCTCAGCAGCTCGAGCGTCGTGTTGCTTTCCGCCGTGCCATGAAGCGTGCAGTTCAGTCTGCAATGCGTCTTGGCGCCCAGGGCATCCGTATTAACTGCGGTGGTCGTCTTGGTGGTGCGGAAATCGCACGTATCGAATGGTACCGTGAAGGTCGCGTGCCTCTGCACACTCTTCGTGCAGACATCGACTACGGCACTGCTACAGCACACACCGCTTACGGCGCGTGTGGCGTTAAAGTCTGGATCTTCAAGGGCGAAATCCTTGAGCATGACCCAATGGCTTCTGAACGTCGTGCGACTGAAGGTGGTGGCAAGAGCGAACGCCAAGGTGGCGGTCGGCGTGAGCGCGCTGCGTAAGCAGCGCCTTCACACGGCTTAACTATTAAAGCGAGAGAAAACGATGCTGCAACCAAAGCGTACTAAGTTCCGCAAGCAGCACAAGGGCCGCATCCATGGTAATGCCAAGGGTGGTACGGACCTCAATTTTGGTGCCTTTGGCCTGAAAGCCATGGAACCAGAGCGGATCACCGCTCGTCAGATTGAGGCTGCCCGTCGTGCAATGACCCGTTACATGAAGCGTGCGGGTCGCGTGTGGATCAGAATCTTCCCGGACGTTCCTGTGTCCTCCAAGCCGGCTGAAGTCCGCATGGGTAAGGGTAAAGGTTCTCCTGAGTACTGGGCGTGCCGGGTGAAACCTGGTCGCATCATGTTCGAAATGGACGGTGTGTCTGAAGATATTGCTCGTGAAGCAATGCGTCTGGCCGCTGCTAAACTCCCAATCAAGTGCCGGTTCGTCCAGCGCATTGGTGAGTAATCGGACATCGAAAGGAAAAGGCCATGAAGGCTAGCGACGTAAGAGCTAAGACCTCAGATGAGCTCAAGGCAAACCTGGAAGAACTGAAAAAAGAACAGTTCAACCTGCGTTTCCAGAGAGCAACTGGTCAGCTCGAAAACACCGCTCGTGTCCGTCAGGTTCGCCGGGACATTGCGCGGATCCAGACAGTCTTGCGCGACAAGCGCGTGTCTGACAACGCATAAGGAGCTAATGATGCCAAAGCGTATTTTGCAGGGTGTCGTTGTTAGCGATGCGAACGAAAAGACAGTAACGGTGAAGGTAGAGCGTCGCTTTACCCACCCTTTGCTGAAAAAAGTTGTGCGCCGTACGAAGAAGTATCGTGCACATGACGAAAATAATTCTTACAAGGTTGGCGACACCGTTCAAATTGAAGAGTGTGCTCCAATCTCTAAGAATAAGAAATGGACCGTTGTTTCTACGGAAGCAGCGAGCTAGTGAACGCATCCAGCATTTCTAACTTTTAGAGTGCTGAGAAAGAACAAGGCGACGAGTCATGATTCAGATGCAAACTAACCTCGACGTAGCCGATAATTCCGGCGCGCGTCGTGTCATGTGCATCAAAGTGCTCGGCGGCTCCAAACGGAAGTATGCTGGCGTTGGCGACATCATTGTTGTCTCCGTCAAAGAAGCAATTCCTCGGGGTCGTGTAAAGAAGGGCGACGTGATGAAAGCGGTCGTCGTACGCACGGCTAAAGACATCCGTCGTGCTGACGGCAGTGTGATCCGGTTCGACAGCAATGCTGCCGTCCTGATCAACAACAACAAAGAACCGATCGGAACACGTATTTTTGGCCCAGTTCCTCGTGAACTGCGTGGCAAGAATCACATGAAGATCATTTCGCTTGCGCCGGAGGTGCTCTGATGCCCGCGAAGATCAAAAAGGGCGACAAAGTCGTCGTAATTGCCGGTCGTGACAAAGGAAAGACTGGGGAAGTTCTCCAGATGATTCCATCTGACAACCGAGCTGTCGTGCGTGGCGTTAACTTGGTGAAACGTCACCAGCGCCAGACCCAACAGAGCGAAGGTGGTATCATCACAAAGGAAGCTCCTATTCAGCTTTCCAATATTGCCATTGCTGATCCTAAGGATGGCAAGCCGACCCGCGTCGGTTTCACGACTAATGATGCAGGCGCCACTGTTCGTGTCGCTAAGCGTTCAGGAGACGTGATTGATGGCTGACGCTACTTACACTCCACGGCTCAAGGCGCACTACAATGATGTAGTGCGTGGTGAGCTTCAGGAGAAGTTTAACTACACCAACCCGATGATGATTCCTTCGGTCGAAAAGATCGTTTTGAACATGGGTGTTGGTGAAGCTGTTGGTGACAGCAAGAAGGCTCGTATCGCTGCTGAAGATCTTAGCTTGATTGCTGGTCAAAAGGCGGTTATTACCCGTGCTAGAAAATCTATCGCGACCTTCAAGGTTCGTGAAGATATGCCGCTGGGTACTAAAGTTACACTTCGTCGTAACCAGATGTTCGAATTCATGGATCGTTTGATCACAATCGCGCTTCCGCGTGTACGTGACTTTCGTGGCTTGAATCCGAAAAGCTTCGACGGACGTGGCAACTACGCTATGGGACTTAAAGAACACATTGTTTTCCCTGAAATTGACTACGATAAAGTAGATCAAATGTGGGGTATGGACATTGTTGTTTGTACCAATGCTAAAACCGATGACGAAGCGCGTGAACTGCTGCGCGCGTTCAACTTCCCGTTCCGCAAATAAAAGCGGTATACGGGAAAGGAACGAGGACAGACGATGGCGAAGAAAAGCGCGGTCGAGAAAAACAAGCGGCGCGTAGCTCTTGTTAGTAAATATGCTGACAAGCGTGCTGCCCTGAAGGCCATGGCCAAGGACGAGAGCTTGTCCCTGGAGGAGCGTTTCAATGCACGGCTGAAGCTTTCAAAGCTGCCGCGCAATTCCGCGCCTACACGGGTACGCAACCGGTGTGAAGTCACAGGTCGCCCACGCGGTTACTACCGCAAACTTAAGATGTCGCGTATTGCGCTTCGTGAGTTGGGTTCCCTGGGCAAGATCCCGGGTCTCGTGAAGTCGAGCTGGTAAGGAGTTACTGCTATGTCGATTTCCGATCCAGTCGGGGATATGATCACGCGCATCCGTAATGCGCAGATGCGTCGCAAATCTAAAGTAAGCACACCTGCTTCTAAGTTGCGCGCACACATCTTGGACGTTCTGATTTCCGAAGGTTACATCCGCGGTTATACCGCTGTTGACTTCGGTGCAGGCAAGTCTGAGCTTGAAATTGAGTTGAAGTATTTCGACGGTGAACCAGTGATTCGCACCATTGAGCGCGTATCTAAGCCTGGTCGTCGTGTGTATTCTTCAGTCAAGAACATCCCACACGTTGCAAACGGCTTGGGTGTATCTATTCTGTCTACTCCTCAGGGTGTAATGGCAGACCACGATGCACGTGAGAAAAATGTGGGTGGTGAAGTACTTTGTCGCGTCTTCTGACGCGGCATTGCACGATTAACTAAAATAACAGACAGGTTGATCTTATGTCTCGAATTGGCAAGAAGCCAGTCCCCGTGCCAAGCGGGGTAACGGCAACGATCAACGGCCAGAATGTTATCGTTAAAGGCCCGAAGGGGGAACTCTCCTTCGTGGTCAACGATCTCGTTTCGGTCGATATGGCGGATGATGGTATCCGTCTTGATCCGCGCAACCAGTCAAAGACTGCGCGTTCTATGTGGGGTATGTCCCGCACCATGGTCGCTAACCTTATCACAGGTGTGACTTCCGGCTTCGAAAAGCAGCTGGCGATTACCGGTGTTGGTTACCGTGCACAGGTTCAAGGTAAGACCCTTAATCTTGCTCTTGGTTTCTCTCATGATGTCAAGTTCGACATTCCTGAGGGTGTAGAAATCAAATGTCCGAAGCCGACAGAAATTGTCATCAACGGCATTGACAAGCAGCAGATAGGGCAGGTTGCCGCGAACATTCGTGAATATCGCCCACCTGAGCCATACAAAGGCAAAGGTATTCGTTATGCGGACGAGTTCATCGTTCGTAAAGAAGGCAAGAAGAAGTAACGGTACGGACCATGGCGAATGGAAATTCTTTCGAACGTCGTCGCGCCCGTGTGCGCCGTTCGATCAAAAAGGTAGCGAACGGTCGTCCTCGGCTGTCCGTTTTCCGCTCATCCAAGCAGATTTACGCTCAGATCATCGACGATACCAAGGGTGTAACCCTTGCGTCCGCGTCTACCATTGAGAAAGACGTAAAAGTAGAAAACGGCGGCAATAAAGATGCTGCTGCTGCTGTAGGCAAGCTTATTGCTGAACGCGCTATTGCTGCTGGTATCAAAGAAGTCGTGTTTGATCGTGGTGGTTATATCTATCATGGCCGTGTTCAGGCCTTGGCAGATGCAGCACGTGATAGCGGTCTGAGCTTCTGATCAGCGCCTTTTGGTGCTCCTAGAGAACGGGAAACATTATTATGGCGAGACAGGATAACCGGGATCGTGACGAGCGCGACAGCGAATTTGTCGATAAGCTCGTTCACATCAACCGCGTCGCTAAAGTTGTAAAGGGTGGTCGTCGTTTCGGCTTCGCCGCTCTTGTAGTAGTTGGTGATCAGAAAGGCCGCGTTGGCTTTGGTCACGGTAAGGCTCGTGAAGTGCCAGAGGCCATCCGCAAAGCAACAGAAGCTGCTAAGCGTACTATGGTTCGTGTGCCACTTCGTGAAGGTCGTACTCTTCACCACGATGTTGAAGGCCGTCACGGCGCAGGTAAAGTTGTACTTCGTGCAGCACCTGCCGGTACCGGTATCATCGCTGGTGGTCCAATGCGTGCTGTGTTTGAGACACTTGGTGTCCAGGACGTTGTTGCGAAGTCCCTTGGTACTTCCAACCCGTACAACATGGTTCGTGCGACTTTCGATGCACTGAAAAAAGAAGACAGCCCGCGTTCTGTTGCAGCACGTCGTGGTCTCAAGGTATCTTCCTTGCAGGCTCGTCGTCGTGACAACGATGATGCGGCGCCAGTAAAGGCTGAGGCATAAGCCTCGCTTTTGCTGACTGAGAACAAGGGTTAGTGTCATGGCTAATACTGAAAAGACTGTAACAGTCGAACAGATCGGTAGCCCGCTTCGCCGTCCTGCTAGTCAGCGTGCTACGTTGATTGGTCTGGGCTTGAACAAGATGCACCGTCGTCGTACTCTGAAGGATACTCCAGAAGTACGCGGCATGATCCGTAAGGTTCAGCATCTGGTTCGCGTTTTAGACGAAGCATAAGCGGACCGGGAGAACTATCATGAAGCTCAACGAACTCCGGGATAACCCGGGTGCTGTTTCGGACCGGACCCGCGTAGGACGCGGTATCGGTTCCGGTAAGGGCAAGACCGGCGGCCGTGGTGTCAAAGGTCAGAAGTCCCGTTCGGGTGTTGCTATCAAGGGCTTTGAAGGCGGGCAGATGCCATTGCATCGTCGTCTTCCAAAGCGCGGCTTCACCAATATCTTTGCTAAGGACCTGAACATTGTGTCCTTGGGTCGTGTTCAGACAGCAATCGACGCTGGTAAGCTTGACGCTTCCGCGACGGTGACTGTTGAAGCACTTGTTGCAGCAGGCGTTGTTCGCCGCGTTCTGGATGGCGTACGCCTTCTGTCCGACGGTGAGCTGAAAACAGCTGTAACTTTCGAAATTGCTGGTGCTTCTAAAACTGCTGTTGCAGCAGTTGAAAAAGCAGGCGGCAAGGTCGTAATCAAGGAAGGCAAGGCTTAACAGCCTTGTCTTTTTTTCGGGGTGTATCCAAACTGACCGGAGCGCGGAATGGCTTCTGCTGCCGAGCAACTTGCTTCAAACCTTAACTTTTCTGCCTTTGCTAAAGCCGAGGAACTGAAGAAGCGGATCTGGTTCACGCTAGGCGCGCTTTTGGTTTATCGATTCGGAACCTATATCCCTCTGCCTGGAATTAATCCTGACGCGCTCGCACAGGCCTTCGGAAACGTACAAACTGGCATTGTTGGCCTGTTTAACATGTTCTCCGGTGGTGCTGTCGAGCGTATGGCTATTTTTGCCCTCGGCATCATGCCTTACATTTCTGCGTCGATTATCATCCAGCTTATGACTTCTGTTGTTCCTGCTTTGGAACAGCTGAAGAAAGAGGGTGAGCAAGGCCGGAAAAAAATTAACCAGTACACACGTTTTGGTACAGTGATTCTGGCAACCTTCCAGGCCTACGGTATTTCCGTTGGTCTTGAGGCTGGCGCGAACATTGTTATCGATCCGGGCTGGTTCTTCCGTATTGCAACAGTTCTTACCCTTGTTGGTGGTACTATGTTCCTGATGTGGCTGGGTGAGCAAATCACCTCTCGCGGCATTGGTAACGGCATTTCTTTGATCATTTTCTCCGGTATTGTTGCCGGGCTTCCTTCTGCGATTGCTTCCACTTTGGAACTTGGTCGTCAGGGCGCGCTCGCAACTCCAATCATTCTGGCAGTTATCATACTGTCTGTGGTGGTTATCGGCGTTATCGTCTTCATGGAACGTGCACAGCGACGGTTGCTGATTCAGTATCCACGTCGCCAACAGGGCAATAAGATGTTTGAGGGGAACACTTCGTTCCTGCCACTCAAACTCAATACGGCTGGTGTTATTCCACCGATTTTTGCGAGCTCCTTGTTGCTGGTACCAGCGACTGTAGCCAGTTTCCAAACCGGTGATTCCACTGGTTCGATGGCGTGGTTGACAACAATCACTGCGCTGCTGGGACACGGTCAACCAGCCTACATGGCTCTTTATGCTGCATTAATCATCTTTTTCTGCTTCTTCTACACCGCGATTGTTTTCAATCCGTCGGAGACAGCAGACAACCTCAAGAAGCATGGTGGCTTCATTCCAGGAATTCGTCCAGGCGAACGTACTGCGCAGTACATTGACCATGTGCTAACTCGCATTACGGTTGTCGGTGCAATATACATTACTCTCATTTGTTTGTTGCCAGAGTTCCTGATCTCAGCAACGGGTGTGCCGTTCTACTTCGGTGGTACGTCTCTGCTCATTGTTGTTAGCGTCACCATGGATACCGTTTCTCAGATCCAGGGACACCTTCTTGCTCATCAGTACGAGGGCTTGGTGAAGAAAACGAAGTTGAGGGGGAAACGTAGATGAGATTGATTCTTCTTGGCCCTCCTGGTGCTGGTAAAGGCACTCAGGCAGGTCGACTTGTTGCGGTGCATGGTATTGTCCAGCTTTCTACTGGTGACATGCTTCGTGCAGCTGTTGCAGCTGAAACCGAAGTCGGCTTGAAGGTTAAAGATGTTCTGACACGTGGTGACCTGGTTTCTGATGACCTGATTTGTTCCATCATTTCTGATCGTATTGATCAGGCTGATTGTGCAAAAGGCTTCATTCTGGACGGTTTCCCACGCACCATTGCTCAGGCAGACGCTCTTGGCGAACTGCTTGAGAAGAAGGACCAGAGACTTGATGCTGTTGTGCAGCTAAAGGTCGATGAAGGTATCCTTCTTGAGCGTATCGAAACACGTGCTCGTGAAAGCGCCGAAGCTCGATCCGATGACAATGCAGAGTCTTTGAAGAAGCGTCTTGCAGTTTACAACGAGCAGACAGCCCCGCTTATCAAGTACTATGGTGAGCGGAACATGCTGATGAGCGTTGATGGCATGAAGTCCGTTGACGAGGTTGCTTCAGAGATCGATACGATTTTGAGCACGGTTTAATCCGTGCTTTTTGAAGGCAGGCGCTTGCGCTTGCCTTTATAATAAAGTATAGCCGGCGCACATCGACACCATAATCGATTGGCGCCGGTTTTCCTTGGGAAACCGAGGCTGATCTTTTTGCTGTGTGATGGTGCGCCCTCAACCTGCCTGGTTGTAGGTGTGTTATCGGCAAAAAAATGGGAGAGGGAACAAACGTACCCTCGTAATTGGAGAAAACAAACGTGGCACGTATTGCTGGCGTCAACCTTCCGACGAATAAGCGCGTAGTTATCGCGCTGCAGTACATTCATGGCATTGGTGCGAAGTTCGCGCAGGAAATCACCGAGAAAGTCGGTATTGCTGCAGAGCGTCGCGTCAACGAACTTTCTGATGCAGAAGTTCTGAAAGTCCGTGAAGCAATCGACGCTGAATACACCGTTGAAGGTGATCTTCGTCGTGAAACTGCAATGAACATTAAGCGTCTCATGGACCTTGGCTGTTACCGTGGCCTGCGCCACCGTCGTGGTCTGCCTGTCCGTGGTCAGCGCACTCATACCAACGCTCGCACCCGTAAGGGCCCTGCTAAAGCGATCGCTGGTAAGAAGAAATAACTAGCCGGTTATCCGGTGGAGCCGCCGGCTATACGGCGGTGTAGATATCGAAGTTAGGAAATATAATGGCTAAAGAATCGACGCGCGTGCGTCGTCGCGAACGGAAGAACATTTCTTCAGGTGTCGCGCATGTGAACTCTACGTTCAACAACACCATGATCACCATCACCGATGCTCAGGGCAATGCGATCTCTTGGTCGTCTGCCGGCGCGCTTGGCTTTAAGGGTTCTCGTAAGTCTACCCCTTATGCTGCACAGGTCGCTGCCGAAGACGCTGGTCGTAAGGCTGCTGAACACGGCATGCGTACTCTCGAAGTAGAAGTACGTGGTCCAGGTTCTGGACGTGAATCCGCTCTGCGTGCGCTTCAGGCTGCAGGTTTCGTTATTACATCTATCCGTGATGTAACTCCGATCCCGCACAATGGTTGCCGCCCACGCAAGCGTCGCCGCGTCTAACAGTTCGTTAGGCTAGTTTTCCACCCAGGCAAGGATTAGTTGACTTTTAGGTCAACGGGAAAGCCAGAGGGTTTATGAACGTGACTATTCAAAAAAATTGGCAAGAGCTTATCAAGCCAACTAAACTCGACATTCGTGCTGGCGATGATGCACGCTTTAAGGCTTCTGTGATTGCAGAACCTCTTGAGCGTGGCTACGGCCTGACTCTTGGTAACGCACTGCGCCGCGTTCTGCTTAGCTCCCTTCAGGGTGCTGCAGTGACAGCGGTTCAGATTGATGGCGTTCTCCATGAGTTCTCGTCTATTCCTGGTGTTCGTGAAGATGTGACTGACATCATCCTGAACATCAAGGAAATCGCGCTTCGCATGGAAGGCGAGGGACCAAAGCGTATGGTTCTGCGTAAGCAGGGTCCTGGTGCGGTCTACGCTGGCGATATTGAAACTGTAGGTGACGTTGAGGTTCTTAACCCAGGTCTGCTGCTGTGTAACCTTGATGAAGGTGCGGAAGTTCGCATCGAATTCACTGTAAACACCGGCAAGGGTTATGTTCCAGCTGCCGCTAACCGCCCAGAAGACGCTCCAATCGGTCTGATTCCGGTTGACAGCCTGTATTCTCCGGTTAAGAAGGTTTCTTATAAGGTTGAGAACACCCGTGAAGGTCAGGTTCTTGATTATGATAAGTTGACTTTGACTGTTGAAACTGACGGATCTGTGATCCCTGAAGATGCAGTAGCATTTGCTGCTCGTATCCTGCAGGATCAGCTGTCTATCTTCGTGAACTTCGAAGAGCCACAGCGTGAAGTTCAGGAAGACACAGTCGCGGAACTTGCGTTCAACCCAGCACTGCTGAAGAAGGTTGATGAGCTTGAGTTGTCTGTACGTTCGGCAAACTGCCTGAAGAACGACAATATCGTATATATTGGCGATCTCATTCAGAAGACAGAAGCAGAAATGCTTCGTACACCGAACTTCGGTCGTAAGTCTCTCAACGAGATCAAAGAAGTTCTGGCGCAAATGGGCCTGCATCTCGGTATGGAAGTGGCAAACTGGCCGCCTGAAAATATCGATGAGCTCGCTAAGCGCTACGAAGACCACCAATATTAAAGGAACAGGAACCGAGCGCGTTGCGTGAGGTTCCGGCGATCTGATGTACTAGATCGTAATTGACTTAACAAAGGAGAGGGCCATGCGCCACGGTAATTCCGGCCGCAAGCTCAATCGGACGTCAAGCCACCGTAAAGCGATGTTCGCTAACATGGCAGCTTCGCTCATCCAGCATGAGCAGATTGTTACGACGCTTCCGAAAGCAAAAGAGATGCGTCCAATCATCGAGAAGCTCATCACTCTGGGCAAGCGCGGCGACCTGCATGCACGTCGTCAAGCAATTTCCCAGATCCGTGACACTGCAATGGTAGCAAAACTGTTTGATACCCTCGCAGAGCGTTATGCGGACCGTCAGGGTGGTTATTCTCGCGTGCTGAAAGCTGGTTTCCGTCATGGTGATAATGCACCAATGGCTGTTATCGAGCTGGTTGAGCGCGACGTAGAAGCTAAAGGCGCTGCAGATCGTGCACGCGCTGCTGCTGAAGAAGCTGCTGAGACAGCTGAAGCTGCTGCATAAGCTTTTCGCATAAGCGATTTGAAAAAGGGTGCCTTCGGGTGCCCTTTTTTGTTGCCTGAATGAAATTCACTCAAGAGCTCTTACTTTTTGCAGAACGAATCTGATGAAATAGTTTGCGTAGCGTGAGTTTTAACAGGTGGAACTGAATTGCTCGGGTCAGGTTGCTACTGCAACTTATCATAGTGCAAGGCGCTCCGAGTTTTGTGAGAAAACATAGCTAAATCATATCGGTATTTCAATTTTTCTTCGATTTGAAAAGCATTTTAAATATTTGTTTTAAGCGGAGATTAACACTATAGCCCGACTATGCTCCCAACGTATTACTCGGGGGCAAATATGCGTTCTAAATCTGATGAGAGCGGCTCTGTATCCTCACCTAGAGTCAAAAATTATTTTAATCGTATTGCTGTTCGTCTTCCATTCATTATGGTTGGGCTTGCAATTATTGCGAGTGCCGTTGTGGCATTCCTTGGGTATACGCGTGCTGAGAGCGCGCTGACTGAAGCGAGCAAGACACAGCTCGTACTCGTGGCACAGGCTCGTCGGGATACTCTCGATGAAAAGCTGGAGCGCGTTGATAGCGATATCAAGCGTCTGGTCAAGAGTAGCGCTATGCGCGTTACCATGACCGACTTGCTGGCCTCCATGGATTCTCTGAGTGCAGATAAGGATGACATCCTTAGCTACTTCCAAAAGAGTGGCTCTTCTGTTGCTGATCGTCTGCAGCTGACTGGGAATGGTAACAAGACGCTTTATTCCTGGCGTCATGCTGTTGTTCATCCAGACTTTGTGGCGAGTGTAACCGGTGGAGGTTATGCGGACATCCTGATCATGGATGCAAACGGTCTGGTAATTTACTCTGCGACCAAATCCTCTGAGTTTCTTGAGAGCGTGAAGGATGGCAAACTATCCGGCACATTGCTCAGTCAGGAATTCAATAAGGCGGCGAAAGCCACTGAAGGCGACGTGGTCTATTCTGAGATCGCTCAATATGCGCCTGATGGAAATTCTGCATCTCTTTTGATTTCGGCTCCTGTGTTTGTTGAAGACTTCAACCAGGTCACGTTTAAGGGGGTTATCTCCATTCGTCTCGGCTCTGAGTTCTTCGATAGTGTTTTGCAAAATCGTGAGAATATGGGTGAGACTGGTCAGACCTATCTGGCACGCATTGATGGCACCATCCTTTCCAATCAGGTTCTGTCTGATGTGCCGACGGCACTGGTGAAGAAAGATGATCCAGAGGTTGTTGCCAAAGTTGTTGAAGACCTGCAGGCGAACCTGGAAAGCAATGTTGGTTTTGCTGAAGTGAAGGAACAGTTTGTTCTGGCCCTGCCACTTGGTTTTGAAAAACTCCCAACCGTTATTGTTGCAAAGACTGATGTAAGCGAAGCGCTGGCTGTGGTTCATGCCCTCGCTAAAGAGATCATCATTAGCGGATTGATCGTGTTGGCAGTTGTTGCTGCAATTGGCATCTTCATGGCACGTAGTCTGTCTACTCCGCTTAATCGACTGTCAGCCAATCTTAATAAGATTGCGAACGGCAATCTGGATGTGGAGATTATCTCTGCTCAGCGTAAGGATGAGATTGGCGATATTGGCCGAGCTGTTCAGTCTTTCCAAGTTGGTCTTGTCCGTGCAAGAGAGCTGGATGAGAAACAGGTGCGTGAGCAACATGAACAGGAAGAGCGCGTGAAACGCGTGGATGCTTTGAACGAGAACTTTGATGTTGGCGTTCGAGACATCCTGACCACTGTGACTGATGCTGGCGGTAATCTGGAAACCACCGCGAAGAGTATGGCAAGCATCTCTGAGCAGACCAACACTGAAGCGCAGACGGTGTCTTCAGCCTCTGAACAGTCTTTGATGAACCTTCAGGCTGTTGCGGGTGCTGCTGAAGAGCTTTCTGCGACTGTTGGTGAGATTGACCGTGAGGTTCGTCGTTCTGCTGATGTTTCCAAGCAAGCGGCTGAGAAGGCTGCTGCGGCTGAGGTGTCTGTGAACGGTCTTATGGAAGCTGCTCAGCGCATTGGTGAAGTTGTATCTCTCATCAATGATATTGCTGATCAGACCAACTTGTTAGCACTGAATGCGACGATTGAGGCTGCTCGTGCTGGCGAAGCTGGTAAGGGTTTTGCGGTTGTTGCATCCGAAGTTAAAGGCCTTGCAAACCAGACTGGCCAGGCAACTGGCGAGATCAGTGTTCAGATTCAGTCTGTTCAGGCTGAGACCGAGAAGGCTGTTGCGGCTATCAAGGAAATCAGCACGGTTATTGGTGACGTGAATGAAGCGGCGACTGCGATTGCAGGTGCTGTTCAGGAACAGGCCGTGACTGCAACAGATATCTCCAGCAATATTCAGCAGGTGACTTCTGGTAGTTCTGAGGTTGCTCAGGCTATTACCCGTGTGAGCATGATCGCAAGTGACGCTGGTCATGAAGCAGAGAATGTTCTTGGCGCTGCAAATCAGCTGACACACCAGTCAGAAGAGCTGAAGAACATGGTTGAACAATACCTTGAGAACATCCGGGCAGCCTAAATTCTGTCAGGTTTTATCGAGACGAGTGAGGCGCCGGGGAGACCGGCGTTTTGCGTTTTGAGCAGGTGAGATCTTTTTTAGTACACTCAAACTGTTACTAGTTTGAAATCCACATGCAGTTTTCGGGGATACGAGCTCGCTGCTTAAAACCGACAGATTGGCCTTTTCATTTCCATATTGCAGACTTATCTGTAACCTGCTGCTCCCAAATTTTTTGAAAGAAAATCATTGTGAACTGGGGGCTCTTGCCGAAGGGATTTAAGAATGGGTCAAATCAGGAAGTCAGCTGCTCACCTGCTTTTTTGTGCAGTTCTTGGGACTACTGGCGTTGTTGCAATGCAAAGCACTGGTGCACTGGCCAGTGAAAAGACTGTTCCAACATCTCAAGCCGAGATTTCACTTTCCTTCGCTCCTATTGTGAAGAAGGTCGCGCCAGCGGTGGTGAATGTGTACGCAAGTCGTACCGTGCAAGAGCGCCGCAGAGTTTCTCCATTCTTTGATGATCCGTTCTTCCGTCGTTTCTTTGGTGAGCAATCCGATCGGTTCGCACCTCGTTCGCGCAGCCGCGTTCAAAGCTCCCTGGGCTCTGGTGTGATCGTTTCTGCTGATGGCACGATTATTACCAACCATCACGTTATCGCGGGCGCTGATGAGGTGCGTGTGGCACTTTCTGATCGGCGTGAGTTTGATGCTGATATCATCTTGATGGATGAGCGCACAGATCTTGCCGTTTTGAAGGTGCGCAATGCAGAAGGGGCGTTCCCTGTTGTGCCGTTTGCCAACTCTGATGAACTTGAAGTGGGCGATCTGGTGCTGGCGATTGGGAACCCGTTTGGTGTTGGGCAGACAGTGACGCAGGGAATTGTCTCTGCTGTTGCGCGAAATCAGGTGGGCGTCTCGGACTATCAGTTCTTCATTCAGACAGATGCCGCCATCAATCCGGGTAACTCGGGTGGGGCGCTGGTTGATCTAAACGGTCATCTTGTTGGTGTGAACACTGCGATCTTCTCGCGTTCCGGTGGCTCCAACGGTATTGGTTTTGCAATCCCTGCCAATATGGTGGAAGTGGTTGCTTCAGCTGCTGATGACGGCGGTATCGTGCGCCGCCCGTGGGTTGGCACCAGTGTGCAGCCAGTCAGCTCTGATATTGCTGCCAGCCTTGGGCTGGAGCGTCCTAGCGGGGTTCTGGTGACACGTATTCAGGAAGGAAGCCCAGCTGACCGTGCTGGTATTCGTGTCGGCGACCTGATCATGTCTGTTGGAGGCACTCAGGTGGATGATCCAGATGCTTATGGTTACCGTTTGGCTACGAAGAAAGTTGGTGGTGTTACGCGTTTTGAGATGTTGCGCGGTGGTGAGGCCTTTGCTGTTGAGATCAGCCTTGAGCGTGCGCCGGAAACTGTGGCTAGAGATGAAAGAGAGATCAAAGGGAACTCGCCATTTACTGGTGTACGGGTTATGAATCTTTCTCCTGCTGTGGCTGAAGAGTTGCGCATGTACAACGAGTTTTCAGGCGTTGTAATTGCTGATATTAAAGCTCGTAGTACTGCTGCCTATGTCGGCTTTAAACCCGGTGATATCGTGGTTGAGATTAATGGCGCTGAAGTTCAAAGCACCAAAGACCTTTCCAAGCTGACCGGCACAAAGCAGCGCACCTGGAACATCACTTTCAAACGTGATGGTCAGCTACGACAGGTAAGTTTGCGATAATGCTGTTTTGAGAGTTTTACCCTCCAAAACAGTTTAGAGGAATGTTGAGAGACCATGAGTGATCTATTTTCCGCCAATGGGATGGATCAGCTGGAAGACAGGCCGCTTGCAGACCGCATGCGGCCTCGTGTTCTGGAGGATGTTGTCGGACAAGGCCACCTTTTGGGTGATGCTGGTATTTTAAGCCGCATGCTGCGGTCCGGCTCTCTGGGGTCTCTCATCTTCTGGGGGCCTCCGGGTACCGGTAAGACCACGGTTGCCCGTTTGCTTGCAGATGCTACGGAACTGGAATTTGAGCAGATCTCTGCCATTTTCTCCGGTGTTGCTGATCTCAAAAAGTGCTTTGAGCGGGCTAGAGGACGTCAGATTTCCGGCAAACGGACTTTGCTGTTTGTTGACGAGATCCATCGCTTCAACCGCGCTCAGCTGGATAGTTTCTTGCCCGTGATGGAAGATGGCACCATCACTCTGGTCGGTGCGACGACTGAGAACCCGAGCTTTGAGCTGAATGCGGCGCTGCTGTCCCGTTCGCATGTGTTGACGTTCCATTCACTCGATGAAGATGCGCTGATTGATTTGCTCAAACGCGCGGAAGAGGTGATGGGGCGTGACTTGCCGCTGGATGAGGATGCGCGTTTATCTCTCGTGCGTATGGCAGATGGTGATGGCCGGTCTGCATTGACTTTGGCGGAAGACGTTTGGCGTACGGCTGGCGATGACGAGATTTTCGACACGGAACGCCTTGCGGAAGTGGTGCAGCGACGTGCGCCGATCTACGACAAGACCAAGGACGGGCATTACAATCTCATCTCTGCGCTTCATAAGTCTATTCGCGGGTCGGACCCGGATGCGGCGCTCTACTGGATGTGCCGGATGCTAGAGGGCGGAGAAGATCCGCTATACATCATCCGCCGTTTGACAGTGATGGCTTCTGAAGACATTGGCATGGCTGATCCCAATGCGCTGGTGCAGGTGAATGCTGCACGTCATGCGTTTCAGCTGGTTGGTTCACCAGAAGGGGAGTATGCACTGGCTCAAGCCGCAGTCTATCTGGCTACAGCTCCCAAGTCCAATGCGTCCTATCTGGCTTATAAAGCTGCTCGCATGGATGCGCGGGAACATGGATCTCTTGTGCCGCCAAAGCACATCCTGAACGCACCAACCACGCTTATGAAGAAGATGGGGTATGGTGAGAGTTATCGTTACGATCATGATGAGCCAGATGCGTTTTCTGGTCAGGATTACTTCCCTGAGAAGATGGGCCGGCAAAAATATTATGAGCCGAATGCCCGTGGCTTTGAGCGTGATGTTCAAAAACGACTGAGCTATTGGGATCGCTTGAGAAAAGAGCGCGGCACTGCCTAGAGCTGTCTGTCTGGGTTCTCGTTGGGACGTTGCGACAGAATTCGTTGTTTCGCCTTTTCTGAAAACTGGCGGTCACTTTTCAAGACTACACATAAACTACACGTAACTTTGTTTGGGTTTCCCGATTGCATTCGGGCATCCTAATTCGCACACTGACATATGAGCTTGTTGCGTTCATTTATATCTGCGCATCATACTCTGACTTCTTTATTTAAGCGAATTCTGGTGCATGCATGAGGCAACTTGAGCTGAGATTGGGACTGGTGCTGTATGGCGGGGTTTCACTCGCCATCTACATGCACGGTGTCACCCGTGAACTCCTAAATCTTCAGCGTGCTTCCCATGCGTTGCATCAGTTGCGGCGGGACCGTGAGCGCGGTGTTGAGAGTGATGTCACTCTCGAAGGCTCAGCGAAATCCTACTTCGACCTTCTTGAAAGTTTTGGGCCACAGCTGGACCTGCGGGTTGTGATTGATGCAATCTCTGGCGCGTCTGCCGGAGGTGTGAATGCGATCATGCTGGCGCGGGCACTGGCGCATGATCTGCCGCTCAAGCACCATAGCGATTTATGGCTGTCGCTTGCTGATGTTGACAAGCTGGCCAATGAAACATCCGGGGTCAGCAAACATGCCAAGCGGGTGCTTGCGCCCATTCTGGATAAGCTGCTGGTTTTCCTTGGGACTGACGTTCCCCAAAACAAGGAAACACGCACCAAGCTGCGAGATTTTATCAGTTCACGATGGTTTACGCCGCCGTTCTCAGGTGAGCGCTACTCAGGATGGCTGGTGGATGCTTGCCGCGCGATGGATGAAGAGGATCGCGGGGAGACGCTGATCCCTTATGGACAGCGGTTGGAGCTGTTCGTGACACTCACGGATTTTCACGGTGTGTTGCGGCGTATTGCGTTGCATGATCCCGAGTTTATTGAGGAGTTGGATCATCGACGTATTGTAAAGTTCAATGCCATTCATCGGGTGTCCAGCGGTTTGCATAGCCAGATGAGTGCGGAGTGTATTCCTGATCTGGTCTTTGCTGCGAGAGCGACTTCTAGTTTCCCTGGAGCCTTTCCGCCTATGAGTGCTGAGGAGATGGATGGCGTTCTTGAACGTCAGGGTCTTGAGTGGAGCGGGCGTGAAGCGTTCCTAACCAACGTGCTTCATGCCAATTGCGATGAAGAAGGGGAGCGTATCTTCATTGATGGATCGTTGGTGATGAACAAGCCCTTCGAACCGCTTATTGGTTCCATTGCACAACGACCTGCAGCTCGCGAAGTGGTGCGTCGTTTACTATATCTGGATCCGTTGCCCTTCTCGCACCGTGATGTGCCAGCTGAGCCAGAGCCTCCGGGCTTCTTCAAAAGCATTTTCGCATCGTTAGCTCACATTCCGCGTAATGAACCGATTGGTGATGAACTGCAGGAGATTGAGCAAATCAACATGAAGGTGCGGCGGATTCAGGAAGTGGCTGAAGCTGCATTGCCGATGGTCCGCCATGAAGTGCAGCTGTTGCTTGAAAAGCATGGCAGCCTGCCAGAGACCGAGGGTGACTTTTCAGTTGTGCGGCAAGGGTCTGAGCTGGCAGCGATGGAGCAATCTGGTTTTGCCAATGCCGGTTATCTTCAGCTTCGTTTGGGGCATCTGGCCCACCGGGTTGTCTTGTTGATTTCCGAACTTTCCGGCACGCAGCAAGAGGGGTGCGTTGAAAAGGGCGAGGAGGTTGCTCTCTGGTCCTGGGAAAGCGTGGAAGAAGTGGTGGTGAATGCGCTAACCTTCTCCAAAGAAGAGGAGGGGGAAGCGCAGCGGGATCAGGCTAAGATACTTCGTGAGCTGAAGAGCCTTGATGTTGACTATCGCATTCGGCAGTTGCGGTTTTTGATCGAGCAGATCAACAAGTTCTATCACCATGAAGAGATTGCTGGGTCTGTTGAGTTTGCGCGCCATCTGGATGTGTTTAAGCGTGAACTTTATGGGCAGATTGCCAACTTGCGGAGCCGTTGGTCCGAGGAGTTTTATGGCACAGAGACCATCTACCTTGCGACGCTGCTGAAGGAAGTATCGCCGCAATTGGAGACAGTGCGCAAAGTGCTTGGGGTTCTCAGCCTTCGTATGGGGCTTGCCGACCTTGATAAACTGACAGATTCCATTGTGTTTGAGGGAGTTGGCAAGCTGGGTGATCTGAAGGCGGCGCAAGGTATTCTTGAAGGCTATATCGGCTTTCCGTTCTTCGACACCAGTATGTTTCCGGTTCAGCAGGCGCTTGATGCTTTTGAACTTCGTAAGATTGAGGTGGGGCGCATCAGTCCAAAAGATGCGCAATTGCTTTGTCCCGGTGGCGTTGATTTGAAAGGCGCGCAATTGCAGATGTTTGGTGCCTTCTTCAACCGCGGATGGCGCGAGCATGATTATCTGTGGGGACGGCTCAACGCTGCAGAGCGGCTGGTGCGGTTACTGCGGGATGTTTATCATCAGTGCCACGGGTCGGCACAGCGGATTGCTCCTGGTGATGATATGAACCTGCGCGCGATATTCCTTGACATTCTGGATGAGGAAGAAGCGCATCTGGAAGATCATGAAGAGTTGGTGGAAGCTTGTCGTGAGAAGGTTGATGAGGTCTTCTCTAAGGGATGTTAGTTACTGTGCAATTTGTGCAAGACATGCCATTCAAAATCCGATAGGGAGAATGCATGAAAAATCTCATCCTGATAGCACTTGGTGGAGGGGCAGGAGCGGTTTGTCGACATCTGGTTTCAATGGCCGGACTTCGTCTTCTAGGCCCTTCATTTCCGTGGGGCACTGTCACCGTAAACATTCTTGGTTCATTGCTGATGGGGATCTTTGTTGAGGTTCTTGCTCAGCGACTGAATGCTTCTTCTGAGCTGCGTTATCTGATCGCGACGGGTTTTCTTGGCGGTTTCACTACCTTCTCAACCTTCTCGCTGGATGTCGCTGTGTTGTGGGAACGCGGAGAACCTATTGCAACCGCCGCTTATGTGTTGGTCTCGCTTGTTCTTTCCGTTTCAGCCTTGTTTGCAGGTCTTTATCTCACACGGCAGGTTCTCGCCTAATTTGCAAGTTGCCCGCAAAAACTCATAGAAACTTGATGGTTTTTCGTTTTTAGGGGCTGAATCTGCGTGAAAGACTTGCATGTTTTGCCTTCAGCTGCCAAATGAGCGCCAACGGATTTATTAGGAACGGCTGGCGCACCCTTCGTGCTGCCGCCGCGTTAGAAGTCAGGACCTTCACCCATGAGTGGCTCCCAGAACAAAGCAGCGCCGCAAAACAACGGTGGCAGCCCAGTTAAAATTGAGATGCGCCGCGTTGATGCCGACGAAGCAGGCATGCGTCTTGATCGCTGGTTTAAAGAAAACTTCCCGGAACTTGGCTTTGGCCGTTTGCAGAAACTGCTGCGCACTAAGCAGGTTCGAGTTGATGGCAAACGTGCCGAAAGCTCTACCCGATTGGAAAAGGGGCAAGAAGTCCGCATTCCACCGCTCGGTGTTGAGCTGGCTGCTGATGACCGCAAGAATGCCAGACCTCGTCCGCGCAAGTTGGTTGACAGTGACCGTGAAGCCATTGAGCAGATGATGCTCTTTGAAGATGCGCATGTGATGGTACTGAATAAACCTGCTGGCCTTGCTGTGCAGGGTGGCTCAGGTTTGACGCGTCACGTGGATGGTATGCTTGACGCCTTCACCAACCAGAAGGGTGATAAGCCGCGTCTGGTGCACCGTCTTGACCGTGAGACCTCCGGTATTTTGCTGGTTGCGAAGACCCGCCGTGCAGCTCAGGAGCTGACAAAGGCATTTCGTCATCGCAACACGCGTAAAATCTACTGGGCGATGGTTGCTGGCGTACCAAAGCCGCGTCAGGGTCGTATCTCGACCTATCTGGCGCGTGATGAAGGTGAAGAGCGCATGCGTGTTGCCCGTCATGGTGATGATGAAGCACAGCACGCAGTCAGCCTTTACAATGTGGTTGAACAGTCCGGTCAGAAGCTTTCCTGGGTATCACTGAAGCCTGTAACAGGCCGTACGCACCAGCTGCGTGCCCATGCCGCGCATATTGGTTGCCCTATCGTCGGTGATCCAAAGTACTTCAATATCAAGAACTGGGAGCTGCCCGGTGGCATCCAGAACAAGCTGCACTTGCTAGCTCGTCGGATTATGATTCCGCATCCGTCAGGTAATGGTGTGATTGATGTTTCTGCTCCGCTGCCATCGCATATGCAGCAAACCTGGAACTTGCTTGGTATGGATGTGAAGGACTATGATCCGGATATCAATGAACCAGAATAAGTAATAGCAAAGTTACGGGCTGATCTTCATGTATCTCATTGTGTTTGATTGCGACGGCACGCTTGCGGATAGCCAAGACAATATCATGATTGGTTTTACTGCAGCGTATCGGTTTGTCGATCTGCCTATGCCATCGCGAGATGAAATTCTTGCAACGGTTGGTCTGACACTGGATGTGGCGTTTGAGCAATTGCTGGGGCGGAATGACCCGGACTTGATTGAGCAGATGGTCAAGGGATACCAGCAGATCGTTTGGGAAATGCGTTCCAAAGGGCGTGATTATGATCCTCTTTATGAGGGGGCGATTGACGCTTTGCGAGAGTTGGATAGCCGGGAGGATGTGCTTCTTGGTATCGCAACAGGCAAGCATTCCCGCGGTATGAAACACCTGATCAGCTTGCATGAGCTGGAAGGGCTTTTTACCACCATGCAGACGGCAGATGTTGCACCCTCCAAGCCGAATCCAGGTATGATTTTTCAGGCGATGAGCGAAACTGGTGTTGATCTGGAAAACACGATTATGATTGGTGACACGACTTTTGATATGCACATGGCGCGCAATGCAGGTGTGAAATCTGTCGGAGTTACATGGGGTTATCACAGCGCTGAAGATGTGAAGAGCGCTGGAGCCACCTATGTTATCAATCAGTTTAAGGAACTCATTCCGGTGCTTAGTGAGCACTTCAAATGGAATAAGGAAGTTGCATAATGCGTGACATTTTTGAGCAGATTGCAGATGACATTGCAAAAGGGCCTGTTGATGCTGTTCAGGCTGCACGTGAGCACACCAAACGGAACTTACCGAAACGCTTTTATGAGCGTGTGAGCGTTGAGCTGAAAGATGACGTCTTCGCTGTTTTGCTGGATGGACGCTCTATTAAAACACCCGGTCGCAATGCGCTGGTGTTTAAGGATGAAGTGATTGCTGAAGGCGTGGCTGCCGAATGGGAGCTGCAGGAAGAAGAGATTGATCCGGCGACGATGCCGCTGACGCGCATCGCCCATTCTGCGATTGATGCCGTTGAAGACAAGTTTGCGGAAGTTGCAGACGAGATCACACGGTATGCCGGAAATGATCATTTGTGTTACCGCGCAGCTTCCCCTGCAGAATTGGTCACTCGCCAGAAAAATCAGTGGGACCCAGTCTTGGATTGGGCGGAGAAGTTGTTTGCTGGTCGCTTCAAGCTCGTTGAAGGGATTATGCATGTCGCGCAAGATGAGGCGGTGACAACAGCCTATCGTGCGCAACTGGGCAAATATGATGCGCTTCAGTTAACTGCGATCCATACAGTGACGTCCATTAGCGGTTCTGCTTTGCTGGCGCTAGCGCTGGCTGAAAAAGCTTTTGAGGCGGATGTTGTCTGGTCTGCAGCTCATGTTGATGAAGATTGGAACATTGAGCAGTGGGGGCAGGATGAAGAGGCTGCTCGTATTCGTCGTTTCAAAAACGACGAGTTCAACGCAGCAGTGCTTATTCTCGTTGGAGCACCAGAAGAAAGCTAAGGCTTATTCTTTGCGAAGTTGTCTTAAGGCGCGGCTTTTGGCTGCGCTTTTTTGTTGGTGTTGTGGCTTCTCCTGATATCGTAGAAAGAAATCAATAGTTTGTAGTATGTGGGCAAGTGAATTTCATTTGCCGTGTTACCATCGAATCTGTTGAACTATGCACTCTTGCTGCACATATGAGTTCAGGGCTTTCGTAATAACGAAAACATCGCCAAATACTGCCCTAATCAAGAATATTGAGGAATTCCGCCGATGAAACATAATGAGAAAGTTATTGAGCGGCTTAACGAAGCTCTGAAACTGGAGCTTGGTGCCGTCAACCAGTACTGGCTGCATTACCGCCTGCTGGATGATTGGGGTTTTGGAAAGTTGGCGCAGAAAGAGCGCGAAGAATCCGTTGAAGAGATGCAACATGCTGACAAGCTGATTGAGCGCATTCTCTTCCTTGGTGGTCATCCAAACTTGCAGACTGTTGGCGCTTTGAAGATAGGCACCAATCTTAAGGAAGTTCTGGAAGCGGATCTTGCTGGTGAACATGAAGCTCGCACCTCTTATAAGAAGAGCCGTGAGATTTGTGATGCTGAAGGTGATTACGTCACCATGAAGCTGTTTGATGATCTACTGGCTGATGAAGAAGGTCACATTGACTTCCTTGAAACTCAGCTGGATCTCCTTGAGAAGATTGGTGAACAGCACTACGGCGCGTTGAATGCAAACTCGGCTGATACTGGCGAATAAGTTCGCCTAACCGTTTGTTTTGATTAGAAAGAGCTGTCCTGTAGGGCGGCTCTTTTTTGTTGGGTTAAAGTTGTTTGTTTCAGACTAGCGCTTCATTAGGAACGATAGGGGGTTTGGGTTGGCGGCGGGTTAGGCTGATCTATGTTTACTGGATCAAAGCTCGTTTTAGGGTCGGTTCAAAACGAGTTGTGTTTCACCTGCATTCCCTAAGGAGCAGTGCTTGCACTGAGAACTCATGAGAGCAAAAGACGGTGTCATTGAACGTTTGAACAAAGCCATTTCCATGGAACTTGGAGCTGTCAATCAATACTGGGTGCATTTCAGACTTCTTGAAGATTGGGGTTATACCAAACTCGCAAAGAAAGAGCGGGCTGAATCGATTGAAGAAATGCATCATGCGGATCGGTTGGTGGAAAGAGTTGTCTTTTTGGAAGGGCATCCAAACCTGCAGCATATCGCGCCTTTACGCATCGGGTCCTCAGTGAAGGAAGTGCTGGAAGCTGATCTGGCAGGGGAGCGTGAAGCGATTGTGTATTACAGCGAATCTCGTGTGTTTTGTGAGCAGCAAGGTGACTTCGTGACAATGGCTCTTTTTGACAGTTTACTGGCAGATGAAGAAGGCCATTGTGATTTCCTTGAGACTCAATTGGAGCTTCTTAAGAAAATAGGCGAAGAAAAATATGGATTGCTCAATGCTGGCAGTGCTGATGAGGCAGAGTGAGTTTTAGCTGTCAAAGCATCAAAGAATGCTTGGTTTCCCAAGGGTTATTGGTTGTTGGGTTGAGGCAGTAATCAGTTGCATTGCATGAGGCTTCTCAATCCAACGGCTTACTAGTTTTTGTGCGTAGGGGCGTGCTAGGAGATAACTCAGTTAGATTGGGAGCTGAGATATCTGATGAAGGAAGTTCTAGCTGAATTAGAAAAAAGACGTGATGAAGCGCGGCTTGGTGGGGGACAGCGCCGAATTGATGCGCAGCACAAACGCGGAAAACTCACCGCACGAGAGCGCATTGAAATTCTGCTAGATGAAGGTTCCTTCGAAGAATTCGATATGTTCAAGCAGCACCGCTGTACCGAGTTTGGTATGGAGGAAACGCATTTCCCTGGGGATGGTGTTGTCGCTGGTTGGGGAACCATCAACGGCCGTACCGTTTACCTCTTCTCGAAAGACTTCACTGTGTTTGGCGGATCTCTGTCAGAGACACACGCCGAGAAGATCATGAAGATCCAGGATATGGCGCTGCAGAATCGTGCACCGATCATCGGGATCTTTGATGCAGGTGGTGCTCGTATTCAGGAAGGTGTTGCTGCGCTCGGTGGATACGGTGAAGTGTTCTGGCGTAACATTCAGGCATCTGGTGTTATTCCGCAGATTTCTGTGATTATGGGTCCATGTGCTGGTGGTGATGTGTATTCACCTGCCATGACCGATTTCATTTTTATGGTGCGCGATACCTCCTACATGTTCGTCACTGGTCCTGATGTTGTGAAAACAGTAACCAATGAGACTGTGACGGCTGAGGAACTGGGCGGCGCGAGCATTCACACGACCAAATCTTCCATCGCCGATGGTGCGTTTGACAATGATGTGGAAGCGTTGCTGCAGATTCGGCGTTTGGTGGATTACCTGCCGATGAACAATCAGGCTCCGCTGCCCGAACTTTCCGTTTATGATGATCCATCTCGTTTGGATGAGAGTCTCAATACGCTGGTTCCGGATAATCCGAACAAACCGTATGATATGCGGGAACTGATCCTGAAGACTGTCGATGAGCAGGACTTCTTTGAGATTCAGGAAAGCTTTGCCGGAAACATTATCACTGGCTTTGGCCGCGTCGAAGGGCGCACAGTTGGTATTGTCGCCAACCAGCCAATGGTTCTTGCGGGTGTTCTGGACAGTGATGCAAGCCGGAAGGCTGCGCGTTTTGTTCGTTTCTGTGACTGCTTCAACATTCCGCTGGTAACCTTCGTGGATGTTCCGGGCTTCTTGCCAGGGACTGCGCAGGAATATGGCGGGTTGATCAAGCATGGCGCAAAGCTGCTGTTTGCTTATGGTGAAGCGACTGTTCCGAAAATCACAGTGATCACGCGTAAAGCTTATGGCGGCGCGTATGATGTGATGAGCTCCAAACACATTCGTGGTGATATGAATTATGCGTGGCCATCTGCTGAGATTGCTGTGATGGGTGCAAAGGGTGCCGTTGAAATCCTCTATCGCAATGAGCTGGGTGATTCCGAGAAGATTGCTGAGCGCACCAAGGATTATGAAGACCGGTTTGCGAACCCGTTTGTTGCTGCGGAGCGTGGCTACATTGATGAGGTGATCATGCCGCAGTCTACACGGATGCGCATTTCGAGAGCACTTGCGATGTTGCGGACTAAGAACCAGCAGATGCCTTGGCGCAAACACGACAACATCCCGCTCTAAGAATTGTTGTCTGATCGAACGAAACATCAAAAAACCCGGCCTTCACATGAAGGCCGGGTTTTTTGATGGGAAGGGAGACTAACTTGGGGCGAGTTAGGTCTTATCTTTCGTCGTTTTCGACCACGCAGGTGTAACCAATGAGGGAGTGGTTGGAGTCTTTTGTCACAACGTAGGCGCGCTGTGTTTCTTCGCTTGGGCTACAGTAAGAGCCATTTGCTACGTAACGGTCATAAAGGCCAGGACCTGTGGAGAGAACGATCGCACCTTTTTCTTGCACCAGAGACTTTACCTGAGACCCTGTGAGGTCAGTTGTATTGGTGCGTGGAGCGTTCATAGCCTGAGCAACAGAAGCAACAGAGACAAGGCTGAGGACGGAAAGGGTCAGAGCGATCTTTTTCATTTGTTTAGCTTTCGGTTTCTTAATTCTTTTGGGAAATGGGGGAGGGAAAGACTAGGAGGCAAAGCCTTTCCCTGGAGCGTGATGATGGGGGACGTGCGTCTAACTTGGGGCGAGTTAGATTTTAGTTGTTTTTGTTGTCAACTACGCAGGTGTAACCAATGAGGGAATGGTTGGAGTCTTTGGTCACAACATAGGCGCGCTCTGTTTCTTCATGTGTTGCGCAGTAGGAAGCGTTTGCAACGTAGCGGTCGTAAAGACCTGGGCCGGTTGCGAGGACGATTGCACCTTTGTCCTGTACGAGTGATTTTGCCTGAGAGGCAGTCAGGTCACCGGTATTCACCAGAGCAGCCTGAGCGATGGAAGCAGCAGATACGAGGCCGAGTACGGATAGGGTCAGAGCGATCTTTTTCATTGGTCTTACTTTCGATTTTTAATTTGTGTCATTTGGGGAGGGAAAGACTGGGGAGGAACAGTCTTTCCCTAAGAAGTTGATGGGGGGAGGCTCTCTAACTTGAGGCGGATTAGAGGCTTAGTTATCTCTGTTTTCGACGACGCAGGTGTAACCGATGAGGGAGCTGTTGGAGTCTTTGGTTACGACGTAAGCGCGCTGAGTTTCTTCGTGTGAAGCACAGTAAGAAGCGTTTGCAACGTAGCGGTCGTAAAGACCTGGGCCGGTTGCGAGGACGATTGCGCCTTTGTCCTGTACGAGTGATTTTGCCTGGGAGGCAGTCAGGTCACCGGTGTTCACCAGAGCAGCCTGAGCGATAGAAGCAGCAGATACGAGGCCAAGTACGGATAGGGTCAGAGCGATCTTTTTCATTTGTTTTACTTTCAGTTCTAGTCATTTTCAGAGCGAAAGACCGGGAGGAGCAGTCTTTCTGATGGGGTTTTGCCGATGTTGGTTGTTACTTCGGCGTGTCTTTTCAATTTAGACTGATACAAGGCAACTCCGTGCCGCCTTATATCTTGTGTTTTGTAGTTATCTTGTTTTTCTTCAAGCTTATTTTTGTTGTATGCTTTGTTTTTTGATGTTTGTGGTTTGTTGTTGTTCGTTGATGATTGTATGTTTACTGGAAATTTTTGAGTAAGATGTGTTTTGGAACACAAAATTTTCTTTTCGCAACTTTGAATTTAAGCCGGTAACGAACTCGTGTCTTCGTGTTCTTGGGGATTACTTGCCTGTCTGTGATCAAGCTCACACTTTTGCTTGATGGTGGTGCAGAAAGGAGTTCTCAACCGCCTGTTGGTCATGCCGAACGGGCAAGGTGAGTTTCGCAGGATGTGGATGAAGGATTCGAATGTGGGTAACTGCAGCTGCGTTTTATGGTGCAACTGCAGTGTATTTGCGTGAAACGTGGATCTTCAAAGGGCTCAGTCGAAGATATCGGAGCCGAATGGTCCTTCGCCGCTGTTGTAACCCGGCTCACATGAATAGCCGATGAAGCAGCGCTTCTGGTCTTTTGTGGGGACCCAGCGGCTCATCAAGCGTTCGTAAGGCTGGCAGAACTGAAGGCCCGCGACGAAACGGTCGTAGGTACGAACGCCAGTGCTTAATACAATGCCGCCAGCACGCTGTACGACGGAGCGGGCTTCAAGACAGGACATTTGCCGTGTATCAGGGCGTGCGTGCGCTGTGGTGGAAACCATGAGAGCCAGAGTGCTCGAAAGAACGAGCAGTGTTGATATCCGCATAGTCTCCTCCCTTATTACTGGTTCTGCCGTGTGCGTGGTGAACAGCGATAACCGATCTGGCAGGAGTTGTTGTCTTTGGTCTGGGCCCACTCTCTGCGAAGCACTTCGTTGTGCAGGCAATATCTGATGTTGCTCACAAAGCGCTCATAGGTTCGCGGGCCTGTGGTCAGGACGATGCCTCCACGACTGTCGACCAGTTGCTTTGCCTGCTCGCATGTCAGGGCCCTCGCATCTGGACGTGCTTGAGCATTGGCTGAGGCTACCCACAACAGAGTAATGAGACTACTGGCAATAATGGTGGTGGAGGCACTACGCATGGGATCAGTTGCCTTACAATGCAGATGTTGATGCTGGCGTGAACGCCGCAGTTCCATATGTTTTGAAGGCAATAGCTCAAAAGTGCGAGTATCAAGGTGAGCGGTGGTTAGCCGGTTCTAAAGAAGATGCCGTTGATTTAACTTTTTGCTGCAGGTCGTGCACGTGTGACTTCTACGCCAAACCCGCCTGTATGAACCGGCACCGGGGCAGAGGGTTTATTCACTTTCACAGTGATCTTGGAGATTCGCTGATCCATCGCGAAAACGGCCTCACAAATAGCTCCGGCAAGACGTTCCAGCAGGTTGAAGCGGGAGTTGGTCACAACATCCTCGACAGTTTTCGCAAGGGTGCCGTAGCAGATGGTGTCTTCGTAATCATCTGAAACAGTTGCCTTTTCAAAATCCGCCCAACAGGTCAGATCAATGATAAAGCGTTGGCCCAATTTAGCTTCTTCATCATGGAGACCATGGAATGCATAGAAAGACAGGCCTTCCAGAAAAATCTTGTTTTCATTCATTGTTTGGCTCCTGAGAACTTTCCGACTGTTGGAAAACTGTGTTGCCAGAGGTGAGCGCGAAACTCAACGCATTTTAAGTGATAATGCTCTGTATTCGGGTGAAGCCCCGTCAAAACTTAGATGCTTTGTGCATCCATTGCCCCTACGAAAGTGCGATGGTTCTTCGCCCAATTGTGAGGTTGCGGAAGTGCGTAGAGATGCCTACAACCCTGCACTGTAAATAAAGAAGGTGTGTATGTGGGATGGGCATGTTTTCAAAGATTCTGATCGCAAACCGTGGGGAAATCGCTTGCCGTGTTATCAAAACGGCAAAAACGATGGGGATCAAAACGGTTGCTGTTTACTCTGATGCGGACCGAGATGCGCTTCATGTGGAGATGGCTGATGAGGCCGTACACATTGGTGAACCGGCTGCAGCGAAATCATACCTTGTGATCGACAAGATTATTGAAGCATGTAAGCAGACCGGTGCTGAGGCTGTGCATCCAGGTTATGGCTTTCTTTCCGAACGCGCAGAATTCTGTGAGCGTTTGAAGCAGGAAGGCATTGTCTTTATCGGCCCTAATCCAAAAGCGATTGAGGTGATGGGAGATAAGATCACCTCCAAGCGATTTGCGGCTGAAGCTGATGTTTCCACTGTACCTGGATATATGGGGCTGATTGAAAGCCCTGAAGATGCCAAGCGGATTGCCTCTGAGGTTGGTTACCCGGTGATGATTAAAGCCTCCGCTGGTGGCGGTGGTAAAGGCATGCGTATTGCCTGGAATGATGAAGAGGCCATGGATGGCTTCGAGCGCGCAAAGTCTGAAGCTATCAGCTCCTTTGGCGATGATCGTATCTTCATCGAGAAGTTTATTGAGAACCCGCGCCATATTGAAATTCAGGTGCTGGGCGATAAACACGGCAATGCTGTTTATCTGGGTGAGCGCGAATGCTCTATTCAGCGTCGTAACCAGAAGGTGATTGAAGAAGCGCCTTCTCCATTGTTGGATGAAGAAACTCGTCGCAAGATGGGCGAGCAGGCGGTAGCGCTGGCCAAGGCTGTTGACTATGATAGCGCGGGTACAGTTGAGTTTGTAGCTGGACAGGACAAGAGCTTCTTCTTTCTTGAGATGAACACCCGCCTTCAGGTGGAGCATCCGGTAACTGAATTGATCACTGGTGTGGACCTTGTTGAGCAGATGATCCGAGTTGCCGCTGGCGAAGAGCTTTCTTTGAAGCAGGATGAGGTCAAGCTGAATGGCTGGTCTGTTGAAAGCCGTATCTATGCTGAGGATCCGTACCGCAACTTCCTGCCATCCATTGGCCGCCTGACGCGCTATCGTCCGCCTGCAGAAGGTGATCACGGCGCTTATGTGGTGCGTAATGATACTGGCGTGGTGGAAGGCTCTGAAATCTCCATGTTCTACGATCCGATGATCGCAAAACTGGTGACCTATGCGCCGACACGAGCTGAAGCGATTGAAGGCATGAGCACTGCGCTGGATGAGTTTCAGGTGGATGGTATCCAGCACAACGTGCCGTTTCTTGCATCTCTCATGAAGCATCCGCGCTGGCGTTCTGGTCAGTTGGCAACCGGCTTTATTGCTGATGAGTATCCTGATGGGTTTGAACCAGCTACACCTGATGCAGAGGCCCGTAATGTGTTGGCGTCTGTTGCGCTTTCCATGCACCTGATTGAGCGTGAGCGTCTGGATCACTTGCCGGGTCGCCTGCGTCCGCATCATGGAGGTGTACGCCGTGAGTGGGGTGTTTTGATCAATGGTGAGAAGCTGGATGCTGAGTTGATTGAAGGCATGGCGGCAACACCACTTGATATTGATGTGTGTGTTGAGGGTGGTGCTCGCGAACGCGTTGCGTCCTCCTGGGTTCCGGGCGATATGCTTTGGAAAGGTCACGTTGGTGATCGTGCTGTAAGTGCCCAAGTGCGGTCTGTTGAGAATGGCTACCAGCTGGACTGGCAAGGCTATTCTGTTGTTGCCAAGGTGATGACGCCTCGCAACGCTGAACTTGCTGCATTGATGCCAGAGAAGGTTGCACCGGATACATCCAACCTGTTGCTTTGCCCAATGCCGGGCCTTGTTGTTTCTCTTCATGTAGAAGAGGGGCAGGACGTGAAAGCTGGAGCGCAGCTGGCCATTGTTGAAGCCATGAAAATGGAAAATGTACTTCGGGCCGAACGTGATTGTGTGGTAAGCGCTATCAAGGCTGCTCCGGGTGACAGTCTGGCAGTTGATGCTGTTATCATGGAATTTGAATAAGGAGTTGGTGCGAAGCCAATTCCTATGTTGAGGATTTGGCTTTGCGCACTCTGCTTTTTGATCTGGATGGAACGCTGACAGACCCTTTTGTCGGCATTGTAACGAGCGTTCAATACGCGCTGGAAAAGCTTGGCCGCGAGGTTCCTCCTGCTGAAGATCTTGCCTTTGTCATCGGGCCGCCTCTCACAGAAACCTATCGCCAACTTCTGAATACGGAAGATGAAGAGCTGATCCTTGAGGGGATTCGCCTTTATCGCGAGCGCTTCACCACTGTTGGGCTTTATGAAAACGTGCGTTATGACGGGATCATTGAGCTGCTGCAGGCTGCTAAGGATCGCGGAGATCGCTTGTTTGTTTGCACATCCAAACCTTGGGTTTATGCGAAAAAGATTGTCGCGCATTTTGAGATGGATGGTTTTTTTGAGAAAACCTATGGCTGCGAGCTTGATATGACCCGTGGCAACAAGGTGGACCTTTTGGCCTATCTGTTGGAACAAGAAAATCTGGACGCCTCTCAGTGTCTTATGATTGGTGACCGCAAGCACGACATTATCGCAGCGAAGGAAAATGGCGTCCGCTCCGTTGGTGTGCTTTGGGGCTATGGCTCTGAAAGTGAGCTTGCAGATTGCGGAGCTGATACAGTGGTTGCTTCGCGTGAAGAGCTTGCCGCTCACCTTGCTGACAGTCTTGTCGCCTGACCTTCTTTGTAATGAGTTGAATTGATGCCGATTTATTTCGCTTATGGCCGCCTGATGAACCCGAAAACCATGGCAAGCCGTTGCCCGCAAGCCAAAGCGCTGGGGCCAGCTTCCATGGATGGCTATCGCTTTATCGTGACGTCTGAAGGTGTTCCTTCCATGGTGAAAGCGCCGGGGAAGCGTGTTCACGGTGTTCTGTGGGATTGCCGCATCGGGGAAGTTACAATTGTGGATGGCGCTGAAGCGCTTTTCCGCAAGGGTCTGGACAAGGTCTTTCTTCCGGTTCGCAGCGGTGGGCAGAATAAGTCTGCCATTATGTATATGAGCCGCACTGTGCGGACGGGGAAGCCTCATGTTAAAGCGTGGGAAGGTATTCTGGAAGCTGCAGAACACTGGGATTTCCCCGAGACATACCGTGAGGAACTGCGCCAATGGGATCTGCGATAGCAGCTCTCCTGGCATCAAGTTGCGAGGCTGCCTTCGAGTGACAGTCCGTTCACAAATGTGTTTTCAGTTAGACTGAAAGACAACTCGCAATTTCCTGAGAATCTGTTAGAAATCAGGTCTCCCAATGATGGGAGATAATTCTCAGGGCGGGGTGTAATTCCCTACCGGTGGTGATGGGCCTTCGAGCCATAAGTCCGCGAGCGCCTTCCATATTCAGGAAGGGTCAGCAGATCCGGTGAGAACCCGGAACCGACGGTTATAGTCCGGATGAAAGAGAATGTAGGTGAGGGGTGCTTTGAAGAGCACTGTTGGCTTGCGCGTCCTGATTCAATGAAACGTGGCTGTTGTTGGCCCTTTGGATCAGAAAGATTTCTTATGTTTATTCTGTTTTTATCTCGTGAATTTGAGGTGCGTGCATGAGCTCAACACGCAGTTCTACTCGTGCGTCCGCAGCTGTTGTGGGCGCAAGCTGGATGGTTTTTGCCGGTGCTGCTTTTGCTATCACCAACTCTGCCATACAGTATCTGACGATGGTGCAGGGGCTGAGTTCTACCAGTGCAACCTTCTGGCAATACCTGATCTCGCTTGTTGCGATGCTGCCGGTGATCTGGCGCATTGGTGTTGACGGGCTGCACACAGAACAGCTGGCGCTGCATATCTTCCGCGTCTTTCTGGCAGCATTGGGCGTTCAGTTCTGGGTAGCCGGTTTGGCGAATGGTGTGCCGATCTGGCAGGCGATTGCGCTTTTGATGACCTCTCCGTTCTTCGTGACTATTGGAGCGGCGTTGTTCTTGCGTGAGACCGCAAGCAGGCAGCGCTGGGCGGCGACAGCGGTTGGCTTTGTGGGCGGCATGATTATCCTGAGTCCTTGGGATGATGCCTTTCAGCTGGTTGCTTTCCTGCCGATTATCGCAGCTTTACTGTGGGGTTCTTCTATTCTTTGTATGAAGAAGCTGGAAGAACGTGAGAGCCCGCAATCTGTTACGCTCTATCTTCTTCTGCTGCTGACACCAGTTAATTTCGTCCTGGCTTTCCTGGCTCCGGGTGGTTTGGCAATGCCAGTTGGCATGAGTATGTGGTGGTTGATTATTCTGGCGGGGCTTTTGGGGGCGATTGCGCAAGGCTCATTGGCTATGGCCTATGAGAAGGTCGATGCAGCTTATCTGCAGCCGTTTGATCATCTCAAGCTGCCGCTTAATGTGCTTTGTGGATTCCTTATTTTCGGCTGGGTACCACCGGGCAACTTGTGGCTTGGGGCTGCGCTGATCATTGGCGCATCGCTCTATACTGTGCATGTGGAGCGCAAACAGAACTAATTGAAAAGCCCGGTCTAATTGCCGGGCTTTTTCTTTGTATGAGCTGTTAGTTGAACCAGACCGCAAATGAACCGAAGTTTCGGCCCATTGGGCGCGTTATGGTGCGCATGAAATCTCCTTCCCAAACAGGGCCTTGTTCCACATAGTCAACGGAGTTTGGTCCGGTGATGAAGAGCACAAGGTCGAAGGTCTTTGCGGTCTCGAAGAAGGTCTTCATGTTGATCCCGCCTTCAAACACCATGGATGGAATCAGAAGCTCGCCGGTCAACACCTGTTCGGAGGCTTTGACGGCTTCCAGCCAGCTGTCGATGGTCTCTTGCGTGACAGGGAGGGCTTGAAAGGGGCTGGTCTGATTGGGATTTGGCAACCATTCGTTGTCGTCATCCGTTTCTTTTTGAATGAGATCCCATGTCTCGTAGTTCAGCTGCATCACCTGCAAGAGGTTCTGGCGCGTTGCTTTTAGGCGATCAGGGTTCTGCACAGTCCAGTTGATGGAATGCAGGAAGTTGATTGGGGTGGCGAAGGAGCCAAATCCGCGCTCGTTGTCTGCTTTGCCCATGTCTTCTAACTGCTGGCCGTAGGTGGTTGCAGATGCGCCGAAGACACTATGGAAGGTGAGGTCGTAGGTGTTCTCATAGTCAAAGGTGAGTAGGAAATTGCCCATCGACATGAGTAGGTTAGAGTACCCCTGTAGCCACTTTGCGTCCGCCCGATCGAAGGTAATAGGAAACGTTGTTGTATCATCCTCAAGCTGAAACGGGCTTCTTCTGGAAAGGCCTGAGAGAATTGTGGCGAGGTTTTCGTGGGGTTCCACGGTTCCGCTGTTGTCTGCATCTAAGTTGATCTTCAAAAGGTCTACCGTGAGCTTTACTGGTTGCTCTGATATCCCATTCAAAGTTTCATTTGCCTGTTCCAGCTGAGACACGAAGTTCTCCAGCATTTCCCTTGTCTTGTTGTAGGTAACGGGTTCTGGCGTTGGGTTTGGGGCAACCGGGATTCTGAAGACGGGGAGGATCGACCTCAGGCTTCTGTTTGGGGATGTGTTTCCGGCGCCATATTTGTATAGGTCCTGTTGAATGCCTTGGAGGGCATTGAGAAACTGCAGGGCGCCCAATGCGAGCTTTGCCTGATTGTTTTCCGGATTCTGCTTAGTGTTGCTTACAAAAGAAGCGATGCCGGTTTCATAATCAGCCATTTCTATGATCTCGTTGAACTGACTGGTGAAATTGATCTGAGCAAAGCTCTGAACTGGTAGAAAAATCATGACTGCGGAGAATGAAAGAGCAGTCAGGCGGGATTTGAGAAAATTCATAAAGTCTCTCCTAAAGGGCTACCTATTAGATATAGGAGTTGATGTTTTTTTTATGGCTTGCAATCTAAGGCTGTGGCGAGGCTGAGCTGTGTTGCCAACTTCGTCCTCTGAATCGAGAAAAGTTTTATCTGTGAAGCCTTTAAGCGCACCGGGAGATACCAATGAAAACCAAACACTTTTCCATTACGGGATTGGTGCAGGGTGTTGGATATCGTGCGTGGCTTTATAAAAAAGCCGGAATGCTCGGTGTTTCCGGCTGGTGCAAGAACAATGCTGATGGATCGGTAGAGGCAGTTGTCACCGGTGATCCGGAAAAAGTGGATGCCCTGCTGATGGCTGTCCAGCAAGGGCCAGTGGGGGCACAAGTTGAAGCGGTGACACTGCTGGCGGATGCCCCTGACGAGAAGGGGTCTTTCCGCATCGAGTACTAGTTATTCGCTCTCTGGCTTTTGAACGAGGCCGGACGGTCCAAAGGTTTCTGTGGCTCCGAAGATCTCTTCGAATTGCTCGCGCAAGATGATATCCACCTCTGGCATGGTGAGTGGAAGACCGAGATCCACAAAGCTGGTGACACCATGTTTTTGCACGCCGCAGGGGACAATGCCGGTGAAGTGCTCCAGGTCCGGGTCTACATTCAGTGAGATACCGTGGAAGGTTACCCACTTGCGCAGGCGAATGCCGATGGCGGCAATCTTGTCTTCTACGTCTTTGCCTTTTTCAGGACGCTGAACCCAGACACCAACGCGATCTTCCCGTCTTTCTCCGCGGACGTGATGCTGCCACAGGGTGTCGATGAGCCATTTTTCCAAGGCTGCGACGAAGGCGCGGACGTCTTGCTGACGGCGCTTCAAATCGAGCATAACATAAGCAACACGTTGTCCCGGACCGTGATAAGTATACTGCCCTCCGCGACCTGTTTCATAAACCGGGAAGCGGTCTTTGGCGATCAGGTCGACTGGATCGGCGCTTGTGCCTGCTGTGTAGAGGGGCGGATGTTCCAAAAGCCAGACGCGTTCGTTGGCTTCGCCAGCGGCGATTGCGGCAACGCGGTCTTCCATTTCCTTCTGGGCAACTTCGTATGGCACGAGATCGTCGTCGATCACCCACTCAACAGGGGGAGATCCCTCTAGGGGGAAGAAGTCTGTTTTAAGGGTTTGACGATCGGCCATGTTGTTATCCCAAAATGATCTGCGGATTTCGGTTAGTTGGTTTGCCCTAATGAGATGTAAGCGTCTACACTAAAAATAACAGGGCACCAACTCACAGAGACGAGACGGGTGCATTTTATTCCCTCAGATGGAGGCAGACAGAGATGAACAGGTTTGATGATATCTCCGTCGACATATCAGTGGTGCTGGGCAAATCTGAAATGCCAGTGCACCAATTGTTGCGCATGGGGCGTGGTGCGGTGATTGAGCTGGACACCCATGAAGCTGATGATGTTACGATTTTGGCAAACAGTACACCTGTTGCTGAAGGGCAGGTGACTGTGGTTGGCGATAAAGTTGGCATTGTCATCACAAAGGTATTGCAGCGCGCTGTGGATATGCGACCTGTAAACATGGAAGATCGCATCTGAAATATCTGGTGCAGTGGATAAGTGCCCGTCTAAAAGAGGTTTTTTCGATTTTTTTCCTCTGCGCTGTGAATTTTTGAAAAAGGGTACTTGCGCAGGTTCGAGGGGTTGGCTATATCACCGCTCACCAGCCGACGGGGCGAGGCCAACGAGCCAAACAAACCGGAGGCAAGCCAAGGTTTTGCGGCCGTGGCGGAATTGGTAGACGCGCAGCGTTGAGGTCGCTGTGGGGTAACACCCGTGGAAGTTCGAGTCTTCTCGGCCGCACCAACCGGCGCTTTGCTAAGTGATTGATATTACTTAGCAAAGCGCCGTTTTTGTTTTTGCGGGTTTACTAAACCGCACTTTTTGCCCTACAAATTGCCCTACATTTGCAAGTTGGGGGTTTTATGCAGGGGTCAGACAAATACCTAAAGTTGCGAGGTAGTCGCTGGTACTACGTCAGGCGCGTGCCTAAAAAGGTTGCGCATTTAGACCAACGCGGCAAAATTGAACTCTCTCTTGAAACATCATCCTTAGAAGAAGCCTGTGCGCGGCGCGATGCGCTTGCAGAAGCTGACCGGCTTTACTGGTTATCTCTGCATGGCGGTGGTGAAGCTGTGCTGGATGTTGCTGATGCGAACTATAAGGCGGCGCAACATCGTGCGCTTGCGCTTGGTTTTGTGTTTAAGCCTGCCTATGAGCTGGAAGCGGCCCCCGTGGTGGATGTGGTGGCGCGTGCATTGGCGTTGGTACGGCGGCCTGAGGCTGGTTTGCAATCTGATGCGCAGGCATTGCTTGGTACTGCCAAACGCCCTTCTGTGGCGGTTTCTAAGGCCATGGAAGTCTATTTGGCTGAGATTGCACCAGATGAGCAAAAGGGCATGAGTGCAGCTCAGAAGAAAAGTTATGAAAAAATCAAAAACCGGGCTGTGAGCAACTTCATCAAGATTGTTGGCGATAAAGATCTGGAAGAGGTGACCCGTGAGGATGCCTTGCAGTTTTTCAACTGGTGGCAAGATCGTGTGACTGGCAAGGGAGGGGAAAGGCCGCTTTCCGGCAATTCCGCCAATCGCGATGTTGGCAATATGCGCAAGCTCTACAGTGCCTATTTTGAGAGGGTCGGGGAGGAGGAGCGAGAGAATCCTTTCAGAAACCTCAATTTCCGCAGTCCCAAAGCCTTGCGGCAGGATGTGCCGCCTTTTCCTGCCTCGTGGATACAGCAGAAAATTCTTGAACCTGGGGCTCTGGCCTCGCTGAATAGAGATGCAGCGCTGATTGTGTTTGCGTGCATTGAAACCGGTTGCCGTCCTTCTGAGCTTTGCAATATTTCTGCACAGCAGATCCATCTGGAAGCCAAGGTGCCTTATATCTCCATCAAGTTTAAGCCGGATCGTGCCATTAAGACGGAATCCAGCGTGCGCGATATTCCTCTGGTGGGTGTATCTTATGAAGCGATGAGGCGGGCACCTGAGGGTTTTCCTCGCTATGTGGACAAGGAAAACAACTTTTCTGCAACGGCTATGAAGGCTTTCCGGCGGGCGGGTTTGCTGCCTTCTGATAACCACCGGATCTATTCTCTGCGCCATGCCTTTGAAACCCGCATGAAAGAAACCAGGCTGGATTATGAGCTGCGTTGCCTGTTGATGGGGCACGCTATTGATCGGCCGGAATATGGGGACGGTGGGTCTATGGGTTATCGGGCAGGGGAGCTGCGGAAGATCGAGCTTGGGTTTTCTATGGAGGTGTTTAAGGGCTTGAAGGAAAAGTAGTACCAGTTCTTGTCAGTAGGATTAAGTCTTAAGAATAGCTTGTTGAGCCCATGGTCGACATTGACGTAACTATTTCATCTCATAGGTGCGGCTCGGCCTATCAGGAGAAGCCATCAATGTATTTGGAGCAACTGGGCATCCATCTATTGAAGTAAGTGGACCAAAAAGTGGTAACTTAAACTTTCCTCTTTCAGTTATTTGCCTCCGATGTAGTCTTGAATTTTCTGTTTCGTCTGAAGACAGGGGCCCGAGACCAAGCTCTCGGAAAATAGATGCAAGTTGCTACACGTGGCTATAATCCTAAACCGTGAACTTGTGCCATTCCTTCATTACCGTTCTTGAGTAATGTCTTTAATGAACGCCCGTAAATCTCCGGCTCATTCATAGGTAGTTCCATTGCTGGGCCTAGCATAGAACCGTAAGCATGCTCTTCACCCGAATAGCTCCGGCTGACTATGCCTCGGATAACCGCTCCCTTGGCACCGAAAATAGGCGCTCCGCTCATTTTACCAGGGGCACGAGCGTTGAAATCAAAGCAGGGGCCGGGTGTCGGTACTTCTTTGGCTACGTGATTTTGAGGAAATGTCTGCAGAATATTTCCAACGGTAACGTAGAGATCAAATCGAATGCTGGTGTCCATGATCCGGCTAGTATACGGATCTATTTCGATATCAGGCATTTCCGCGTATCCAAGTGCATATGCCTCCTCATTCGGGACAAACGGGTTTAATGACATGTTCAATGGCTGGTGAGCTTGACCACTAGGCATTTCTGGGATTTTACACACTGCTACGTCGGTTGAGTGCTCCCATCGGTCTGCTTCAGACAACAGTGGGCTTTGTTTCCACTTGCCCCAAGCCCACATCTTTTCAATGGGAAAAAAACGAACTGCTTTGTGAAAGTGCATTCCTATTCCTTGTGTCCAATAAAGGATGAGGACGCCAAAATTGAGGTCATCCCGCAGCTTTACCTGCTGCCCCTCTCGGTAAGCACCATAGCCGGCTTCTAACGGATCAAGTAAAACGTGTGCGGCAGTGATCAGGTAACCTGTACAGCTTATGATAGATGCGGTCCCAATGCACTTGATTGCATTCTCGCCTTCCAGCCATGCCACGACAGGAACAATGCTTTGCTGCATTAAGAAGTCTGCAGTGCCAAAAAGCGACATTGCATCATCAAAACGACAGTTCGGTCTATCGGTCAGAAGCTCTACATCTCCACGTAAAAGAAAATATTGCTCATCGCCACCAGTTTCAGATGAAAGTGTTAACCCCTTCATGCTGCTCATCGCCCACCTTCCGTCCGGGCGGCGCACCCATAGTGATTTTAATGCCTCGAGTGGAAATCTTATTGCCATTTCGTTTTCCTATAAGATCATGTCATTGGCATTTTACTCAGCAGCGGTTATTGACTGATATGTACATTTTAAATTGCTTTTGGTTGATGGGTATACTTAAGATGAGTATTCGTAAACGGTTTGATCAATTTCTAACTCCTGAAGCAGAAAGTTCTCACAACAGCCTTTTCACCCTGTTTGTTTTTGCCGCAAGCATTCTAGCCGTTGTTTTTTTAACCGCATGTATCATTGCCTTTCTAGGCAAAGATGCTGGTTCTTTTGGAGATTTTTTCGGTGGCGTTGTAAATCCTCTTTTGACGTTTCTGACTTTTATGGGATTGTTGCTAACAATAGTCCTTCAGCAAGCCGAGCTTAGAGAAACTCGGAGCGAACTAAAACGGTCAGCGACCGCATTAGAAAGTCAGCTAAAAGCTACAGATCGTCAGAACTTTGAGTCAACATTTTTCCAAATGTTAACTCTGCACAATACTATCGTAAATTCGATCGACCTCTATTACAGCAAGCGACCAACTAGCAAAGAGACGAAAGGGCGTGATTGCTTTAAGCAATTTTTTGAAAATTTCCGCGATGAGTATCATAACTCCTCCGCTTTATACGAGAAGGAGAACGAGAAAGATCACCTTCAACACGCCTACGATAATTTCTGGGTAGACCGTCAGCAGGACCTAGCTCATTACTATCGATACCTCTACAATGTACTACGTTTTGTTTATGATTATGAAGGCATTGAGGATAAGGTCCCTTACGTAAAGTTGCTCCGGGCGCAGCTATCGGACTACGAACTAGTTTTGCTTTTCTATACTGCTTTGAATAAGCACGGTATCAACTATTGGGTATACATTCATAAGTATCAATTGCTCGATAATTTACTGCCAGCTTTGCTAATCGATCCAACTCATAAAAACCTATATTCGCGGCGATCTTTCGGGGAGCCCAAACGACCGAGACCAACAAGTTGGCCTCCTTCACTGCTCGCGCAGGAGTATGATGAGAAAAAGGGGCAAGGTAAAAAGTCGATCCAAAACTCGCAAAAAAATGTGATCTCGCCACATGTAGACTATGTGGAATAAGGCAGAAACGCATGCATTTATCTCAATGACAATTGATGCGATGCAAAGCCATGGTTCACAGGTTGCACAGCAAAAGACCTTTTCCGCTCTTGGTACAGGAAGCGACCTCTGGCGTGTTCCCCATCGAAGCCTTATGGACAGATCGGTTAATTTGAATAAGGGAGTGTTTTGGCTCATGATCATGAGATTAGGAGTGAACAATGGGGCACAACACACGGACCGCCAGCGCTGCAGCTGAGAA